>CAYHOY010000011.1:0-54295 GCA_964358665.1 uncultured Candidatus Planktophila sp. | reverse complement strand
ATTTGGAGTACCTTCAACAACGATTACATCTATTGCAGAACTTAAGAATGAATTGGCGGCACCGATTAAAGGTGTTTCTGTTGTGGTCGCTAAGGTTCAATCACGAGAAGCTAATGCGGAATACTTGAAATCGATTTATGAAAAAATGAGTTCTATTTAATTAATGCACTTCGCATGGGTATGAGTTTGGCTTCACTCTCCGCTAGTTCTTTGTCGGGATCGGAACCGGCAACTATCCCGCAACCAGCAAAGATTCGAATCGAACGTCCCTGAATCTGACCACATCGAAGCGCAATCCCTAGTTCTCCATCTCCGGCTGCATCAATCCAACCAACTGGTCCGGCATATCTACCGCGCGACATTCCTTCGATTTCGGCTATTAATGAAGCAGCTTGTTCTCGCGGTGTGCCACAAACTGCTGCTGAAGGATGAAGGTGTTCAAGGATTGTAAAAGCATCAACGTGGGCCAATTTTTCAACTAGAGCACCAGTTACATCGGTTGCTAAGTGCATAACATTGGCCAAGTGCAAGACATATGGCGACTCAGGAACATTTGTTGATGTACACAAAGGTTCAAGAGCATCGGCAACAGATCGCACCGCATAGACGTGTTCCTCTAAATCTTTCGAAGAACGAGCAAGAGATGCCGCAAGTGCTAAATCGCGCTCGTCATCACCGGTTTTACTAATCGTCCCAGCTAAAACTCGCGAAGTAACCATTTTACGGCTCAATCGCAGCAATAATTCAGGTGTAGCACCGACTAATCCAGATACTGCAAAACTCCACGTTGAAGGATATTCTGCTGCCAACTTTTTTAAGATCGTTCGTGGCTCAATATTTTCACCAGCAATTCCAGTGAAATCTCGGGCAAGTACAACTTTATCAAGAGCACCACCTTGGATTCGATTAACAGCAGTAGTGACCCGAGCCTTCCATGCGCTATCTGCATCGCTGTTATTGTCCCAAGTAATCGAGTTTGGAACTAATTGCGGAGCGACTGATTTCAAATCTGGTTGAGGGGATGGACCGATCCAAGTAATCCAAGATTTTTCTGCTTTCTTTCCGACGATTACTTGCGGAATAATTAAAACTGATTCATCCTCTGCCGAAAAAGAAAAGGATGCAAATAGTACGGGACCAGTTCCATTTCCATGTACAGAATTTGTTACGGCAAAGCTTTCAAGTTGTTTCAACCACCAATTGCGTGCCTCGGCAAAGCGATTGTGGCCACTTATGGTAGTTGTTGCATAGACTCCCCAACCAACTAAACCTTCTCCACCGCGAACCCAAGCAACTGGATTCGAATCAGGTAGTAGATCTAGAAGAGGTAAGTGCTCACCAAGATGCGTCGTTGTTACAGGAATTAGCAATGGCATACAGTTTCTAATTAACTACTCTTCTTATTGACGAATCGCCACACTACAGGAAGTGATGTACCTGCAACTATAATCTTTAGAATCTCTCCAAAAATAAATGGAACTAAACCAGCATTAATTGTCCAGTTCCAGTCATTTCCAGTGAAGTGGTGCAACCAAACAAGTCCGAAAGTAAAAATTGTAATAGTGCCGACTAACATAGTTGGAAGAGCGGTTAAAAATCTTTGATCTAATTGACGGTTAGCTAAAATACCAAGAAGAAATGTGGCGACCATCATTCCAATTAGATAACCACCAGTGGCCCCTGTGATCTTCTCAATTCCGTAACTCGCACCTGCAAATACCGGCGCACCTGCGATTCCCGCGAGAAGATACAGAGCAAAAGTGGCCAAACCCAGCCCAGATCCGTATGTGGTTCCAATTAAAAGAACGCCCAGTGTTTGGCCGGTTACAGGTACAGGAGATCCTGGAATAGGAATTGCAATCTGCGCCAGAGCTGCTAGAAAAAGCGTTCCACCAGCTACGAGAGTGGCATTAGTCAGCACACTACTCTGCGGCAAAAGGCTTGCTCGAAGAGAGCTAGCAGGAAATGTCATGGGATTCTCCTTGGGCGATGAAGTTGTGGATGAGCCTACTTCAAGGGAGAATGTATATATGTCCCGTGCGAATCTTGGCAAAGATCCCAAAGAGGTTGCGGCTATGTTTGATGGTGTCGCCAAACGCTATGACATCGTTAACGATCTCTTGTCTCTTGGCCGGACTAAGGCCTGGCGCCGAGCGGCAACGAAGATAATCGCTCCAGCCCCTGGCATGAAGATTCTCGATATTGCCGCTGGACCGGGATCCTCCTCGGAGCCCTTGCACAAAGCCGGCGCAACCGTCTTTTCAACTGATTTTTCTGAGGGAATGCTCGCTCAGGGTCGGAAATCCCGCCCATATCTAAACTTCTCCAAGGCCGATGCCTTAAATCTTCCCTTTGATGATGATTACTTCGATGTGGCTACGATCTCTTTTGGCCTGCGAAACACGGTGGATTACCACAAGGCGCTCGCCGAAGCGCTTCGTGTAGTTAAAAAAGGGGGGCGAATGGTCGTTGTTGAGTTCTCCCACCCCACGTGGCGCCCCTTTCGCAGCCTATATATGGGATATTTGATGCGCGCTCTGCCTGCGTTAGCTCGAAAAACAGCGTCAAACCCCGATGCCTACGTGTATTTAGCGCAATCAATTAGGGCATGGCCAGATCAAATGGCTTTGGCAAAGGCGATGGAGCTGGCTGGTTGGAGTTCTGTAACCTGGAAAAATCTGACTTTTGGGGTTGTTACAGTTCACATCGGGATAAAGGGTTAGCGGTCATTGGCTTAGGCCATACGACTCTAAGATTTCGTACGTGATATCCACCTTTAACCCATATGTGCCGATCCTGGTACTAGGGGCAATTGGCTTTGCTTTTGCCTTAATTTCAGTAGTAGCAGGCGCGCTCACAGGGCCTGCTCGTTATAACCGCGCGAAGTTAGATTCATATGAATGCGGAATCGAACCATCTCCACAAGCTGCAGAGGGTGGACGCTTTCCAGTTAAATACTTTTTAACGGCGATGCTATTTATTATTTTTGATATTGAAATTGTTTTTCTTTATCCATGGGCAGTCACCTTTGATCAATTAGGACTCTTTGGGCTAGTTGAAATGGCAATCTTTATTGGCACCGTCTTTATTGCTTATGCATACGTCTGGCGCCGCGGCGGATTGGAATGGGATTAAGAAATGGGTCTTGAAGAAAAAATACCAAGTGGATTTTTATTAACATCTGTTGAAAAACTTGCTGGTTACATGCGCAAGAATTCATTGTGGCCAGCAACTTTTGGCCTTGCCTGTTGCGCAATTGAAATGATGGCCGTTGGATCGGCTGCAAAGTATGACATTTCGCGTTTTGGTATGGAGGTCTTTCGCGCATCCCCACGTCAGGCAGATTTAATGATTGTTGCTGGACGGGTATCGAATAAAATGGCTCCAGTATTGCGCCAAATATATGATCAAATGTCGGCACCTAAATGGGTAATTGCGATGGGTGCTTGCGCTTCTTCAGGCGGAATGTTTAATAACTACGCAATTGTCCAAGGTGTAGATCACGTAGTGCCTGTTGACATTTATCTTCCCGGCTGTCCACCTCGCCCAGAAATGTTAATGGATGCAATTTTGAAGCTTCATGAAAAAATTTTCGATGAAAAACTTGGCGCTAACCGTGCGCAGATTATTAAGGAAGTTGAACTCGCTGCGATGAATGCGAAACCAACTCACCAGATGAAGGGTTTGCTCGCGTAAATGACTGATTCTGGAATGTTTGGGGCACGTGGTACGGGTGATACCTCCGGTTATGGTGGTCTAGTAAGAAGCGCGGCGTCGACAGGATCATCTGAGCGTCCTTATGGTGGCTATTTTGATGGGTTAGTTGATGATTTAGAGCGTGCTTACCCTGAGTTTTCAGCCTCCATCGAGCGCGTAATTGTAGATCGCGGTGAACTAACCCTGCATGTGAAGCGTGAAAAATTAGTTGAAATTTCCTTGGTTTTACGCGATGTATTGAAGTTTGAAATGTGCATGGGGGTTTCTGGTATCCATTACCCAAACAACACTGGTCGCGAACTAGTCGCTGTTTATCCACTTCTCTCCATGACAAATAATCGTCGCGTTCGTCTCGAGGTTTCGGTTTCAGAGGCCGATGCGCACATCCCATCACTAGTTGAGGTGTGGGCTGGCAATAACTGGCATGAGCGCGAAACCTTCGACATGTTTGGAATAATTTTTGATGGTCACCCCGGGCTTACTCGGATCTTGATGCCAGATGATTGGCAGGGTCATCCTCAACGCAAAGATTACGCATTAGGTGGAATTGCAGTTGAATACAAAGGCGCAACTATTCCTCCGCCGAGTGAACGAAGGAGCTATTCGTGACAACATTTGATCCATACGCACCTTCTCGTGAAACCACTGAAGGAAGATTTTTTTCAGTAACTGGTGGAGATTGGGATTCACTCGTTCAGGAAATTGGTTCGACTAAAGAAGAGCGCGTCGTCGTAAATATGGGTCCGCAGCACCCATCTACTCATGGAGTTCTACGTTTAATTCTTGAACTTGAAGGAGAGACTGTCACCGAAGTCCGTTGCGGTATCGGATATTTGCACACAGGAATTGAAAAAAACATGGAGTACCGTAACTGGACGCAGGGAACAACATTCGTAACACGTATGGATTATTTAGGACCAATCTTTAATGAGACTGCTTACTGTTTAGCGATTGAAAAACTTCTTGGCATTACTAATGACGTTCCAGAGCGTGCCAGCGTTATTCGCGTGATGATGATGGAGCTCAACCGCATCTCATCACATATGGTCGCCCTCGGCACAGGTGCTCTCGAGCTAGGCGCAATTACGCCAATGTTTTTCGCTTTTCGCGAACGTGAAATAGTCCTAGATATCTTCGAAATGATTTCAGGTTTACGCATGAATATGGCCTATATCCGTCCAGGCGGCGTTCAACAAGATCTTCCTGAAGGTGCAATTCCAAAGATTCGAGATGCAGTAAAACTAATGCGCAAAAACTTTAAGGACAACACAAATCTTCTTGTCGGAAACTCAATCTGGTTAAAGCGAACGCAGGGGATTGGCTATCTTGATTTAGCTGGAGCAACCACACTTGGCATCACAGGTCCGGTACTTCGCTCGACCGGCCTTCCGTGGGACTTACGTAAAATGCAACCATATTGTGGATATGAAAATTATGACTTTGATGTGGTCACTGCCGATACATGCGATGTATATGGTCGTTTCTTGATTCGCATGAACGAGCTAGAACAATCGCTGCGCATCATCGAGCAGGCACTTGATAAATTAGAAAATCTAGAGGGCGCGCCCGTGATGGTGGCCGATAAGAAAATTGCTTGGCCAGCACAGTTAGCCCTTGGTAGTGATGGACTTGGAAATTCACTTAACCATATCCGAGAAATTATGGGAACCTCAATGGAGTCACTCATTCACCATTTCAAATTAGTTACTGAAGGCTTTCATGTTCCTGCAGGTCAGGTCTATCAAGCAGTTGAATCTCCAAAGGGCGAGCTCGGTGCTCATGTTGTATCCGATGGTGGTACACGTCCTTACCGTATGCACTTCCGGGAGCCATCTTTTAACAACTTGCAAGCGACTTCAGCTATGAGTGAAGGCGGAATGATTGCCGACATAATCGCCGCAGTCGCTTCAATCGATCCAGTTATGGGAGGCGTTGACCGCTAATGGCTTACTCAAGCGAAGATCTCGCAATAATGGATTCAATTGTTAAGCGTTATCCGCGTCCACGTTCGGCAATCATGCCGCTATTACATTTTGTTCAATCACGCGTGGGTTACGTAAATGGCGAAGGCATTGAGCTCATTGCCAAGATTTTAACTTTAGAGATGGCAGAAGTTTCAGCAGTGTCGACGTTTTACACTCAGTACAAGCGCCAGCCGGTTGGTGAATATCACGTAGGTGTGTGCACCAATACTTTATGCGCAGTAATGGGTGGGGATGCAATTTTCGCTGGCCTCAAAGAGCATCTAGGGGTGGAGAACGACGGTGTGACTGAGGATGGGAAAGTCTCTCTCGAACATATTGAATGTAACGCGGCCTGCGACTATGCACCAGTAGTTATGGCTAATTGGGAGTTTTATGACAACCAAACAGTGCAGTCATCAAAGGATTTAGTTGATTCAATGCGCGAAGGAAATCCAATCCCACCAACACGTGGTCCAGATACTTTAGTAACGTGGAAAGAAGCATCGGCAGTTCTCGCAGGTATCAATGATGGAAGAGCACATGAAGGTGTTCAAGCTGGCGCCCCAACTCTTCTCGGTTTAAAGATTTCGAAAGAGGGCAAGTAATGACTGCGTTAACGCCTGTACTTTCAGCGCATTGGGATGAGAAGGATTCATTCACGATTGAGGCATATACGCGTCACGGTGGTTACACAGCTTCACAAAAAGCCTTAGCTATGGATCCCGATGCAGTTATTCAATTAGTCAAAGATTCAGGCCTTCGTGGTCGTGGCGGAGCGGGATTCCCAACTGGAATGAAGTGGGGCTTTATTCCGCAGGGCGATAATAAAGATCACTACTTAGTTGTAAATGCCGATGAGTCTGAGCCCGGTACTTGCAAAGATATGCCATTACTCATGGCAAACCCACACGTCTTGGTCGAGGGTTGCATCATTGCCGCGCATGCAATCCGTGCAAAGCACGCCTTTATTTACATCCGTGGAGAAGTCACACATATTGTCCGCCGACTTAATCAAGCTATAGAAGATGCTTACAAAGCTGGCCATCTTGGCAATGGAGTGGATTTAGTTCTACACGTTGGAGCCGGTGCATATATCTGCGGCGAAGAGACTGCACTCTTAGATTCACTTGAAGGTTTTCGCGGTCAACCACGTCTGCGTCCACCATTCCCAGCTATCGCTGGTCTATATGCACGGCCAACCGTTGTTAATAACGTCGAATCGATCGCAGCAGTTCCAGCGATTATCAATAATGGTGCCGAGTGGTACCAATCGATGGGAACTGAAAAAAGCAAGGGTGCAACGCTCTATTCATTGTCAGGCCACGTTAATAATCCAGGTCAATTTGAAGCACCACTTGGAATAACTTTGCGACAAATTCTTGAACTCTCCGGCGGAATTCGTACTGGACACTCCTTAAAATTCTGGACACCAGGTGGATCATCGACTCCAATTTTTACAGCAGAGCATTTAGATACTCCGTTGGATTACGAAGGTGTAGCCGCTGCTGGATCGATGTTAGGGACGAAAGCGTTACAGATATTTGATGAGACAACGTGTGTTGTACGGGCGGTGCTTCGTTGGACCGAGTTTTATAAACATGAGTCATGCGGAAAGTGCACGCCTTGTCGTGAAGGCACATGGTGGTTAGTTCAGCTTCTGCGCGACTTAGAGGCCGGTAAAGGTACAGAAGAGGATCTTGCAAAACTCTTAGATCTCTGCGACAACATTTTAGGTCGTTCATTTTGTGCACTAGGCGACGGTGCAACGAGTCCAATTACTTCTTCAATTAAGTATTTCCGTGATGAGTACATTGCACATATCACCAACAAAGGGTGTCCATTTGATCCAGTTGCTTCAACACTCTTTGTCGGGGTAGGTGCGTAAATGGCTACTACTGAAATCGTGGACTTGATCACTGTTGTGATAGATGGTTTTGAAGTTAGTGTTCCGAAGGGAACCTTAGTAATCCGCGCGGCCGAACAGCTTGGAATCCAGATTCCTCGCTTCTGTGATCACCCACTGTTAGATCCAGTCGGAGCATGTCGGCAGTGTTTAGTTGATATTGAAATTAATGGCCGAGCATTTCCAAAACCTCAGGCATCGTGCACAATTCCGGTTGAGCCAGGAATGATTGTTAAAACACAGCTCACCTCAACTGTTGCCGATAAAGCACAGAAGGGTGTTATGGAGTTTCTGCTTATTAACCACCCTCTGGACTGCCCGGTCTGCGATAAGGGTGGAGAGTGCCCACTTCAAAACCAAGCGATGAGCACTGGCCGCCCTGAAACTCGCTTTGAAGGTGTGAAGCGCACCTTTGAAAAACCAATCAATATTTCATCCCAAGTCTTACTCGATCGTGAACGTTGCGTATTATGCGCGCGCTGTACTCGTTTTTCAGAACAAATTGCTAGTGATCCATTTATTACTCTTAATGAACGAGGCGCACTGCAACAAGTCGGTATTTATGAGAAGCAACCTTTCATGTCATATTTTTCTGGAAATACAGTTCAAATTTGTCCAGTAGGTGCTTTAACTGGTGCGTCATATCGATTCCGTGCTCGACCATTTGATTTAGTTTCAACTCCGTCGGCATGCGAGCACTGTGCATCGGGCTGCGATATGCGTACCGATGTTCGTCGCGGCAAGACTCTTCGTCGCCTAGCTGGTGATGATGCATCAGTTAACGAAGAGTGGAACTGCGATAAGGGACGTTGGGCATTTAAATACGTGACTGCAGTTGATCGCTTAACTCATCCACTTGTACGTAATGAAGCTGGAGTGCTTGTTCAAGCATCTTGGCCAGAAGCAATTGCGGTCGCAGCTAATGGATTGAAAGCAAATACTTCAGCAGTCCTAGTCGGAGGACGTGCAACACATGAAGATGCATACGGATATAGCAAATTTGCGCGTATTGCACTAGGTACAAATGATATTGATTTCCGTTCAAGGCTTTCCTCAGATGAAGAGCGGGAATTCTTAGCTGCCCGCGTCGTGAGTTCAACGACAACTTATCGCGATATCGATCGCGCCGATCACGTTGTACTAGTTGGCTTTGAACCTGAAGAAGAGTCGCCAATTGTTTTCTTGCGCCTCAATAAGCAGGCACGCAAACGCGCTTTGAAAATTACGGCGATTGCTAGCAAACTTTCAATTGGAGTTGAAAAACTCAAAGCTGAGTTTGTAAAGGTTGCACCAGGTCAAGAGGCAGCCGCACTCTCTTCACAGGCATTGACTGGACAATCAATTATTCTCGTTGGCGAACGTGCTTGCGAGAGCGCAGGGGTATTGACAGCAGTTGCCGCCTTGGCAGATTCAACCGGCGCGAAGATCGCCTGGATTCCACGTCGTGCAGGCGAGCGTGGTGCGTTAGAAGCTGGAGCAATTGGAAACTTATTGCCAGGTGGACGTCCAGTCATAGATGCGTCAGCCCGCGTAGATATTGCAGCCTTTTGGGGCGTGCCATCACTTCCTGCAACTCTTGGTCGAAGTAGCGATGAAATCTACGCCGCGGTTAACTCAGGTTCGATTGGGGCACTCATTATTGGTGGAGTCGATCCACTCGATTGTAATAACAGTGCCGCAGCCCTCGAAGCCCTTGATAAAGCATTTGTTGTTAGCCTCGAAATCGCTCCAAGTGAAGTGAGCGCGCGCGCAAATGTAGTTCTGCCAGTTGCGGCAATCACCGAAAAGAGTGGATCATTTTTAAATTGGGAAGGAAGGGCACGTTCATTTGATGCCGCGGTTCATGACTCACTCAATCGAAGCGACCTTCGAATTCTCTCAATGATTGCCGAGGAAATGGGTGCTGAATTAAACCTCGGAACTGTCACTGCTGCAGCCAAAGAGATTGCATCTCTCGGTGCGTGGGATGGTGCACGAGCATCAATAAAGCCAGTGAATCCCACAGTTGCCCCAACACTAAGTGGCAATCAATTTATTCTTAACTCGTGGCGCCGCTTGCTAGATCTTGGAACTCTTCAAAAAGGTGAAGAGAATTTAGCTGGTACAGCACGCCAAACCGTTGCAGTTATTTCACCAATACGTGCACAAGCAATGGGTGTTGCCGATGGAGATCTCTTAAAGATATCAACATCTCAAGGTTCGGTAACCTTAGCTGCGCTAGTTGAAGATATTCATGATGATGCAATATGGGCGCCACGTAATTCACTAGGCTCTCAATTACTTGTAAACCTAGGCGCTGGACATGGCGCAGTAGTTACGGTGGTGAAGCTATGACAACAGCTGAGTTAATCGGAGCAGATCCAGGTTGGTTAATCACAGTAAAAGCTTTACTAGTCTTTGTCTTTTGTGTTGTGCTCACACTGCTTTCCGTGTGGGGTGAGCGTCGCTTAGTCGGTCGCATGCAACAACGCCCCGGACCTAACCGCGTTGGTCCATTTGGTTTAATCCAAGCTCTGGCCGATGGTGTAAAACTTGCACTCAAAGAGGACATCATTCCTGCTGCTGCAGACAAGATTATCTTTGTGCTAGCCCCAATTATCAGTGCTACAACCTGCTTTATGTCTTTTGCCGTCATTCCAATTACCGGCCCGGTAACTCTTTTTGGGCAGAAAACTGCAATGCAACTGACCGATCTCCCCATCGGAGTTCTCTACGTCTTAGCTATCGCATCGGTAGGTGTTTATGGAATTATTTTGGCCGGTTGGTCATCGGGCTCAACGTATCCACTTCTCGGAGGGCTCCGTTCAAGTGCACAGGTAATTTCTTATGAAATAGCGATGGGTCTTTCACTTGTGGCTGTTTTTATCTATGCAGGTTCGATGTCAACATCTGACATCGTGGCCGCTCAATCCACAACTTGGTATGCAGTCGTGCTTTTCCCATCATTTGTAATCTATGCAATATCTATGGTCGGTGAAACAAATCGCGCACCATTTGATTTAGCAGAAGCAGAAGGCGAACTTGTCGGCGGTTTTCATACTGAGTACTCATCACTCAAATTTGCACTCTTTTTCTTAGCTGAATATGTCAACATCATCGCTGTATCAGCCCTTGCGACAACTCTCTTTCTCGGTGGATATCACGCACCACCATTCCTTGGCTTTACCGAAAACTGGCTAGGTGGTTGGTTTACCGCATTCTGGTTCTTCTCAAAAGTTTTAGTTTTCTTCTTTGTTTTCGTTTGGTTGCGTGGAACACTGCCACGACTTCGCTACGACCAGTTCATGCAGTTTGGTTGGAAAGTCTTGATTCCAGTGTCAATCGCTTGGATTTTAGTAGTTGCAACACTTCGAGTGATGTCCTTACAAGGCGCACCACGATTAACTGTTGTGGCCTTCGCTAGTTTTGTAGTTCTTCTCGTCATGGTGGTCAACATTGCCTTCGATAATGCAAAGAGGAAGAAGGAATCCCTAGTATTCACCGATGCAGCGGCACCCGGTTTTCCAATTCCAGAGCTGCCAATGAATATTTCTTCAGTCAATGTTTCTGAACACAAAAATGGAGGCGACCGTGGCTGAGATTGAACCTTTAAAAAACAACGATGCAGATTTGAAGAGAGTAGAATTCACACAAGTTGATCAACCCGGCTCAGTTGGGTTGGTTGGTCATATGAAGGGATTCTGGACCACTTTTTCTACAATATTTAAGAAGCCTGAAACTGTTGAATACCCTGAAGTCAAAGCACCGACACAAGAACGCTTCCATGGACGTCACCAATTAAACCGCCACCCAGATGGTCTAGAAAAATGCATTGGTTGCGAACTATGCGCCTGGGCTTGTCCGGCCGATGCGATTTACGTTGAAGGCGCTGATAACACCGAAGAACATCGGATGTCACCAGGTGAGCGTTATGGCAAGGTATATCAAATTAACTATCTTCGCTGCGTTTTTTGTGGATTATGTATAGAAGCTTGTCCAACGCGCGCCTTAACCATGACTAACGAGTACGAACTTGCCGATGATTCGCGCGAAAAACTCATCTTTGAAAAAGATGACTTACTTGGACCATTGCGTGCAGGAATGTTGATGCCACCGCATCCAATGTACCCAGATATGAATGACTCAAACTATTACAATGGTGAAGTGCTTGGTGCTCATCCATCGCAGGAAGTAAACAAATGAGCGATCTAGCATTACAAGTTGGTCAGACTGCAGCACCAGAAGCGACGCTCTTTTGGATTCTCGCCCCGCTTACTTTTATTGCCGCCCTTGGTATGTTGCTCGTTAAAAAAGCGGTTCACTCAGCGATTTTAATGGCATTTGTAATGGTCGCCCTTGCTATTTTCTATATCGCACAAGGTGCACCATTTCTCGGAATTGTGCAGATAGTTGTTTATACCGGCGCAGTAATGATGCTCTTCCTCTTTATTCTTATGCTGGTCGGTGTTGATTCATCGGATTCGTTAACTGAAACAATCCGCGGATTGCGACCTATTGCAATTACGGCCGCCCTCGGTTTTGGCGGACTAATGGTTTCCTTACTCGCACGTGCAACTCTCGGTCGCACAGCGGTCGGGGTCGAGGCGGCAAATGCCGACGGAAATGTTCAAGGAATTGCACAACTCTTGTTCTCCACTTTTGTTTGGCCATTTGAAGTTGTTTCCGCGCTCCTAATTACGGCCGCCCTTGGCGCCATGGTTTTAGCTCACCATCATCGAATCCAAGAACGCCCAACACAGCGTCAACTTTCGATAGAGAGATTTCGCGGGGAATCACTAGCAAATGCGGCCGGGCTTCCCGCACCAGGTGTTTTTGCACGTCACAACGCCGTTGATGTTCCTGCGCTATTGCCAGATGGCACGGCATCGGCAGCATCGGTTAATGCCAGTTTGAAAGCTCGCGGAGATGTCTTAGACCCATCGAAATTTGAACTTAGCTCTATCGATACAAGTGTTGAGGAGGAGAAGTAAATGAATGCCGCTAACTACCTCTACCTTTCAGCGCTTCTTTTCACAATTGGCGCAGTTGGCGTTGTTGTTCGCCGCAATGCAATTGTTGTATTTATGTGCGTTGAATTAATGCTCAATGCTGCAAATCTCTCTTTCGTAACATTTTCTCGCATCAATGGGGATCTCAATGGTCAAGTAATTGCCTTCTTTACGATGGTGGTAGCAGCGTGCGAAGTCGTGGTTGGTTTGGCAATTATCGTGACGATTTATCGCTCACGTCGATCAGCATCCGTTGATGATGCTAGTTTGTTGAAGCGATAAATATGATGACTTCAAATAGCCTCGTGTATTTAATCGCACTTCCACTTGCTGGCGCTGTGATACTTCTACTTTCAGGACGTCGAAGCGATAAGTGGGGACATCTGCTTGCAACTGCGCTTTCAGCTTCATCGTTCTTCGTAGGACTTTATCAACTCTCCTTGATGTTAGGCCGCTCAAATGAGCAACGTCCAATATCCCAGAAACTTTTTGAGTGGATTTCGGTAGGAACGTTTAAGATTGACGCTGGCTTACTTCTTGATCAACTATCTATCTGTTTCGTACTTTTAATTACAGGCGTTGGTACCCTGATTCATATTTACTCAATTTCTTACATGTCCCATGATCCAGATCGTCGACGTTTTTTTGCCTTCCTTAATCTCTTTATCGCATCGATGTTGCTACTCGTTTTGGGTGATAGTTACCTCAATCTATATGTAGGTTGGGAAGGCGTAGGTCTTGCTTCGTACCTATTAATTGGATTCTGGAACCAAAAGCCGGCCTATGCAACAGCATCTAAAAAGGCCTTTGTTATGAATCGCATTGGCGACATGGGGCTCTCCTTTGCCATCATGATTGCTTTTGCCACGATGGGTACCGTTTCCTTTACTGGGGTAAAAGCTGCAGCCGAGCACACATCAACGGCGGCACTAACTGGTATTGGCATTATGTTGCTCGTTGCCGCTACAGGAAAATCAGCTCAATTCCCGCTCCAGGCATGGCTTGGCGATGCAATGGCTGGTCCAACTCCGGTTTCAGCCCTTATTCATGCCGCAACTATGGTAACTGCGGGCGTATATCTCATTACTCGCTCAAACTTCATCTTTGATGCAGCTCCCACCGCACAGTTATTAGTTGTGATCGTTGGTGCGATTACTTTGATGTTTGGTGCGTTAATCGGCACGGCGAAAGATGACATTAAAAAGGCGCTTGCCGCCTCGACGATGTCGCAGATTGGTTACATGATTTTGGGCGCTGGACTTGGCCCAGTTGGATATGCATTTGCCATCATGCACTTACTCACGCATGGCTTCTTTAAAGCCGGGATGTTCCTTGGTGCAGGATCTGTCATGCATGGAATGAACGATGAAGTAAATATGCGCAAATACGGTGCGCTTCGAAAGTTCATGCCAATTACATTTGTGACTTTTGGTTTAGGGTATTTAGCAATCTTAGGAGTTCCTCCATTTGCTGGCTTCTATTCAAAAGATATGATCATTGAGACAGCATTTAATGCTGGCGGCATAAAGGGAATTATTCTTGGCACCGTCACACTGCTGGGCGCGGGGATAACTGCTTTTTATATGACTCGCGTAATGGTCCTTACATTTACAGGCACATCACGGTGGGATGAAGAGGCACACCCTCACGAATCCCCATGGCTGATGTGGCTGCCAATGGCGATTCTTGCACTAGGTTCGGTTACATCAGGATATTTATTGAGTAATGGCGACGCCTTAGTTAACTGGCTATCACCGCTGTTTGAAGATCATGGTGAACATGAAGAACTCTTGTCACCGATGTTAGTTTCGGCCATGGCTTTAACGATGGTGGCAATCGGTGTTGCATTCGCCTTCATTAAGTATTCACTAAACGAAGTTGATGAAGTTGCACCTTCCGATGTTTCAATCTTTACTAAAATTGCACGCCAAGATCTTATGCAAGACCGCTTCAACGAAGCAGTCTTTATGCGCCCAGGTCAATTACTGACCGAGGTTTTAGTTAAGACCGATGAAGCAGTAATCGATGGGGCGGTTCGTGGAGTTGGGCGAGCGGCGTTAGGTTCAGGTGCATCTCTGCGTAGGATTCAGTCCGGTTTTGTCCGTAGCTATGCGATGTTGATTTTGATCGGTGCAGTCGTACTGGTCGCAGCGATTTGGGTGGTGACTCAATAATGATGTGGTTAACACTCTTGATGGTTTTGCCTCTCGTGGGTTCAGTAGTAGTAATTGGTCTTCCTAAGGCAAATGAGAAGTTAGTTAAGCAAGTAGCTTTAGCTACAACTCTGATTGTCATGGGTGTGACTATCGCGATGGCAGTTGGCTTCGAACGCGATTATGTAGAACTTCAATTTGTAGAAAAATATGCATGGATTCCTTCCTTTGGTATTAATTACGCTCTAGGGATAGATGGTTTAGCACTTGTCTTGATACTAATGTCTACAATTTTGGCACCAGTTGTTGTTCTGGCTGGCTGGAATGAAGCGCATGGCGGGCGTTGGAGTGTGAAAACTTTCTATATCTTGATTCTCGTTCTTGAAACCATGATGATTGGCGTTTTTGCAGCAACCGATGTCTTTCTTTTTTACGTAATTTTTGAGGCGATGTTGATTCCGGTCTATTTCCTTATTGGGGGATATGGCACTGGTGATCGATCAGCCGCGGCAGTTAAGTTTTTAATTTATAGCCTTTTTGGTGGTTTGTTGATGTTGGCCTCCATCATTGCACTCTATGTAATGTCTGGTGCTCAAGGTGGACACACATTTGATCTGGCTGCACTTTCAAATCTTGAAATGAGTTCTACTACTCAGAACTTCCTATTCTTGGGATTCTTCATAGCCTTTGCAATTAAAGCGCCGCTTTGGCCTCTCCACACTTGGCTTCCCGATGCTGCCCAATCAGCTACTCCAGGAACTTCCGTACTGCTTTTGGGCGTACTCGATAAAGTCGGAACATTTGGCATGATTCGTTACTGCCTCTCGTTATTTCCTGAGGCGAGCAAAACCTTCACACCGTTAATTCTTGTCTTGGCCTTAATCTCAATTATCTACGGTGCAATCCTGGCTATAGGACAACGTGATTTAAAGCGTCTCATAGCCTTTACGTCGATTTCCCACTTCGGTTTCATCACTATGGGAATCTTCGCAATGACCTCCCAAAGTCAAAGCGGGGCTACGTTATACATGTTTAATCATGGGTTTTCGACGGCAGCGCTCTTCCTTGTCGGCGGCTGGATGATTTCGCGTCGTGGCTCTTCAACAATCGCAGACTTTGGCGGATTGCAACGGGTGACACCCGTAATGGCTTGGATGTTCTTCCTTGCTGGAATGTCTTCTCTTGCCCTTCCAGGACTTTCAAGCTTCGTGAGTGAGTTTCTGGTATTAGTTGGAACATTCACTCGCTATCCAGTTCATGCAATTATCGCAACATTTGGAATTGTGTTAGCTGCGCTATACATATTGATTCCAGTGCAGAAGGCTTTACACGGTCCAACCACACCAGGAAATGAAAATCTAAGTGATTTAAATCTTCGAGAGAAAGTTGCCATTGCTCCGGTAATTGCAATTATTGTTGTACTTGGCTTCTATCCATCGCCACTGCTTAAAGTCATCAATCCAGCGGCTTCACATGTCATCGCTCAATTTGGCTTCAGCGATCCGGTGCCGAATTTGAATAGTGGGGATAAGTAATGACATTCGTATCACCAGTTCTTAACTACACGCTTCTCTCTCCAAT
Organism: uncultured Candidatus Planktophila sp.; assembly: GCA_964358665.1. Classification (GTDB taxonomy): domain Bacteria; phylum Actinomycetota; class Actinomycetes; order Nanopelagicales; family Nanopelagicaceae; genus Planktophila. Next base: position 37,989 of record CAYHOY010000011.1, on the reverse strand, counting down.
GTTGATTGTCCTTGCCGGTGCGCTCATCGGAGTTCTTGTCGAAGCATTCGTATCGAAAGCGCTTCGTCCAATAGTTCAATTAAGTATCACCATTGGCACACTAGTATTATCGCTCGCGCAAGTCTTGCGAATTCGAGATGAAGAATCCACAACCGCTGCAATGGGATCAGTTGTAATAGATGGACCAGCGATTTTGTTGCAGGCCTCAATACTTATCATTTCAATTATTTCCGTCTTCCTGATTGCAGACACAGATCAATTCACTGCTCTCGCCGCTGCTCTACCGGGCTCTGATGAAGAGCGCCACGCAGTGCAGACAGGAAATCAAGTAACCGAAGTTTATCCACTGAGCCTTTTTGCAATCTCTGGAATGATGTTGTTTCCAGTTTCAAGTGATTTAATTACTCTTTTTGTCGCCCTTGAAATGCTCTCATTGCCGCTCTATTTGATGGCCGGTCTTTCACGCCGCCGCCGATTAGCATCACAGGAAGCAGCGTTGAAATACTTCTTGCTAGGCGCGTTTTCATCGGCGTTTTTCCTCTTCGGAATGGCCTATTTATACGGTTATTCAGGCTCAGTGACCTTTGCTGGAATTCGTGAATCTGTAGTCGGCGGTAGCGGTAACGATGTTTTACTTCTAATCGGTATCGCTTTTGTTTCCATTGGTCTGCTCTTTAAAGTCGGAGCAGTACCGTTTCATGCCTGGTCACCCGATGTCTATCAAGGTGCACCAACTCCAGTAACTGGTTTCATGGCAGCGGCAACGAAGGTAGCAGCCTTTGGCGCAATGCTACGTATTTACTACACGATTTTCGCCAATGCGGAATGGTCCTGGTCTCCGCTACTCTCTGCGATCGCAATCATTACAATGTTATTTGGTTCATTGGTGGCTATAGCCCAACGCGATGTTAAACGTATGTTGGCGTACTCATCAATAGCACATGCCGGTTTCCTTCTTGCAGGTGTTATTGCTCTGAATAAAGCTGGTCTTGAAGCTTCAATCTTCTACTTATTCGCATACGGAGTTGCAACTGTTGGCGCATTTGCAGTTGTAACTTTGGTACGAGATTCAGGCGGAGAAGTAACTGACTTGAACCGCTGGAAAGGTTTAGGCAAACGTTCACCGTGGGTAGCTGCAACCTTTGCCGGATTCCTATTAGCATTTGCCGGAATTCCTCTGACCAGCGGCTTCATAGGAAAGTTTTCTATCTTTTCGGCGGCCTATGAAAATGGAGCTAAAGGCGTAGTAATCGCTGGAGTTCTTTCAAGTGCAGTTGCCGCCTTCTTCTACATTCGTGTAATTGTCTTGATGTTCTTTACAGATCCAGTTCAAGATGGAACTAGTGTTGAAATTCCATCCATACTTACTCGCACGTCAGTCATCTCTTCTATCGGCATTACTATTTTGCTCGGTGTTTACCCAGCGCCACTTCTGACAATGATCACAAACTTCTCAACATTTATTCGCTGATGTCGTCATTTGGTATTCCAAACATTGCTCCAGAACTTGAAGCAACATTGCTCGTGCAAATGGCTCAAGTTGAGAGCCTGCTTTTAAACCATACAAAGAGCCAATACCCATTTGTAGATGAGACTGCCCACCACTTACTTGCCGCCGGAGGTAAACGCCTTCGCCCTTTGTTAACCCTATTAACAGCTCAATTTGGCGATCCAACGAGACAAGGGGTCATTGCCGCCGCCGTTGCCTGCGAAATAACCCATCTTGCAACGCTTTATCACGATGATGTGATGGATGAAGCGCCACTGCGTCGAGGCGTAGAGAGTGCAAACATGCGCTGGGGCAACACCATCGCAATCTTGACTGGAGATTTTCTTTTTGCAAAATCATCTGACTTGCTGGCCGATCTTGGACCTGAAGCGGTTCGTTTACAGGCCCGAACATTCGAACGACTCGTAGTTGGCCAGATTATGGAGGCTCAAGGACCTGCATCGGGCCAAGACCCCTTGGAGCATTACCTAAAAGTTGTCGCCGATAAAACCGGTTCATTAATTGCAGCAAGTGCGCGCTATGGTGCGATGGTGTCCGGAGCACCTGCGGAGATTATGGATACCGTCACGTTATTTGGCGAAAAAATCGGAGTTGCCTTTCAATTGGCCGATGATGTAATCGATATTGCAAGTGAGTCAGATCAATCAGGTAAAACACCAGGTACTGATTTACGCGAAGGCGTTCCAACTCTTGTGACTTTAAATGTCATGAAGTCGACCGATCCTGCCGACCGAGAGCTACAACGATTACTCGCTACGCCTATTGAGGATGAAGCAACTGTTGCGCATGTGTTAGTCGCCCTGCGCAATCACAAAGCTTTGGATGAATCACGTGATCAGTTACATCAAGTAGCACGCGCGGCGAGAGTTGCACTTGACCCACTTCCAGTCAGTGATGCAACTGGTGCATTGATGTCGTTATGCGATGCTGTTATTGACCGCTCGGCCTGATTTAACTAAATCAAGAGCCAGTGTTATAAGCGCAATCCAGATAATCAGAAATCCGACCCAGCGCGCCGCCGGCATATCTTCGTGTCGAACCCATACTCCAATTGAAAACTGAATCGTTGGAGTTATGTATTGCAATAGGCCAATAACGGTAAGTGGTAAACGGGTTGTAGAACCATTAAAGAGTAGAAGCGGAATTGCTGTTATCGCACCAGCGCTAATGAGAAGAATGGTGATACCTGGTCCATGACCAAACTGTCCGGTGCCGTTATTGCCCATATAAATCAGATATAACAGGTATGGCAGGCTTGCTATAAGTGTCTCTATAGCTAAACCTTCGAGTGCTCCTAGACCAAGTTGTTTCTTAATAAAGCCGTAACTGCCCCACGAAATAGCTAAAGTGAGGGCGATCCACGGCAGGCGACCATAATCAATTGTGAGTACTAAAACACCAAAAGTTGCAATGCCAACGGCGCTCCACTGAAGCGCGCGCATCTTTTCCTTCAAAATTATGATGCCAAAGCCAATCATGATCAATGGATTTATGTAGTAACCCAAGGAGGCTTCTACAACATGACCATTGTTAGTCGCCCAAATATAAACCAACCAGTTTATGGATATTAAAATTGAAGTTAGAAATAACTTTGCTGCCACTTTTGGTCGCTTCATAGTTTCACAAGTCGCTCTCAGCGATTTCGTAATTGCTAAGATAATAATACAAAAGACCATAGTCCAAACAGCACGATGCGAAACTATTTCAAGTGCTGAAGCAGGTTCGAGTAATGGCCAATACAGAGGGAAGGCACCCCAGAGAACATAAGCACTTACTCCAAAGAGTAAGCCCGTTTTGTTGTGGTTCAATTATCTAAAGTTCGTAAATTGAACTGCGAAATCCCAGCCACCATCTTTAATCATCGCCATAGTTTCTTGCAAGTCATCGCGGCTTTTTGAAGTTACTCTTAGTTCATCACCTTGTATTTGAGTTTTAATAGATTTAGGTCCTTCATCGCGCAAAAACTTCGCAATCTTTTTAGCATTCTCCGTTGAGATGCCCTCTTTCAATGGTGCGGCAATCTTATAAATCTTGCCGGATAAGAATGGTGCGCCTGCATCCAAATGTTTAAGTGAGACTCCGCGCTTAATCATCTTATCTTTGACAACATCAAGGGCGGCCTTAACTCGCTCCTCCGTATCTGCCTCAATTAATATCTTTTCGCCCTCTAACTCGATCTTTGAGCCAGTATTTTTAAAATCAAAGCGGGTATCTATCTCTCGGATCGCCTGATTAATGGCGTTATCGAGCTCCATACGGTCGATTTTGGAGGTTACATCGAAACTGCTATCTGCTGCCACAGTGGGGCTCCATTCACTCGAAAAAGCGCGGTTTGTGCGCCTACTCGCCTAAGGTATCCTTACCCTTCACACTATCCATAATTGCCGCACTACTTGTTCGACCTTGGCGGGTTGCCCGAGCGGCCAATGGGAGGGGACTGTAAATCCCCCGGCTCTGCCTTCGAAGGTTCAAATCCTTCACCCGCCACCAGTAAGACCTCATGAAATTAAGCGTGAATTCCGTCGATTTCTTCACCCAGTCCGGTTGGTGGAATTGACAGACGCGCTTACTTAAGATGCCAATACCCGTAAGAGCTTCGGGGTTCAATCCACTGTTCGGACACTCACTTGATTTCAACTGAACCACTTCACTCCAGTTTTCATCGACTTTCCCTAACATGACAAAAAGCCCCAGACACTTTATGTGCCTGAGGCTCTTTGTTTACGTGCTAAGAAACTTAGTTCTTAGTACGTTTAGCTGGTTTTACTGGTTTAGCAGGTTTGTCAATTTTAACGTCGTCATCTTCGTCATCATCGTGATGATCATCTTGATCGGCATTAAACTTTACTTTTTTGGCTGGCTTAACTGGCTTGTCGCCTACGGCGTCAAGGGCTGCTTTGCGTGCTGCAGTTGCAACAGAAACAGCGTTCTGACGTGCAGTTGTGGCAGCTAGTTTTTGCTCAGTAGTTGTGGCAGCTGCAATTGCAGTTGCAAACGTTGCATTGGCGTTATGAATTGCAACTTCAAATGCTTTGTTAATGGCCTTGCGCAGATCTTCACGCATATTAACAGTTGTTTTATAACTTAGAACAACAGCGTCGTATGCGAGTTTGAAATTCTGCTTAGCTGTGGTGAACACGGCTAATTGAGCTTTAAATGTAACCGTTGCATTATTGTAGGCAGTTAATGCTGTGTTATAGGCGGCCAACAGGACTGCATACTCTGCAGGAGTTGTGGCAGGTCCATTTGCCTTAAGCACTGCCTTGTAATTTAGACGGGCGGTTTCATATGCAGTTCTGTAGGTCTTAGCTGCTATACCAAAAGCGACAACCTGAGCTTTAATCGTGACAGTTGCGCTGTCGTAGGCCACTAATGCGGTGTTATAGGCAGCCAACTGAACTTTGTATGTTGCTAATGTGACAGGCGCAGTCGGTGCAGAGGTTGTCTCTGCAGCAAAAGCTACGCTCGTGGAGCCCATAATCAGACCAGCACTTAATAGTGTGGCTATAAAGATCTTTTTCATTTGAATCCTCCTTGCATATGCAAAGCTGATTTGCTCTACAAGGCAAAGACTGAACCCGGTACTTGTGCATTCCCTGCGTAAATCGACGCAGCTCCTTGTGGATAGCAAAGCCACGCTCATATCTCTTCATAATGAGCGTTTTATGGGAGGAGACTGTAAATCCCCATACCTTCGAAGGTCCAAATCCGTGCGCCGAGCCACCAGTACCACTGATATTCAGTATCCTGAAAGCGCTATCTGTGTTGGATTTTCTTGTTGGAAATTTGAACAAGTTTTCTTAGTTGCAACAACCAATCCGATTATGAATGTTCCACATGCTCGGGATGCTGCTCCGTCGTTGGTTTTGCATCGCCCGTGCCACTTACCTTTGGACCAATGACGAAGGCTGAGAGCGAAAACAGAAGTGTAAAAATGAGGACTCCGATAGCTGGGGCGCGCCAAGTTTTAAATCGTCGATGCAGGCGCACTAGCATCGGAATCGAAAAGAGAAAGCCCAGCGCACCAAAGAGGGCCGTTCCTCCCGATTCAGCAACGAGTGCAGTTCCAGCCAGGAACCCGACGTGATGGAGAATGTGTGGAAGCAGACCCATGACCAAGCCCATGGCTCCGACGAGTCCGCTCCAGATGGAGCGAATCCGATTCCGCCAAGTCAATCCTTTCTCAGCTTGCGCCATGGTGACCTCCAACTTCCCTCAAATTATTTCATAGTGCAAGAAATACCAAAGTTTTAAGGCTTTAGAACTATCCGAATCGGATTATCAGCTTTATTTTCTAATTGCTTTAAAGCTGTATCTGCCTCTTCAAGTGAGAAAATTGAAGATATTGAAGCGGAGAGATCTAACTTTCCATCTTTTACGAATGCAACTAGCTCTTGAGTGTGACGAACTTCTGAACCGTAGTGTCCAAGAATTTGATTTCTTTTGTATACAAAAGCCATATCGTTTGGAATTGAAATGGGTTCGCTGGCAATGCCTATTATTACCAAACGTCCACCTTCAGCCAATAACGGTAGTGCTTGAATTCGAACGGAACCCACACCGGCGAAATCAAAAGCAGCATTAACCCCTCGACCATTAGTTGCCGCACGAATCTTTTTTGAGAACTCAGGATCGTTTGGATCTAATCCAAGATCTGCACCGACCATTAGTGCGCGCTTACGTGCAAGTGGCAGTGGATCAACCGCGATTATTGGCGACGAGCCAATTATTTTTAAGAGTTGAACCGCGTGAATCCCAAGTCCGCCAAGACCGAAGACCATGCTTGATTCACCTGATTGAACTTTAGCTGTTTGCGAAATTGCAGCCCATGGTGTTGATACTGCATCGGGAATGATGCAGGCCTGTTCAAAACTTAACTCTGCATGGATGGCCACTAAAGTACTCACATCGGCCACCATAAATTCTGCAAAACCACCATCAAAATCAAATCCTTGAGTTCGGACGCGACCTTTAGCATCTCTAATGCCTGCACAAACAATTACTCGATCCCCAATCTTCCAATCTGAAACATCTGCGCCTAAAGATTCAATTACGCCGGCAACTTCATGTCCCATGGTTACCTCGTCGCCCTCTAAATACCCTGGCGAAAGAGTCGAATCAAGCAAGTGAACATCGGAGAGACATACACCAGCAGCTTCAACTTTAATTCGAACCTGTTGTGGATCAGGCAATGGGATTGGAAAATCGAGGACTTGGAACTCTCTGGTACTTATTTTTATTCGTCCGGCGCGCATCAAATCATCCTCATCGCTCGATTAATCATAATGTTCACTGCATCACCAAAGCCTGCGAAGGCGGGATTAGATGTTTGTCCTGCAAAATATCGGGCCCAAATCTGTTGCAAAATCACGGTTAATCTGAAAATTCCAAAGATTTCGTAAAAAGTGAAGTCTTCACATCCCCACTCTGTTTTCTCAAGATATCTGGAAATGAACTCTTCTCGCGTTGGCATACCGGGCAGATGGGTCGGCTGTCTGCGCAACTTAGCGAAATCCGCCTCATCATTGCGATCGACCCAGTAAGCCATCGACGAACCTAAGTCCATTAAAGGATCACCAACGGTTGCCAGCTCCCAATCGAGGGCACCAACTAGGCGTGGTCTATTTTCCAAATTCAGAACTAAATTATCTAATCTCCAATCGCCATGAATAACACATGTTGCAACGTCATCGGGTTGATGTTGATCCAGCCACTTCATGAGAACTTCGGCATCTGCGACATCAGGAGTGCGAGCAGCTCTATATCTTCTAGACCAGCCCTCCACTTGGCGTCCAACATAGCCCGGACCTTTACTGAATTGTGAAAGCGGTGCGGAATCAACATGATGAAGTGAAACTAAGCCATCTATAACTAAATCTCCGATAAGTGTTATATCGTCAAGAGTTAGGGATAAATCTTTCGGCAAATTTCGCCTCAGGATTACCCCTTCAATCTTTTTCATCACATAAAAGTCGGATCCGATAACCGAAAGATCTTGACAAAGGGCGACAACTTTTGGAACCAGTGGAAAATCCGGAAGCAAAACTTTTTGGATTATAAACTCACGTTTCATATCATGCGCAGAAGCGGCCTTTGTCCCTACCGGAGGACGCCTCAGAATGAGCTCTTGATCCTTGTATGTGAGAAGATACGTTAAATTGGAAGCCCCTGCACCAAATTGTTGTACCTGTGGAATCTCTGTTGGCACGTCAGCGTTATTGCGTAACCATTCATGAACTGCACCGACATCAAAGGAGTCTTCGGTGCGCACTCCTCCGAGTTCAGAGCTCATTTTCTTGAGCTGGGCTGGCTTTTCAGTTCAATTCGCGCAATGTCCCGAAGGTGTACTTCATCCGGTCCATCGACAATACGAAGTGTGCGAATTCCTGCGAACATAGCAGCCAATGGTGTATCTTGGCTAACACCGGCGGCCCCATGAGTTTGAATCGCATGATCGATGATTCGTTCAGCCATTCTTGGTACAACAACCTTGATAGCGGCAATTTCCTTTCGTGCAGCTTTTGCACCGACAGTATCAATGAGCCACGCCGTCTTTAGTACGAGAAGTCGCGCTTGTTCAATATCGATTCGAGCATTAGCAATCCACTCCTGAATAACGCCTTGCTGATTTAATCCTTTTCCAAAAGCTGTTCTCTCAGCTGAGCGGCTAACCATGAGAGATAAAGCCCTCTCGGCCATTCCGATGGCACGCATGCAGTGGTGAACTCGACCCGGACCTAAACGGGCTTGTGCGATTTCAAAACCAGATCCCTGTTCACCTATTAAATTAGCAACCGGAACTTTTACATTTTCAAAGAGGATTTCGGCATGACCATGTTGATCCTCATACCCAAAGACCGTCAAATTTCTTACGATACTTAATCCAGGTGTATCCATCGGCACTAACACCATTGATTGCCGCCTATAACTTTCGGCATCTGGATCAGTAAGACCCATAACTATTAATACTTGGCAGCGTGGATCCATTGCACCTGTTGTCCACCATTTGCGACCGTTGATAACGAACTCGTCGCCAATGCGATTGATTGAGGTGGAAATATTGCTGGCATCACTTGATGCAACATCGGGCTCGGTCATCGCAAAACCAGAACGGATTTCGCCACGCAATAGCGGCTCAAGCCACTGACGTTTTTGTGCTTCATTGCCGAAAAGGTGTAAGACCTCCATATTTCCAGTATCTGGTGCCGAGCAGTTAAGAGCTTCAGGTGCTATCTCTGGAGACCAGCCAGTGATTTCGGCCAGCGCCGCATAATCCGTGACAGTTAAACCGTGCGCAGGTTCATGTGAATCTGGGAGAAATAAATTCCATAGCCCTTTTGCTCTCGCATACTCCTTTAACTCCTCAATTACTGCAGGTAAGACGTGAGGTTGGCCAGAAATTTTTAACGCTTCGCGCTGCTCGTGATAAATCGGTTCAGATGGCAGCACTTTATGTTCCATGAAAGTGCGCAGGCGACCAAGGTATTCTTCAGCCATTAAACTGTTATTAAACTCCATGGTAGTACCGTACGCAAAGTGCACTAAAAAAGGGAGAGCCTCATGAATGTTTTAGATACTTTTCGACTTGACGGCAAAGTGGCCGTTGTCACAGGTGCCTCTTCGGGATTAGGCGTTGCATTTGCGCAAGCTTTAGCCCAAGCTGGAGCAGATCTCGTATTAGGTGCACGTAGAGTCGAGCGGTTGCCAGAAACCGGCGCACTTGTTGAAGCTGAAAATAGAGATTATGTTGCGCTAAAAACAGATGTAACAAAGCCCGATGATTGCACAGCACTCATTGCGCTAGCAATCGAACGATTTGGAAGAGTAGATATATTGGTTAATAACGCCGGAGTAGGAACTGCAGTCCCTGCAACTTCTGAAACCCCCGAACAGTTTCGAAATGTAATTGATGTAAATTTGATGGGTTCATATTGGATGGCACAAGCCTTTGCTCGCCAAGCAAAAAGCGGCGGGGCGATAGTAAATATCTCGAGCATTCTTGGCATGCGCCCAGGAGGTCTGCCCCAAGCCGCCTATGCATCCAGTAAAGCCGCAGTAATTGGATTGACTCGTGATCTAGCGGCGCAGTGGACGGCCAGAAAAGGAATTCGTGTCAATGCACTAGCACCTGGATATTTCCCATCTGAGATGACCGATGATTTGCCAGACGCGACTATTGATATGGTGCGAACTCTGACGGCGGCTCAACGGATAGGTCGAGTCGAAGAGCTAGCTTCCACCCTTATTTGGCTAGTAAGTGATGCATCCTCTTATGTTTCAGGAGTGACGGTGCCAGTTGATGGCGGCTTTGTAATGCCTTAGCCTTTACCTTCTTACCTTTAACCTTATGGCCACGAAATTGGAGCTACCGTGAAAAAACGTTTTGGATTGTTATCAGTTGCAGTTATTTCTACAGCATTAATTCTCTCAGGCTGTTCCACGAGTGATTCAGCAACATCGGAAGAGGCAGCATCGTGTGCCAAGGCAGATCTTGCAACCATAGAGTCAGGCAAATTAACTATCGCTACAGGTGAACCTGCGTACTACCCATGGATTATTGACGATTCACCAGAGACTGGAAATGGTTTTGAAGGCGCAGTGGCCTATGCAGTGGCAAAGCAGCTCGGATTTACAAATGATGAAGTTGTCTGGGTTCGTACAACATTTGATAGCGCCGTAACACCTGGTGCTAAGAATTTTGACTTCAATCTACAACAGTTCTCTATCACCGCTGAACGAGCAACAGCAGTTGATTTTTCATCACCGTACTACACAGCTCCACAAGCAATCGTCTCTTTCAAAGGCAGCACAATTGAAGGCAAAACCTCAATTGCTGAGTTGAAGGATGCAAAGCTTGGTGCAGCCGTTGGTACAACATCTCTAGATGCAATTCAAAATCAGATCGGCATTAAGCCAGAGGTATTTAATGACAATGCAGCTGGCGTGGCAGCACTTAAAAATGGACAGATTGATGGTTTAGTAGTTGATCTTCCAACGGCTTTCTACCTATCAGGAGTTGAAGTAACTGATGGACTAATCGTTGGTCAACTGCCTTCATCAGGTTCCGGCGACCAATTTGGTCTCTTAATGTCAAAGGGAAGTGCTTTGACATCATGTGTTTCAGCCGCCGTTGATGCAATCACAGCTGATGGAACTTTGGCAGCGATTACGGAAAAGTGGCTTGCAACTGATGCTGGTGCGCCCGTATTAAAGCCTTAATAGAAAGAAAGAAGTAGACACGGTAGTTTGGCGGCCATGACAGAGCGAATTAACTCTGCGTGGTCGCCAAGCTCGCGTGAGGCAGAACGTGCAATTGCCCGCAAACGAATTAGCCACAAACAGGGCTTAATCGCGGCTGCATCCTCGATTTTCGTAATCGGGACTCTCATTGCAATCGTGGTTTCGTCACCGGGTTGGGAAGTAGTTAAAAGAACTTTTTTTGATATTGATTATGGGCGCGAAGTCCTTCCAACAGTCATCGCCGGTCTTTGGATTAACCTGCAGCTAACTTTTATTGGTGGTGCTTGCATCGGTGTAATAGCTCTCGGCCTTGCACTGATGCGAACAACGAAATCCCCAGCACTCACACCCTTTAGATTTCTTGCTACTGCATATGTAGATATCTTCCGCGGGGCCCCTCTTATTTTGATTATTTTGCTCGTTGGATTTGGCGTACCGGCACTACGACTTTCTGGGATTTCAAGCAATGTAATCTTCTTGGGAACCGTAGCAGTTGTTCTTACTTATTCTGCCTATGTTGCTGAAGTTATCCGAAGTGGAATTCTCTCAATTCATCCAAGCCAAAGAGCTGCAGCACGATCACTTGGCCTGACATCTGGGCAGACAATGCGATACGTGGTATTACCGCAAGCGATTCGTCGAGTTGTACCACCACTACTTAATGACTTCGTTTCACTGCTAAAAGACACAGGTCTCGTGTCAATTTTGGGAGTTACAGATGCTGTGCGCGCTGCACAAATTAATTCCAGTCGAACATTTAACTATACGCCTTACGTGGTTGCGGCAATTCTTTTTCTTTTTATCACGATTCCTATGACGCGCTACACCGATCGCGCGATTCGCCAGCGAACAAATGCACAGAACTCAGAAGGTGTTATCTGATGGTTAACGTTTTAGAACTGATCGATATCCGTAAGTCATTCGGTGAGGAGTTAGTTCTCAACCATCTTTCATTGTCAGTGCCAGAGCACACTGCGACCGTTTTAATCGGTGCCTCGGGTTCAGGCAAATCAACGCTGCTTCGCTGTATAAATCTTCTTGAATCCATTGACGATGGCCAAATTTTCTTAGATGGCAATGAAATATCTGATCCACTAATTAATGTTGATGACGTTCGCCGCAAACTGGGAATGGTCTTTCAATCTTTTAACTTGTTTCCACATAAAACCGTCTTAGAAAATATTACGTTGGCACCGATAAAAGTTCAGGGTAAGAAAAAAGAAGAAGCGATTGAGACTGCACAAAAGCTCCTTAAACGCTTTGATTTAGCTGACAAAGCCGATCAGTATCCAGATCGTCTGAGCGGGGGACAGCAGCAACGTGTTGCCATTATTCGTTCATTAGCCTGCAATCCACGCCTACTTTTGTTGGATGAGATTACTTCAGCGCTAGACCCGGTATTAGTTAATGAGGTCTTGAGCATCGTCCGTGATTTGAAAAGCGATGGAATGACAATGGTCTTAGCTACACATGAGATGGGATTTGCTACCCAAGTTGCCGATGAAGTCTGTTTCTTAGAATCTGGAAACATATTGGAACGTGGCAGCGCCCAAGAGGTTTTGCACAATCCTAAAATCCTTAAAACTCAAGAGTTTTTAAAGCGAGTGCACGAAGCTGGTCGCCTTTAAAGTTTTACAGGTAGTGAGATTAATCCCCGTAGTGCGACATCTTTTCGCCATGATAATTCAATCGTCGAATCTTTCAGTGCAATTTTAGGAAACCTTTGCAGAATCTCTTTAATTATCTCTTGACCTTCAATACGCGCAAGAGGTGCACCTAAACAAACGTGAACTCCACGTCCGAAGGCTAAGTGTTTTCTGGTGTTGCGATGTATATCAAATCGATCAGGATTTTCAAATACGCTCTCATCTCGATTGGCCGATGAAAGCATTGGAAGTACCAATTCACCTTGGGGAATTGTGACTCCTCCAACATCCATGTGCCGCTTTGTAATTCTCCATGAACGAGGTACCGAACCATCAAACCTGGCCATTTCATCAATGGCCGCAGGTATCAAACTAGGTTCATCGCGAAGCAACTTAAGTGATTCAGGTTGATTTAAAAGCGCTAACATCCCATTTCCAAGTAGGTGAGTTGTAGTTTCATGTCCTGCTACAAAAAGTGTTACAACCGTTGAAACTAACTCTGACTCACTCAATGAATCACTTTGAGCCTCTGCATTGACTAATCCCGATAGAACATCAACTGATGGATCCAGAACCCCATTTATACTCTGCGATCTACGTTCATCGGCGAGCTTGATTACAAACTCGCGTATTTCGTGAAGCATTTCTTCGGCAAAAATCGCTTTCTGCGGGTCAATATTCCCGCCTTTTTCATACAAGCCATTAATTGCCCCCGCCCATCGAATGAGATTTGGAATATCGCTCTCACTTGATCCGAGTAAACGACCCACCACCAATGCCGGAACTGGAGTAAATAAATCGGAAATTAAGTCAACATCACCGCTCATGCTGTTGAGAATTCTGACTACTACTTCGTGCGTGATAGGTCGCATATTTTCTGAGATTTTGGGAGTAAAAGCTTGCGCCAAAATTCCTCGCAAACGTTTATGTTCTGGGGCATCAGAGTGGGCTAGACCGGTGGCAAAATGCCTATGAAGCATAGGAAGTCGATCCTGTATATTCGGTTCTAACTTACGCAAAAGATGAAGAACGCGGCCTTTACTTGAATAATCTTCGTGGTTGTGCAAAATCTCCGAGACTTGTGAGTATCGAGTGATTATCCACCCACCAAGAGTTGGACTATAAAAAACTGGCGCAGATTTACGAAGTTCACTAAAGAGGGGATAGGGATTTGAAAAATAGGTACCGTCAGAAATGGCGTCTTTAAGTAAATCTTCACCCACCATGTTTTGGCTCCGTCATGAACGCTCCATTGGCAATACTTAAGTAAGATTGTATCCATGAACACAATAAATGAACGCATTGAGCCAATCCGCGAGTTGATGAAGGAAAAGGGGCTGGACGCTTTTGTTGTTCGTCGAAATCCGAATTTAGCGTGGGCGATTGCTGGTCGTGCTCACGTCCCATCCACTATTGATGCAGCATGCTTTGATCTCATTGTGACTTTGGATTCTGTTACAGCAGTTACCAATTCAATCGAAGCGCCACGCCTAATTGCAGAGGAGTTTCCGCCCGGAATTGAAGTAAAGATTATTAACTGGTGGGAGGGGCGAGACCCGCTGTTGCCAACTGGTGAAAAGATTGGTTCTGATCAAGCAGGTGCTGGTCGTATTGATTTGAGCATAGAAGTTGAATCCATACGTTCTTCATTAATTGAATCTGACATTGCGCGTTTTAAAGATATCTGCACGGATGCGGCAGTTGCTTTGGGTACTGCAATGAAGGAAGTTAAAAGTTCAGACCGTGAAATTGATGTGGCAGGAGTAATTTCTAAATCTTTATGGTGGTCTGATTTAGAGATTGCTTTTCTAGGCGTCGCTGGCGAATCACGAGTGAAGAGATTTAGACATCCACTTCCGACCGCTGAATTAGTCGGCTCACGTGTGGTGGCATCGATTTGTGCCAAACGAAAGGGATTAATTGCATCGGTTACTCGAATGGTCACTTTTGGTGAAATATCTGAACTGGACATCAACTCATATCTCCCCCTTTTACATGTTGAAGCCGCGCTCTTTGATGCGACAACCGTCGGGAGTGCCTTTAGCGAACCAGTAAAAGCAGCTGTCGCCGCCTATTCTGCCAATGGATTTGATGCCGATGAGTGGACCCACCACCACCAAGGCGGACCTACGGGATATCTACCAAGAGATTGGCCTGCCACGACAACTTCAACCCGTTTGATCGCTGAACACCAACCAATAGCCTGGAACCCAACAGGTAAAGGGTGGAAAGTAGAGGATACGATTCTCACAACAACATCTGGAGTCAAAATACTCTCAAATGACCCCAATTGGCCAATGCAGATGGTCAACGGTAGAAATCGTCCGAACCTGCTTCGCAAATAATATGGCTATTATCTAACTTGAATCCCCTTAAATAAAACCGCTTCAATGTCATGATTAAAATTTACTACAACAATATTAGCAAGATTTCCAGGTTCTATAGTTCCGACTTCTGGCAATTGGTATTTCATTGCCGCATTGCCTGCAAAGAATTTAGCAGCTTCCACGTAACTAACGTCAAAGTTTTGCATTAGAAACTTAAAAGCCCTATCCATAGTTAATGTACTTCCAGCTAAAAGCTCACTATTCTTAATTTTAGCAACTCCATTTTTTACAACAACCGCGATATTTCCCAGCTGGATCTCACCGTCACTTGACCCAGCAGCTGAAATTGCATCGGTGACGGCAATCAATTTATGCCTTGCAGTATCTAATAGGAGTTGAATTGCATCTGGAATAATATGTGTTCCATCTAAAATAAATTCAAGGAAAATATCTCTGTTATACAGTGCCTCTAATGCAAGACTTGAAACACGGTGACTAATTGGTCGCATTGCACTGTAAAAGTGAGTGATAATTGAAGCACCACAATCAATGGCTTCACGTGTTATTTTTGCATCTGCATCAGTATGACCCAATGCAACGACAATCCCCAGAGATTTTAGCAATGTTATAGCTTCGAGGGCCCCTTCAATCTCAGGTGCAATGGTCACAGAAATAATTCTGTTATTTGATATGGAAATAAGTTCTTCGATCTCACTTTTATCTGGCTTCCGCAAAGCCGATATATCGTGCGCACCACAGAATTTCTCAGATAGCCAAGGGCCTTCCAAATGCATGCCTGCTACTGTCAAAAAGGGAATATTCGAGCCAAGTCGGCCAACTTGCTCTAAGAGAATCGACGATTCTTGTGTAACGAGGGAGGCAAAGAGTGTCGTAGTACCTTTTTGCAAGTGGAACTCTGCAATAGATTCAAGGTTTGCAATTTTGGAATCAGAGAAGAAGAACCCATTACCTCCATGGCAGTGAGTATCTATAAATCCAGGAAGGGCAACACCATTGATGACCAAATCACCAGTATTAGGTTCCACATCGCTTTGAATCTTAATTATCTTGCCCTCATCTACTACAACACAAACACTTTTTTCGAGGTTTTCTCCTATGACGGCGGTTGGAAACCAATACTTAGTTAACATTCAAAGCCTTAGCGGCACTCAATTCATCTGCAAGCACAATGGTATCTGGATGCGATTGAAGTAACGTGATTGGATAACTCACACTTAACGGACCTTTAACAAATTGATAAATTGCTTCATTTTGACGGACTCCACCATCGCAATATAAGCGAACTTTTTTTGAAGAGAGTATCAATTCCATTCCAATAGTTACTGCTAAGGTAGGAAAATCTGAAAAATCGCCTCCGGCAGATCGCAGAGCATTTATCACAAAAGTTTCTGGAGTTAGTGATACAACTCTTGTTTTGGAGTTAGCAAACTCTTCAATGGATATTGCACCATATTTTGAAACAGGAGGCTCATTAAATGCAATGTGTCCATTTACGCCAACTCCTCCATAACAGACATCAACTCCGCCTAAATCATTAAAAAAACGTTCTGCACGATCGATATCGAACGGGTCGGGAACAACCCATTGTGCGTCACTAGGTCGTAATTCAACATCTAGCAAGTTTAGGAATTGTTCAAACGAGCTTCTAAAACTTAACGAGTGCGTTGTCGGAACTGGTCGACCCTGCCAGTCTAAGTACTCATCCATAAGGGATATAAAAACTCCTTGAAATGAAATCCTTTCGCTGTTGCAGATTGCTGCTAAGAGTGGATAGTGAGCAACTGGCCCAATGGGGAATATCAGCTTTAGTTCACGCCTCTCCCGATCTGCTTGTTTGATTTCATCTGCTATTTCTCGGGCAAAACTGGCATAAACGTCTTGTGGTTCAGGAACAACAGCTAACCGTGCTTTCACGCAATTCCACCTTTCAGGGCCATTAACGAGGAGGAGCGTGGCTAGCCCCAGGCTTTTGTAACAGTTTGGTAAAGATACCCAAATACAATTGACTTGGATAGGCCAAAGGTGGCACCCTCCTCCAAGAGGTCTTACCACTGGAGGTTAAATGAGCACCGTTGCTCTTATTGCATTAGCGCGACCTACCTTTGATCTCGCGTACGCACAGGCAAATTTCGATAGTGCGAGGTCATTACTTCTCGAACTCGGTGCTCAAGTGGTCGGACCAGCAGAGCTCGTAATGACCCCAGAGGATGTTGCTGCAGTCATACTTCCTCCAGCCGATCTTCATATTCTATTCATGGCCTCATTTTCAGATGCCTCACCTGCTGTTGAGCTTCTTGGAAGAGTTAAAGGCCCGATTCTTGGCTGGTCAATGCGAGAACCTGGATCAGTGGGTGAACGGCTGAAATTAAATTCAATGTGTGGAGTGAATCTTGCCGCTCACGCTTTGATGAATGTTGGTCAATCAATGCGACATATTCATGGGAATGCAGATGAGCCTGACGTTCGCAGCGCGATCAAAGCAGCGCTCGCAGGAGATCTACCAACTGCACATGCTCCAAAGATTGTCTCTGGTGAGTTTGCAACAGATGCCGTAGTAGATGCTGCATTTGCTTGGCTTAAGGGGAAAAAGATTGGAGCGGTAGGTGATGCTCCCAATGGCTTCACGCCATGTGTTTTTGATGGACCACAACTTCAGAAACTCTTCGGCCTAGATGTTCGACAGATAACAATTGATGATGCTTTTGGAAGAATTTCTGAGGTGAGTGAAGATGCACGCGAACTCGCGTACGCAAGTGCGGTTGCCGCACAACCAACACTCTCATCTGTAAATGTATTAGAGGCAAAGAAAGTTTACGGAGTCGAAGTTGCATTAGATAATTGGCGAGCTGAAGAGTCATTAGATGCAATTGCAATTAGATGCTGGCCAGAGTTTCCTACAGATTTAGGTGCTTGCATTTGTTCATCGCTCGGTCGACTATCTGATCGCGGCACGGTTACAACGTGCGAGCGTGATGTGCTTGGAGCCGTCACGATGATGGTTTGCGAATCTCTGGGTTCAGATGAAAATTATCTCGTTGACATAGTTGATCTTGATTCAACGCAAAATTTAGTACGTTTATGGCACTGTGGATCTGCAGCCACAAAACTCGCAGCTGATCCTAAAAATGCAACACAATCAACCCACTGCAACCGCAAACTAGGCGTTGCAGGTAATTTTCCGCTCAAGACCGGACCAGTAACACTGTTTCGAATTGATCGGGATGTAGATCCGGGCAACCGCACGGGTTTACGTATGGTTGTGAGCCGAGGGGAATCAATCCCTGCTCCCAATCACTTCCAGGGCAATACAGCCACGGTCGTCACTCAACCTGATGCCGCGGCTTTAGTGAATGGAATCGTCACTGGTGGATACCCACATCACTTGGTAATCTCGTGGATCGATGTGCGTCCGGGTATTCGGCAGATGGCTAAGAAGTTAGGGATCCCCCTCACAGAATGGTAAATCAACCCACAAACCCTCGAAAGCAAGGACAACAATGAAAACTAAAGGAAGTAAATCCTTCAGTATGCGTCGCCTCGGAGCAGTAGCTGCAGTTGCATTTGCACTTGTCGCTACCACAGTTCCATCCGCGTTTTCAGCTGGAGAAGTATTCGGAAAATCATGTACCACTGAAGGAGTTAGCACTGGAACCAGTTCTACTTCTCTTGTTTGTAAAGAAAATTCAGCGGGCAAGTTAACGTGGCAGCGAGTTCGACTCGCCAGTGGCAATGGTGCCCCTGTTGCAGCTCTTAGAGCTTTACCGGGAACAATTGAGTTCCACCACTGGCGGGGTGCTGAAGATGGCAAAATCTTTGATGAGATAATTGCTCTCTTTGAGGCAAGAAATCCCGGCGCAAAGGTCAAACAGGTCACGATGCCATCTGGCGACTACACAAACCTTGCATTTTCGAGGATCCGCTCAAATCCAAAAGCTGCCGTATTCGCAACTTTCCGCGGCTCACAATTCGCCCAATTTGCTAAGGGTGACATGATGACGGATTTGAAAAATGATCGTTTCACAAGGCAAAATGTTATTGCAACCGGTCTTACCGCAGGTCAGTATGAGGGTAAGCAACTAGGCATTCCATTGCATTACCTCTTTAATAATCCTGTCTATAACACAGAGATTTTTGCTAAGGAAAAATGGACACCTCCAACTAACTTCACTGGACTTCTTGCGTGGTGTAAGGCCGCCAAAACTGCAGGATATACACCTATAGCGTGGTCGGGTGGATTCCGTCCAAATGCCGGACAGATGCTCAACTCAATGTTGATGAACTCTGCACCAGATTATGCGACGCTCAAGCAGCGTATTGAGGATATCGATACGGGTAAAGCAGATTTACAAACTGCTTGGTTCAAGGATATGGCCAATCGCTATAAGAAGATGGCGGATGCTAATTGCTTCCCTGACAATGCAACTGGCGTAACAGATGCTGCTGCCTTAAACCTCTTTGCAACTGGAAAATCTCCAGTTCTTCCAACAGGTTCTTTCTCAATGGGATCAATTAAAGTCCTTAACCCTTCAATGTCTGGCAAGATGCAGCTTTTCTCACTCATAACAACAGATGAGAAGCCTCAGTACGTTGGAATCCAAAACAACACATTCATCTTGAGTGTTAATAAGAACTCAAGTGCAAGAGATCAAAAGATAGCAAGGGCATTTATTTCATTCTTAATGACTGGTGAGATTGCATCTATCTATGCAAATGGAACCTCTCAGCATGTAAATGTTTTAAATGTTACATATACGAATACAGATTTGATTAATACTTCTATATGGCAGTCAAAGAAGACACTTTTAGCTCCACGTTTCCTTTGGCTAAATCAAGGAGTGCGCGATCTAATGGAGGATGCCCTCATTGCTATTGTGGGTGGTAAACCAATCGATGCCACTTTAGAAGATTATTCGAAACAGATTAAGCAAAAGCTAGGCTAACTCAATCTCTACTATGAAGACGAGTAGCCCCCTCAATAAAATGAGTGGGGCTACTCGCCGTACCTCCAAAAATCGTCGTGCGGTCCAAGGATCAAAGACTGCTCTATATTGGATGTCAGCACCTGCGCTTGCTCTTTATGCGTTTCTATTTTTATTTCCAGTTTTGAGCAACTTCAGATATGCGCTCATGAAGTGGGATGGAATAGATGAGGGAGAATTTGTCGGTCTAGCAAACTTTAAGAAACTCGCGACGGATGATGATTTAGCAACTAAAGTTTTAGGTAACAACATTGAGTTCATGTTTTGGGTTGTCATATTTCAGACTGTACTAGCCCTTCTCTTTGCAACGTATTTAGTTAAAAATACTCGAGCTAGCCTATTTTTTAGAACTCTATTCTTTTTCCCCACAATTCTCTCCTCAGTCTCTGTAGCCATGATCTGGCTTTTCCTTTATGACCCTAACTACGGCGCAATCAACTCGACTCTGGTACGCCTTGGACTCGACTCCTTTGCGCTGAATTGGTTAGGTAGCGAAACATCGGCTTTATATGCGATTATCTTTGTTCAAGTTTGGTTTCATACTGGCCAAATGATGGTGATCTATATTGCGGGGCTCCAGCAGATCCCCGCTGAGCTCTATGAGGCAGCAAACGTTGATGGTGCAAGTCGTTGGCAACAATTCCAGTCAGTAACCTGGCCGATGGCTCTGCCTACAAGCGCCGTGGTAGTTGCCTATACGACAATTCAGTCATTTAGGGCCTTTGATCTAGTTTATGCAACGACTCAAGGTGGTCCAAATAATACAACATCAATTCTCACAACGATGATTTTTCAGACAGCATTTAATGAATTTAGATTTGGATATGCGGCGTCTCAGTCAATAATAATGATCATCATGATCTTCCTCATCACTGGGTTGCAACGTCGTATTTTACGGACTAGGTACTAGGGCGGGGAAATGATGTATAAAATAACGCGCTGGATTGCTCTCACATTTTTCTCTCTCTTAATATTGATTCCTAGCACCATGGTCTTATTGGGCTCCTTTAAGAGTGATTTAGAAATCTATGACTCTCCTATGGCATTGCCGGTAAAGTGGACTCTAGATAATTACCAACGTCTTTTGGATGACGGTGACATCCTTATCAATTTCAAAAATAGCGTAATTGTTACTTTTTTCTCAGTCGTAATTACATTGCTGCTGGCGAGTATGGTTTCATTCGCGATTGCTAGATTGATGAATGTTACAGGGAGAGTGCTTTTTGTTCTTTTTGCACTCGGATTAGCAATCCCAGGCCAAGTAAATATAATTCCAATCTATCTACTTTTCAGTGACTTAGGTCTTACAAACACATTTCATGGATTAATTGCGGTAAATATTGTGGCGACTCTGCCAATTTCTGTTTTTATCCTGACCTCATTTTTCCGCGAACTTCCTAATGAAATGTATGAAGTTGCCTCCATTGACGGAGCATCACACCTAAGGGTTTATAGATCCATTGCGGTACCTCTTTCAAGGCCAGCTTTAGGAGCAACTGCGATTTTCCTCTTCGTTATTTGCTGGAATGATCTTTTATTCCCGCTGCTGCTAATTACCGAAAGTGCAAAGAAGACTTTACCTCTTGCAATGCTGGATTACCGTGGAGAGTACGCTACAAGCTTTAGCATGATCTTCACGGCCGTTATGGTTGCCTCCATTCCAATGGTTGTGATGTACTTAGCGATGCAAAAGTCATTCGTAGCGGGTCTAACAGCAGGTGCTGTGAAGGGATAGACGTAGTGAATTCACGGGTAGCAGAACTTCTTCCTCAGCGAGCGGCAAAGATCGCACAACAACTTCTAGATATAATTGAAATTCAAAGATTGGAACCAGGTCACAAATTGCCTCCAGAACGGCAACTTGCGGGCATGTTGGAAGTAAGCCGTCCGAGTTTACGTGAGGCGTTACACATTTTGCAGGCACAGGGACGTGTACAGATTAAGCATGGTCAGGGGACGTTTGTCCAAGAGCCGCTAATTACCCAAGAGCTTCGGGCCTCGGTAATGTCAAAAACGCATGGTTTGAATGAATTATTTAATGCTCGAGAAGTTTTGGAGGTACCAGCCTCAAAATGGGCCGCCGAGAAAGCGACAAAGGAGAATATCAGGCTACTTCGAGCAACGTTAAATCAAATTGACACCATTACTGAATTTGAACCCATTGATTACGAGCAACTTCAGACTTTAGATGCCAAATTTCACTTAACGATTGTTGAAATTGCAGGAAATAGATTTATAAACCAAACTTTAAATGTGTTACAGGACGTGATGAAAATGTCTATGGAGACAACTCTCCGATTACCGGGACGGTTGAAAATTTCTCGAAATGAACACAGTGCAATTTTGGCAGCAATTGAGTCTGGGGATGGCGACCTTGCATTGAAACTAACGTTGCAACACATAACAGGTGCTCGAACCGTAGCTTTGGCGAATGCTCAAGTAAAGAATCTACATTGAGCCATATCGAAGTTGTTTGCGTCGGGGTAATCACTATCGACACAATCGCACTCGTTGATTCCTATCCCGCTGAAGATGAGCGAGTTTTAGCTAAAGAAATTGTAAGTGCCGGTGGAGGGCCAGCAGCTGTAGCGGCGGTGGCACTAAGCCGATTAGGTATTCGAACCGCGATCGCTGGCACAATTGGAGATGACGCCGACGGAGCCGAAGTTATGCAAATATTTGCCCGTGAAAATATAGATACAACGGGCATTTCAATTGGAGAAAGCGCAACATCAGGCAGTGTCATCGTTGCATCCCGCGAACACAGCACACGTGCAATAAGTACGCGCCAACCAATGAAGCAGCAGGCGTTAAATCTGGAGGCGAAGGATCTAATGAGGCAAGCACGCTGGGTGCATGTGGATCATGTGGGTGTAACGCAATTGACGGAGGCCGGTCTAAGAAGGGGGATGGGGCCACAAATTTCATTTGATGCTGGATATGGAGTTGAAGAGTTTGATGCCTCAACAGTGGATCTTTTTGTACCGACGGACCGTCAAATTGCAGTTCGATATCCACATCTAGAATTTGCTGCGGCTTTAGAAGAGGATGCAACAAGAGCTGGAAACACTGTTGTCGCGACTCGAGGTTCGGAAGGCAGTACTGCATTTTCAGCAGATACAGGGCTAATTTCAGCGCCAGGTTTTAAAGTCGATGTCAAAAGCACGTTAGGTGCTGGCGACGTATTTCATGGCGCCTTAGTTGCACAGCTGATTCATGGTCACCCTTTACAGGAGGCGATGCGCCGGGCTAATGCTGTCGCCGCACTTTCTTGCCGGGGGCTAGATGGTCAATCAATGATTCCAACAACAACCGAACTCAATGAATACTTGGAGGCGCAAATATGAGAGCACCACTTACCAATTTAGCTAGATCATCGGGTGCACTCGCGATGGTTGCTGTAGATCAGCGTGAAGCTTTACGTGGAATGTTTGCAGCTCATCAATCCGCCCCAGTTACTGATGCACAGTTAACTCAATTCAAAGTTGATGTTGCGCGAGAACTATCACCATTTGCATCAGCGCTTCTTGTCGATCAAGAGTTCGGTATTGATGCAATTATCGGTGATAAAGCGCTCGTTGATACTTGCGGATTAATTGCTGCAGCGGATTTGTTGGTAGGACCTCCAGGGGGAGCAGCTACAGAAACTGCAATTGATCCAGATGTAGACCCCCTTCGAATGCGAGATATTGGGAGTGTGGGACTTAAGTTCCTTGTTTTGTGGCGCAACGATGAGTCGCCAGAGATTCGAGCGAAATTAGTGGAAGCTTTTAATAACTTATGCGAAGTTTCAGGGTTGCCATCAATTATCGAAATCATTGTCAAGCCACCATTGGATTCATCAAAGAGTTTCAATCGTGAAGAGGAGTTGATAATTGCTGCACGCGAAGCTGCAACATGGAAGCCAGATCTTTATAAGGCGGAGGTTCCCTTCCATGGTGAAGGTGATCTAAACCTTGTTACTAAGAACGCCGAAAGGATTTCAGAAGCTATCGGTTCGCCTTGGGTTGTTCTCTCAAATGGCGTAAAGCAGCCGGTTTTCAATGATGCGGTTAAGGCATGTGCAATGGGTGGAGCGAGCGGATTCCTTGCTGGACGAGCTGTATGGGCAGATATTGTGGGGGCAGCAGATATCCCTAAGGCGTTACGTGAAACCTCTATTCCCCGTTTACAACGGCTCGCTGAAATTGTTGACACTCATGCAAAACCTTGGAGCAGTTGGTAACTAGTTCCAAAGCTCTTTGATTTCAACTACTCGGCCTTCATTAATGCTCTTATGGGCAGCGAGACCTGTAACCACGCTTGTCACTCCATCTTTTAAAGTAACTTCTGGACCAGTTGAGTTCAAGATCGCGTCACGGAACTTTGTATGTTCGATATATGAAGCACCATAGTGGTGACCCATGTATTTAACATCGTAGTTGTGAACAATTTTCTGTTCATTTCCACGTGATCGGCTAGCACCACGTGACCAACCAGAAAGCTTGCCTATTGATTCACGACGAGAAGCACGCACAACTTGTGAAGGCAAGAAAGATTCAATCTTTCCTTCATCTCCGACAATTGTCAGAATCTCTTTATCAAAAGATCCTTCACCAAACATGCACAGATCTAACATTCCGCGTGCACCATTTGCATACTCCAAAACAACATAGGCGTTATCTAACATGTTCGCTTGTTTGCCCTCATATTTTTCATCTAGGTGGTTAACACTTTGTCCACCTGTTGCAAAGACACGGATTGGTTGTTCGCCAATAACGATGTCCATCAAGTTGAAATAGTGGCAGCACTTTTCAACCAATGTTCCGCCTGTGCGATCTGCAAAACGATTCCAGTTATCAACTTTTGGATAAAAAGGTTCGCGGTGTTCGCGAATTGACACCATATGTATTTTTCCAGCATCGCCTTCTTTCGCTCGAGCAATAGCCTCAGCAACAGGTGGCATGAATCGATATTCAAGACCCATCCATGTCATCCCACTTCGTTTTTCATCCCACGAAAGAATAGATTTCAAATCCTCAATAGTTGTTGCCAAAGGTTTTTCAACAAAGACTGCTAAATCAGTCGCTAGTACGTCCTTTAAAACCGCAGCATGCGTGTCATTTGGGGTTGCAATGACAACCGCATCGACCAGACCTGATTCCAGCAGTGCACGGTGATCGCTAAATACCTTTGCGCCAGAGGCCATGGCAAGGGCAGATTCTTGGGAGGGCACATGTGGGTCACTGAGTGCGGTAACGACCGCCCCGCCCATGACCTTGATGTTCTCAATATGCTCGCGGCCCATGCTGCCCGCGCCGATAATCCCGTATCGAAGCTCTGTTTTCATGGCAACAGGTTAGACCACTGCGAGAAATTCGGGCAAGAGGGTAGACGAAACGCGCTTATCTAACCTAGAATCTGCCAAGAGGTCAGACCACTACCCAACTTAGGCGAGAAAGGCACGTGTAGTTATGGCAATTACTCCACCGCAGTTCCTTCTTCACCATGACGGCGACAATGTTGCCGTTGCGATGACGGATCTGCAACCAGGAACACTTCATGGCAGGTCAGTAAAGGAGGGAACCGAGAGTGAGGCGATCTTAAATCACGCTATCCCTCTAGGACATAAATTTGCACTAACGGATCTAGCCGAAGGTGATTCGATCATCAAATACGGCACCAAAGTAGGAGTTGCATCCGCTGCAATCAAAAAAGGCGATTACATTCACACACACAACATGAGGAGTTATCGATGGGAAGCAAGCCGCGCTTAATGGGATATCGCCGTGAAAACGGCACAATGGGTATCCGCAATCACGTCATTATCTTGCCGCTCGACGATCTTTCGAATGCAGCGGCAGAGGCCGTTGCCAAAGTCATTCCCGGCACGCTAGCACTACCGCATGCTTTTGGTCGCTTACAGTTTGGTGAAGATTTAGCACTTACATTCCGGACGCTCATTGGAACTGGAAAGAATGCAAATGTTGCAGCCGTTGTTGTTATCGGAATCGAGCCAAAGTGGACTCAGAAAGTTGCCGATGGAATCGCAACCACAGGAAAGCCAGTTGCTGCATTTTCTATCGAAGGCAAAGGCGATCTGCATGTAATTGCTGAAGCCAGTCGTGCGGCAGCGATGTTCTTGCAGGATGCCTCGGCATTGGAGCGCGAAGTCGCTGAAATGGGCGACATGATTATGTCTATCAAGTGTGGAGAGTCCGATACAACTTCTGGCCTCGGATCATGCCCAACCACATCACAGGCTGTTGATCGATGGGTTGCAGCCGGTGGCACAGTGTTCTTTGGTGAAACCTCTGAATTAACTGGGGGCGAGAATTTAATTGCCGATCGATGCATTGATGATGCATGTCGCAATTTATTTCAACTCACTTATGACAACTACATCAAAGTTATTGAATCGACAGGTGCAAACCTTCTCGGTTCACAACCTACTCAAGGAAATATTGCTGGCGGGTTAACAACTATTGAAGAGAAAGCGCTGGGCAATATCGCAAAAACGGGATCGGTTCCAGTTGTCGGAGTTCTGAAGCCTGCCGAGGAGCCAGATCCAAAGAAGAAGGGTCTGTACTTCATGGACTCATCATCAGCAGCTGCCGAGTGCATAACGCTTATGGCCGCCGCTGGAGCTGTTATCCATTTGTTCCCAACAGGCCAGGGAAATGTAATTGGAAATCCAATCATCCCTGTTTTGAAGTTAACGGCAAATACTAAGACTGCAAATTCAATGAAAGAGCACATAGACCTAGATGTTTCTGGCCTCCTTCGCTATGAGTACGATTTAGTAAGGGCTGGTGACATGATGATGGATGTTATTAATAAAACTATAAATGGTCGATTGTGTACCGCAGAAGTTATGGGACACCGTGAATTTACTTTCACGAAACTATATATCTCGGCATAATGATTCTCATCTCTGAAGATGTATGGGGAGCTCCCTTCCAAGACCTGGAGGGGAGTTTTCCTATTCATCGGGGCGATGATTTGTGGAAAAGCCCCGAGGAACTTAGAGATTCAATTAAAGATGCAACTGCACTTGTAGTTCGAAACCGCACGAAAGTAACTGCAGAAATTATTGCGGCAGCGCCAAAGCTAAGGGTAATTGCCCGAGCCGGAGTAGGTCTAGACAATATAGATATTAAAGCCGCCGATGCAGCAGGAGTTGTTGTTGTCGCCGGACTTGGGGCAAATGCAGTAAGTGTCGGTGAGTTAACTCTCGGATTAGCGTTGGCTTTACTTCGCAATATTCCAAATCATGATGTGGCCACCCGGAATGGTGGATGGGTTCGCTCTCCCGGTCGCGAATTATCTGGACTCACATGGGGTTTGCTTGGATGCGGTGCAACTGGATTAGCAACAGCAAAACTTCTTCAAGGATTTGGCTGCGAAATTATTGGATACGACCCTTTCGCTAAGGATTTAGATTCGATCACGTTGACCACCTTCGAGGAGGTGCTAAAGTGCAGCGATGTCGTGAGTATTCACATGCCTTCGACACCACAAACAAACGGTTCAATTAATTCCGAGACTCTCGACTTGATGAAAACAAATGCAATCATCATTAACGTCGGACGCGGAGAAGTAATTAATGAAGAAGATCTTATTTCAGCCCTAAAAAATGGGAGGATTTCTGGCGCGGCACTTGATGTACGTGCACAAGAGCCACCAGTTACAGGTGAAATGGAGAGTATTCCTAACCTCATTTTGACTCCACATGTGGCCGGTATTACTTCAGAGAGCCAATTGCGCATTAATCAGATATTGACCTCAAATATTGAATTAGTCCTTAACTCAAAACCAGCTACACATGCCGTGGGTGCCTTGAAAGTAAGCACGAATTAATGGCGAAATTACACGTTGGTTCGGCAATAGCACAGGCGCAATCCTTATTGGAGGCGGTCGGAGTACCTACTTCTGAGGCTAAAACGACGGCCCGATTAATTGTGGCCAGTGATCGGTGGGGTATCGGAAGTCACGGATTAATGCGCTTACCTTTCTATTTAGCGCGCTTGCAGGCCGGTGGGATCAATCCAACAGCCGAAATGAAAAAAGTGACAGATCTTCCAAGCCTGGTCATATTTGACGGTGATGATGGACTTGGTCATTGGCAACTACACATGGCCGCAGAAGTTGCATCAGAGCGCGCAAAGATTAATGGGATCGCAGCAGTTGGTGTTGGTCGCTCTAACCATTGTGGGGCGCTAGGAATCTATGTGTGGCCAATGATTAATCGCGGTTTAGTTGGCATTGCATTTAGCACTGGACCGGCAGTAATGCCGCCATGGGGCGGTAATAAAGCATTGCTCTCGACATCTCCTATTGCTGCAGGGATTCCAACAAATCCACCAACGGTGATCGACCTTGCGACAAGCGCCGTTGCGCGCGGCAAGATTCAAGCAAAGGCGCAAGCAGGTTCCGAACTTGAACCCGGGTGGGCTTTTACTAAAGATGGGGCACCCACGACCGATGCTAAAGAGGCACTGGCTGGGATGCTTGCACCACTTGGGGGAGCAAAGGGCTATGCAATTGCAGTTCTCGTTGAATCATTAACTGGAATACTAATTGGTCCGACATTAGCTAAAAATATTCCAGATATGTTCGCCTCCGATCAAGATGCGATTCCACAAGAGATTTCACACTTTGTCATTGCAATCGATGCAGCAAAACTAACTGTAGATGGAAACAATTCACGCACTACAGAGTTTGCAGAAGAGGTTAAAACTGCTGGCGGTCGCCTTCCCGGTTCTAACCGCGTAAATCCCGAAGAGTTGAATAGCAGTGATGAGATCACAATTACTGATCTAGTAAACGATCAATTAGCACTCTGGTCAACGAAATTAGGGATTTAGATGGTCAAGACTCTCCCCGGCCTAGGTTTAATTGCCGCCGTGGTTGCCGTCGCCTTTCAAATACATAATTTTCAACCCGCAATTAGCCCGCTAGCTCTCTGCGTCGCCTTTGGATTTCTAATCGCTAATCTAGGATCATGGCCAACATTTGCAAATGAAGGCACATCGTTGGCTAGTAGAAAACTGATGCGCATTGGTGTTGCACTTTTAGGTGCACAAGTCAGCGTAGCTTCACTCCAAGCGATCGGCATGAAAGGCGTTATCACAGTCATTCTCGTTGTAAGTTTTACGATATTTGGAATCCTTGGTCTATCTAAATTATTCAAAATGACCGGAGATTTAGGCCTACTCATCGGTGTGGGTTTTGGTGTCTGCGGAGCAACGGCAGTTGCCGCGATTCGACCACAAACGCGTGCAACTCAGGAAGAGACGTCATATGCAATCGCTTTAATCTCTTTGTGTGGAACGCTTTC
Source organism: uncultured Candidatus Planktophila sp. (assembly GCA_964358665.1). Lineage (GTDB taxonomy): Bacteria > Actinomycetota > Actinomycetes > Nanopelagicales > Nanopelagicaceae > Planktophila. Next base: position 8,947 of record CAYHOY010000011.1, on the reverse strand, counting down.
AATATTCGTACTACCTTTTCTTGGACACTTGATGGGATTAAGCGATCAGACTTTTGGGGCTTGGGCCGGTGCAGCCGTTCACGATGTTGGTCAGGTAATTGCAACGGCATCAGTCTGGAGTGACGATGCGGTGAAGTCGGCAATTGTTATTAAATTAGCCCGCGTTTGTTTGTTAGCACCGATAGTTTTAATTCTCTCGCTTCGCCATCGACGTTTTCTAAAAGCTCAAGGAGAGAGCGTGCAAACTTCAGCAAAAGTACCGCTGATACCTTTTTTTGTTCTTGGTTTCATCGCTGTCGCAACCGTGCAGAACACCTTTGATATTCCTGATTCTCTGCACGATTACATTGTTTTAGGCAGCAAAATTTTACTTGGAGCTGGATTAGTGGCGCTCGGTTCTAGTGTGCGATGGAAGGCCATTCGCGCGATCGGTCCACGTCCAATGCTCATGGGACTCATTGCCTGGATTATTGTCGGTGGTGTGGCACTAGCTGCGGTCCGCATTACTGGGATTTGACGATACCCTAGGGGGTATGCTAACTTTCCTTCTAACCAACGAAGGAGCCTAATATGTGTTCACGCATCACATGTCATGTATGTAAAAAAGCGAGCTGGTCAGGTTGTGGAGACCACGTCGAACAGGCTCTTGCTGGAGTACCTGAGCAGGATCGCTGCACCTGCTAATGGCAGCTAAAAAAATTGCCCATGTTCTCAGTGATGCCGAACAAATCGATGCCATCACGAAGCGTGTTAAGCGTGCTCAAGGTCAACTAGGAGCCGTTGCACGGATGCTCGAAGAGGGCAGAAATTGCGATGAGATTGTTACTCAAATGTCAGCGGTTTCAAAGGCAGTAAACACTGCCGCTTTTACATTGATTTCTGCAAGCCTGAAAGAGTGCATAGTTGAAGGCAAATCAAACTCTGATGCAGTGACTGCACAACTGCAAAAACTATTTTTATCACTGGCTTAAAGGGAACACAATGAAGAAATTTATTGCAATCGTTGTAGTTGCATCGGCAGTACTTCTGCTAGCTAGCTGTTCGACATCGTCATCGGCTACTAACTTGGATGCAGTTGCATTTTCCCAAAAAACCGCTGAATCTGGTGTGATTACCTTAGATGTACGTACACCAGGCGAGTTCATGGTGGGTCATATCCAAGGTGCAATTAATATTAATGTTGAGAGCCCTCGGTTTGAAAGTGAGATTGCAAAATTAGATAAATCTGCAACATATGCCGTCTATTGTCAGAGCGGCCGTCGATCAGGTATTGCTGTTGAAGCAATGAGAAACCTTGGATTTAATAGCCTTTTCAACTTAACCAATGGAATTGCCGACTGGCAAGCAAATAATCTTCCAGTGGTAACTTCATAATGCGTATATTAATTATCGGCGGAGTAGCAGGCGGAATGTCGGCAGCAACACGTCTACGACGCCTAGATGCCAATGCCGAAATCATTGTGCTTGAGAAATCTGGCTATGTTTCATATGCCAACTGCGGTTTACCTTATTATGTCGGCGGCGTAATTGAAGAAGAGAGCGCGTTGCTCCTACAGACACCGGCAAGCTTGCATTCACGTTTCCGTCTCGATGTGCGGGTAAACACGGAAGTTTTAGCGATTTATCCAAGCAAAAAAACAGTGGCCATCAAGAACCTTGAGAGCCATGCAATATATGAAATCACATACGATAAATTAATTCTTTCACCAGGTGCATCCCCAATAATTCCTCCGATTCCTGGAATTGAACGGGGAATGACGCTGCGCACGGTAGAAGATGTTGAAAAAATGGCATTTCGTGTGAGCGCACAACCTAAAAGCGCCGTTGTAATCGGAGGCGGTTTTATCGGCGTAGAAATAGCTGAAAACCTAATCCATCGTGGAATACCGACTTCTCTTGTTGAGGCGACCGACCAGGTATTGATGCCCTTGGATCCAGAACTTGCCACTCTGGTTGCTAAAGAGATGGTTTCTCAAGGAGTTAATCTTCATTTAGGTACAAGCGTGGTGAAAATCGGAGCTGATAGCGTCGATTTATCAAATGGCGACAACCTTTCAGCGGAGTTAGTAATTCTTGGCATAGGTGTTCGCCCAGAAATCGGCTTAGCTAAGGCGGCGGGTTTAAAAATTGGAACGAGCAATGGAATTGCGGTAGATGAATTTAACCGAACAAGCAATCTCGATATTTATGCAGTTGGAGATGCCGCTGAAAAAACCGACTCTTTAGATGGCGGTGCCACATTGGTCCCACTGGCAAACCTTGCCAATCGACATGGACGAGTTGTTGCCGATCACATTGCAGGGCGCACTGTTAGACCAGTAAAAACAATTGGCACTGCAATTGTTAAGGTTTTTGACTTAATGATTGCAACCACCGGTTGGAATGAAAAGCGCTTAATAGCCGCCGGTCGTGCACACCAATCTATTCATACGCATCCAAACTCACATGCTGGCTACTATCCAGATGCGAAGGCGATGGTGTTAAAGCTCATCTTCGATCCAACATCAGGTGAAATTCTTGGCGCCCAAGGTATAGGAATCGAGGGCGTAGACAAACGCATCGACGTTATCGCTACTGCAATGCGCGGAGGAATCACCGCCTCTGAGCTTGCAGATTTAGAACTTGCATATGCGCCACCATTTGGCTCGGCTAAAGATCCAGTAAACATGCTCGGCTATATTGCTGAAAACGTATTCTCTGGATTAGTTAAGACTGCACAGTGGAATGAAATTGAGGATTTCACTTCTCGTGGTTATGAATTAATAGATGTTCGAAGTGCGGGGGAATTTGCTCGTGGACACATCCCCGGAGCCATAAATATCTCAGTTGATGAAATTCGAGAGCGTAACTCCGAAATATCCTCAAAAAATCTTCTTGTACATTGTCAGGTAGGTCAGCGTGGACACACTGCCGCGCTTTTACTTAAAGAACTTGGATTTAATGCAGTAAATCTCGATGGTGGCTACCTTACTTGGAGCAACTCACCAGCAGCCCTTCACCCATATTTACTAGTTTAAGCTAACAGTTAAGAAAAGGAAATAGAAATATGTGCAGTAGAACAACTTGCCGTAAGTGCGGAAAAGCAACGTGGAGTGGTTGTGGTAGTCACGTTGAGATGGTGATGAAGGGTGTTCCAAAGGCTCAGCGTTGCCAAGGACATCAAAATGATCCCGTTGAGCCGGGTTTCTTCAGCAAGATATTTGGGAGAAACAAATAATTCTCAAAGCTCGAATTTTAGTAACCTCTCAGTTTTCACTGTTGGGGTTGCTATTTCTTAAGCCGAAGGCCCCGCTGCTCATGGCTCCCTCCTGGGCACCGGGTCTGGCTTTTCTTATCGATGTAGTTGCTATAGCTATCCTTTTCGCCGCTTGGTATGCACTGCGCCCTTCACTACAAATATCGCCGATCCCTAAAGAGGGCGCGGCTTTGATCACATCTGGCATCTATAGATTTATTCGCCATCCTATGTATGTAGGCGTACTTCTCTTCGGCGCAGGTTTTGTACTTACAAATATCAACTGGGTATCCATTGCTATTTGGGCTGCTTTAGTTGCGACGCTTGTATGCAAAGCCCACTTTGAAGACTCTCTCTTAGCGACTAAGCACACACATGCCGCTGCTTATCAATCTTCGACGGCGAGATTTTTCTTTAAGAGGGGCAAGGATGCCTAATTGTTTTAAAGCCTTATTGACTTGGCCGGCAAAACGTTGGCTGGTCGCAGTTTCTACCGCTCTTTTAACCGGGTTAATCATCTCTCTTCCTACCGCAGTTTTGAAAAATCCTATCTTTGGTCGCCAAATTGCCGCAATTGATTGGTCTACAACTGTCATTTTTGTCACTGCAGTCTTTACGGGATTGCTTGTTGCAACTTATGTGAAAATTGATGCTGATTTAGCCGAAGAACGTTCTCTAAAAATCGGCGGAGCAGGAGCATTCTTATCTTTCTTAGCCGTCGGTTGTCCTGTGTGCAATAAGTTAGCCCTCATTGCTCTTGGATACTCTGGAGCAATTAAGTATTTTGCTCCAGTTCAACCATATTTAGCTTTGGTTGGCGTTGCTTTCCTTTTGTATGCCTTGCGCAAGAGATTGAACAATGAATCATCCTGTCAATTAACTTTTACTAACACAGAAAAATAGAAAAGGTGCGGAAAATATAATGGCTACATTGAACTTAACAGAGACGCAGTTTGAAGAGTTAATTCCTAAAGGAGGTATAGTCCTTGTTGACTTTTGGGCCGCCTGGTGCGGACCGTGCCGCTCTTTTGCACCGGTGTATGAGGCAACTTCTGAGAAGTATCCAGAGTTAACTTTTGCCAAAGTCGATACTGAGGCAGAGCGCTCATTAGCTGCGGCTGCAGGTATCACTTCAATTCCAACACTAATGATTTTTCGCGATGGAATTCTCTTGTTCAGTCAGCCAGGCGCACTTCCAGGTTCAGCCCTCGAAGAGATTATTAGCAAAGTCACCGAATTAGATATGGATGATGTTCGTAAAAAAATTGCCGAGCAGGAGATTAAGAGTTAACGTAGTCACTTAGCGCTTTGCGCTCTGCATCCAAATCATTAATGTGAGCTTTTACTACATCACCGATTGAAACGATAGAAATTAGATTTCCAGATGCATCTAAAACAGGAACGTGACGGATTCGGCGTTCGGTCATTACCGTCATGAGATCGGCAACGGTTGTTTCAGGAGTACATGTAATGACCTCTGCGGTCATTAGATCCCGAACCCGCATGTGGGTGATTTCATCTAATTTGCCAGGCATTGCTCGGACAACATCTCGCTCTGAGACTATGCCATCGATTTTTTTGCCATCAGGAGAAACAACTAACGCCCCAACATGGTGAACATTGAGGGAATTAACCAGGTCATGAAGCGTGGCGCTGGAAGATATAGTTTCAACACGCTTACCGGTAATTAAAGTAGAAACCTTCATCGTGATCTCCTCGCCTCGTTGGGGATGCCCTGCCAATGGTGCACCTGCCGACGGCCGATGACAAGAGCCCCCACCTACTGCAAAATTTGAGCGTAAAAGTAACCAATTCGTTACCAAATTTCCCTATCTAAAGAGTGGTCAGACCTCTAGATTTGCGCTGTTACCAGGCTCATCCCCTTACTCGCCTGATGACCTATCGCAATCTCCTCTCTAGAGAATAGGAACACAATGTCAGAAGTAAAAAATGGCATTTCCCGTCGCTCAGTACTTAAGGGTGCTGCAGTCGGCGGTCTTGGATTAGCAGCTGGAGGATCACTCCTTGCAGGATGCGGATCCGACGGAACAGGTGCTCTCGCATTCGGTGCTCGCACTGTAGATGCTGGACCAACTGCGCAACTAAAGGCCTTGGTTGCTGCTTACACAGCAAAGACTGGAAATGAAGTTACATACAATGCAACAGAGTCAAATGCCTTCCAAAACAATCTTTCACAATATCTACAGGGAACACCAGACGATGCCTTCCAATGGATGGCCGGATACCGTATGCAGTTCTTTGCAGAGCAGGGATTGCTTGCAGATCTCACAGGCGTGTGGGACACGATTGGTGATCAATATGCAGATAGCTATAAAACTGCAGCGACTGGACTAGATGGAAAGCAGTACTTTGTTCCACAGTCTTGGTACCCATGGGGCATGCACTTCCGTAAGTCAATGTTTGCGGATCTTGGTCTAAGTGCCGACACAGTGACTAACTGGGATGAATTCCTTAAGATGCTAGATGGCATGAAGAAGAAGGGTCTTGTTGGATTTGCAGCTGGCGATAAAGGCGGCTGGGAAGCAATGGGAACATTCGACATTCTTAATGCTCGTGTCAATGGATACCAGTTCCACGTAGATCTTTTAGCCGGTCGCGAAAAGTGGACCGATGCCAAGGTTCTAGATGTATTTAAGCACTGGGAGATGTTGATCCCTTACATGAATCCAAACGTTCTAGATCTCGAGTGGGATGGCGCTATGCAGCTCCTTCTACAGAGAAAAGCTGGATCGATGCTCATGGGCTCATGGTTCGGTGGAAACTTCAAAGAGCAATCTGAAGCAGATTATGCCGATCTTTCAATTATCCCATTCCCTGAAATCAATCCAGAGCATGGTCGCGACACAGTCGATGCACCTATCGATGGTTTCTGCGTGGCCGCAAATGGCACAAATAATGCTGGTGGAGCTGACTTCTTGAAGTTTGCTGGTGACATGGAAGGCGTTCAAGCAATGCTTGATGCCAAGGATGCCGATGGCAAATCCATTCCAATGACCTCAGCCAATAAGGGTCAAGATACATCAACGTATGATGCCTTCCAGAAAGAGCAGTTGGCAGTTATGGATGAGGCTAAGTACATTACTCAGTTCCTTGACCGCGATACACGCCCTGACTTTGCTGGTCCAGTTGTTGGCCCTGCAATTCAGTCATGGTTTAAGAATCCTAAGGATGTCAACAAGATTGTTGATAGCCTCCAAGCACAATGGGATGCACTACCTCCTCTTGCATAGTTTGTAATTTCAATTACTATTCGTAAAAATTACTAACTAAGAGATAGGTCTAAAAGATGAACTCGACGGCGATGGAGAGTAAAAAACCCCATCGCCGTCGAGCCTTCTCTAGGGCCGATAGAACGACACTCACTGCTTTTGTTGGAATTCCACTTTTCTTTCACTTATTACTTGTTTGGGTGCCGGCCTTTCTGACAATTGTTCTCTCATTTACATATTGGTCAGGAATCTCAATCTCCCGTATCAAATTTGCGGGGTTTGCTAACTATAAGAATATCTTCGTTGATACTCCCGCTTTTTGGGAAGCGATTCAAAACAACATCATCTGGTTAGTTTGGTTTGCAGGTATAGCTACTCCAATTGGAATCCTGTTGGCCTATCAAATTGACCGCCAGATTCGCGGACACAAATTTTATGAAACCGCTTACTACTTACCCGTTGTGCTCTCTTTGGCAGTCACCGGAATTATCTGGAACTTCCTTCTTCGCCCAGATGGCTTTGTCAATGGTCTCTTTGGGCGCGATATTGATAATGCGATCTCATTTTTCGGTAACTACGACATTAATATTTACGTGATTTTGACAATTGCATCATGGCGTCATATCGGCTACATCATGTTGCTTTATTTAGCTGGCCTTAAATCAGTTGATATGGCCTTGCGTGAGGCAGCCTCGTTAGATGGCGCAACTGAGTGGCAGACGTTTAAGAAGGTTATTTTCCCCGCCATGAAACCGGTTAACGTCATTGTCATTGTCATCACAATTATTGAATCGCTTCGAGCTTTCGATATTGTTTATATTATTTATGGCTCATCCGCCGGCTTCCCAATTTTAGGTACCTTGGTTTTCCAAAATATCGCAGGTGAGGGTGCGTCTATGAAGGGTGCGGCTTATGCAGTAATCCTCTTTGTTCTTTCCATTGGTCCGATTATTGCTTATCTGCGAACAACTTTCAGGAGTGATGTCCAATGAGCATCGATGTAGAGCTTCAAGTTGCAGCCACGAAGTATCGTAATAAGCAGAAGGTTAAAGATCGCTTTATTTCCCTGTTTATCGGTATTTTTGCCATTGTATGGATCTTTCCCATCATTTGGACGGTCTGGTCCTCCCTTCGCCCGTATAAAGAGGTTCGAGCTAACGGTCTATTTTCATTTCCAAAAGTATTGAATTTGACGAACTATGCCGATGCTATCTCGCGCATGGAACTTCCAACATACTTTTTTAATACCGCGATAATTACAATTCCTGCGGTTTTCTTAACTTTATTTTTCGGCTCACTAATCGCTTTCGTCGTGAGTCGCTACTCATTTAAGTGGAATGTATCTCTTCTCTTGCTATTTACCGCCGGCAATTTACTACCAGCTCAACTTGTCTTTATCCCTGTCTTTAAAATGTACATCACCTTGGGTAAAGCAGTTGGAATTCCGAGACTTTTATATGATTCGCCTTGGGGTGTTGTATTAATTCACGTAGCTTTCCAAATGGGCTTTGCAACTTTCGTGTTATCGAGTTACATGAAGACTGTTCCCAAAGAGATTAGCGAATCAGCAATGGTCGATGGTGCAACCGTATTTACACATTACACAAAGGTGATGCTTCCATTGTTGCGTCCAGCCTTGGCTTCACTTGCAGTTTTGATGACAACATGGATTTATAACGATTTCTTTTGGGCTCTGGTCTTGATGTCTACGGATTCTAAGCGACCGATTACTTCGGCCTTGGGTCGATTACAAGGGGAGTTCGTGACTGATTACAACTTGTTAGCAGCTGGCGCAGCTATCGCCGCTTTACCGACATTAATTGTCTTCTTCATTTTGCGTAAGCAGTTTGTTTCGGGTTTAACTCTCGGCTCCACTAAGGGATAGTTATGAAAGCAATACAAATTACCGCTTTTGGCGGTCCAGATTCCATGCACTTTGTCGATCTTCCAGATCCGATTCCAGGTGAAGGCCAAGAGGTAATTGTTGTAACTTCTATTGGAATCAATTATGCCGATACTCATCAGACTGAAAACTCATATCTTTCTCCACAGCGACTTCCTTTAGTTCCAGGAATTGAAGTAGTTGGTACAACTGTCTCTGGCGTTCGCGTTGTAACCCCAGTTGCAAGTGGGGGATATGCGCAAAAAGCTCTGGCATATAGCGCGGCAATGATTGAGATTCCAGATGGCGTTACTGATGAACAGGCGTTGTGCATGTTAGTTCAGGGCTCAACGGCTTGGCATATTTTGAAAACAGTTGGGCATGTCAAAGCAGGAGAAAGCGTCGTAATACATGCAGCAGCAGGCGGAGTTGGCACGATTGCAATTCAACTTGCAAAACTATGGGGAGCAAAAGTTATTGCTGTTGCATCAACTCAATCAAAACGCGATTTAGCAAAGTCATTAGGCGCTGATTTTGTTATCGATGCTGATCAAGAAAAACTGCATGAAAGAATTCTCGAAGCAAATAATGGTAAGAAAG
>CAYHOY010000010.1:0-61375 GCA_964358665.1 uncultured Candidatus Planktophila sp. | reverse complement strand
ACGTAATAAGAAGATGCACCGAAGAAACCAATAGTCAGACCCTGATCTTTTGCATACTTTGCTGCAATTTTCGCATCGGCAACTGAGGCAACAATAGTTGCCTTTGGCCAACGTGGTTCTGTTTTCGCCTCATTAATTCGCTTCATTTCAACTCTTGGGTTCGGCGTGAGCAAAATGGAGGCAAAAGGGATGGAAATAATCAGGAGCAACGGAAGAACCCAGGCGAAGTTTTTCTCTTTCATTGCACGAGGTGAGAAAAGAAAGCCTTTTTGCAAGTTTCCAAAAACTAGAGTTCTGACTGGATCCTTAATCAGTATTCCAACAAATGCTGCAAGAGAAATAGCCAGTGGCAAAAATAGAATCTGCATCTGCCCTGAAGCATAAGATCTGTTGAGGTAATACGTGAAACCAAAGAGTGACCAGAGTCCAAAGGCAAAGCCAATCAAGCTGTTCAGTGAATAATCACCGGTCTCACTCGCGCTCTTTTTAGAGCGATAGACATAAATTCCATGCACAACTACAAGCAGAACTATCAACGGCAAAATAAAGAGAACTGGGCCAGGCGTTCGAATTCGTTCAGCTCCGAAACCAGAGCCAAATTGTCGAGCGAAGAATAAAAAGTATTTAAAGTCGATAGTTTTACCGGCCGCGCCCGCGATAATTGGATAGAGAGCGAACCCTGGAATAAATCCAATTAATGCAACGCCCGTATTTTTAATCTCCAAAAATCGCGTGCTACTCGCATACGCGATAACCAAAAATGAGGTCACCACCGCTGCAATACCGAAATCTTGAGACTGCCAGCTTGTCACCCCTGATAAGAATCCGAAAGCCAGAAAAGCAATTGTTCGCTTAGTCGTAGATTTCTCTGATCTCTTCCGAAGCAGGAGAATTAGCAAACCAATTAAGACGAGTCCAGGAAATATTCGGATCGAAAGGCCTGAAAGTAAGGCGGCAATTGAGCCAAGATATCCCTCGCGCGTAGGAAACTGAGTTAAAGCGGTGAAGGGAATTACTAGACCTATTGCTAAAACTACAGATCTGCGATCAATAGCGTTCCAAGCAATAAAAACACCCAGGATTAGCGTGGCAAAACTTAAGAGAGTCAGAGCTATAAAAGCTACGTCCGATATTTGACTGGCGCTCATTCCACCTACAAATGGCTTCAAGAAGAATCCATAAAAACTTTGGTACTGCGGGATGAAGTCTGAGTATGGCCAATACCCAACAACTGGAGCCAATAGTTCGTTAATCACATACTCGGAGTGATCTGCATCAATAACCGCTGCCGCGCTTTGCCAGAAACTTGGGATCACTAAAACTGCATTTATGAGAAATAGCGTGGATAGAACGGCTTTCCATGCAATATTTAAAGTTTGCCATTCAATAATTTTGAAAACAATGGGCATTATAAGTATTGCCAGAATCAAAGTGTAAGGACCAAAACCTAGCCACAGTCGATCTGAGAGCACCACTCCATTTATCGGTTCATGCTCTTCGATTCCTGCAATACCAATAGCTGTAACAATTAAAGCTAGCGAGCCATGCAGGTATTTACCAGTCGATTTACTTAACTTTGAAAAACCTAGAAGTAGGAATACCCCGGCGATAAGAATTGCTAATAAGTAAATTGCCTTGTCAGGAGCCTCACTCTGTGACGAGCCGCGAAGAAGTTGAATAATAAAAATAAGTGAACCGGTAATGGCAAAGGCTTTAATGCCCAAGGCAATAGGTGTTGGAAATGTCTCTTGAGCAACGGCTTTAGGCGCAACATATTTTTTCTTAGCCATTATCTCTCCTTGAAATTAATACGCTCGATTTCAAACATCGGTGGAGTTCGACGTACTTGTCCATGAATACTCAAAATATATTCTCCAATAAGTCCTAGGAAAAGAAGTTGAACGCCGCCCATCAAAAAGATTCCGACGATGATTGTTGGAATCCCAACCGGCGCGCTTCCATCGGAAATCAGAACCATAATTACAGTAAATAGAGCGTAAGCAAAACCAAAAAACGAAAGAATGAAGCCACCTAATAAGGCCAGACGTGCAGGTACACGCGAAGTTGAAACGAAGCCATTTATTGCCTGATCGATTAGGGAGATAAAACTGTTCTTTGATTTGCCTCGCTCGCGCTTGACCCACGTATATGACACTGACGTGCTCTTAACTCCGGTTTGGGCTATTAACCCTCTGATGTATGGATACTGGTCATCTACGGCCAAAATCGAATCAATTACTTTCTTATCCGCAAGCAGAAACTCACCTGAGTTAAGTGGGATAACTGCGGCGGCGAATTTTTTGATAATTCGGTAATACAACCCGCGAGCAAAACGCATAACTAACGGTTCTTCACGTTTGGCTCTAACGCCGTAAGTAACTAAGAACCCTGCCTCCCAATTTTTAACAAACTCTGGGATTACAGAAGGTGGGTCTTGCAAATCTGCGGCTAATTGAGGAACAACGATATCTCCCGTTGCGCTCTTCATAGCGTTCCACATATTTCTAAATGGACCAACGTTGCGACTGTTGGAGATGACTTTTACATGTTCATCCCCAGCTGCAATTTCACGCAGCTTGATAAGCGTTGAATCCGTTGAAGCGTTATCGGCGAAGATGTGTTCGTAGTCGTAATTTGGCAACTGTTCCTGCATAATCTTTTTTAACTCTTGCGCGCAGATTTCTACATTTAACTCTTCGTTATAGCAAGGCGTAATGACCGAAAGTTTTTTCATCGCTGTTCTCCATAGAACTCAAATATTTGTCGATCTAAAGCCACTAATGGCGAGCCCTGCATTGACTCTTTTTCCCAGTCAATAGTCCAGCAGATTGCTTCATGGGCTTCAAATCGGTTGCTCCAGCCTAACTCTTTGGTGGCTAACTCTGATGAGAGCCAGAGCAAACCTGATTCATGAACTGCACGTGGATCTATCTGGATATCTAGGCCTTGTGAGCCATCCCATTGTGCGCAGGCGTAATCTGCCATCTGCGCAACGGTTAACTTTGATTCCTCGCCGGGGCCAAAGTTAAAGGCGGGCGAAATTGTGCGACCCTCAATAAGTGCAGATCCCATAGTTAAGTACCCGTTAACTGGATCTAAAACATGTTGCCAGGGTCTAATTGACTCAGGGTTTCTAATAATGGTTTTTTTACCGGTATGAAAGCCGCGAATCAGATCAGGGATTAATCGATCCTCGGCAGTATCGCCACCACCGATCACATTTCCAGCACGCGCCGAGCAAATTGAAATTTTCTCATCGCTATGGCTTGCAATCGTCTGCCATGCAGAGACGACCATTTCGGTAGCCGCTTTGCTAGCACTATATGGATCTTTGCCACCAAGTGGTTCATCCTCAGAATATCCATCTGGTTTTTCAACGTTTCTATAGACCTTATCCGTGGTTATCGCCACTATCCAATGTGTGGCCTTATTGCTTACTGCAGCGTTTAGAACATGGGCAGTTCCCATGACATTTGTATCAAAAGTTTCAATCGGTTCTTTATATGATCGGCGCACCAAAGGCTGTGCAGCAAGGTGAAAAATTCCGTCGAATCGATGTGTCGTAAAGTAATTCTCCACTGCATTGCGGTTGCGAATATCGAGGATTGTGCTCTCTTTTAGTCCTAAATCGCCAGCCACATCAAAGAGTGAGTTAGTTTCTGCCTCAAGTGCTACACCGAAAACATCCGCACCAGCTAAAACTAAAATTCTAGATAACCATGCACCTTTAAAGCCCGTGTGCCCGGTAACCAGTATTTTTTTTCCTGAGTAATCCTTTAAAAAATTAGCCATAGAAATAGCTCACCAAATTTTCCAAGGAGCTTCATTATTACTCCACAGTTCATTGAGCTCTTGGGATTCACGGAAAGTATCCATTGGCTGCCAGAAGCCCTCATGCTTATAGGATTTCAACTCACCTTTCTTAGCAAGCTTTTCAAGCGGCCCTTTCTCTAACACGCACTCGGAATCTAGGTAGTCAAAGATCCCTTGCTCAAAGATGAAGTAGCCACCATTAACCCACTTTTCAGCCTGCGGCTTTTCAGCAAACTCTGTGACCGTCTCGTTTTCATCTATCTGCATCGCCCCAAATCGATTTGTAGGGCGTACTGCCGTTACTGTTGCGATTTTTCCATGAGATTCGTGGAAGGTTGTTAATGCTTTTAAATCGATATTGGCAACGCCATCACCATATGTGCACAGGAACTTTTCGCCCTCAACATATTGTTTAATAGCGTTAATGCGCCCGCCGGTCATTGTGGTTAAGCCAGTGTTCGCAAGAGTTACCGTCCAATTCTCCTTGTTCGACTTAGCATGCTGAACTAGCCCTTCATTTTCACCTAGCTTTACGGTGATGTCATGAGTGCGGGCCTCATAATTGATGAAGAAATCCTTAATGTAATCACCCTTATAGCCTAGGCAGATTACAAACTCGTTGATGCCCTGCGTTGAAAGGGTTTTCATGATGTGCCAGAGAATTGGGCGTCCACCGATTTCAACCATCGGCTTTGGACGAAACTCGGTCTCTTCACGAAGACGCGTTCCTAAACCACCCGCAAGAATTACCGCCTTCACGAAATTCCCCCTTAAAGAGATTAGAGCCAAAGTCTAACGGCACGAACTCCCAAGGATTATGGAAGCGGTATTTAGAGCCCTATATTACTATCCTTGCCCGTATATGTAATCGAGTTAAAGGGGTAGAACGTTGTCTGATGCCGTAACACCCTTCACCAAGGCCGCCGATCTAGCTCTGGCAGCACGGCATGAAATCATTTCAATGACCAGTACCGCAAAGGCATCCCATGTGGCATCAGCGCTTTCAGTCGTTGATATTTTAAGTGTTCTGTATACCGGAGCGGCCAATATTTCGCCGGCAAATATGGGCGCCGACGATCGTGACATAGTTATTTTATCTAAGGGCCATTCAGCATCTGCGCTTTATTCAGTTTTAGCGCTTCAAGGATTTTTTCCAAAGGATTGGCTTACACACTATTGCACCAACGATGCCCCTCTCGGTGGCCACGTGACTTCAAAGGGCGTGCCCGGTGTTGAGCTCTCTACTGGCTCGCTTGGCCACGGTCTGCCTTATGGCCTAGGCATTGCAATGTCGCGCAAGAAGAGTGGGGCCAAGGGCCGTGTTTTTGTTGTGATGTCTGATGGTGAATGCGATGAAGGCACAACATGGGAATCAGCGATGATTGCTAATCACCACGAACTAGATAACTTAGTTGTCATCATTGATCGCAACAAGATTCAATCACTGACCTTTACCGAAGATACGTTAAGGCTTGAGCCTTTTGCCGATAAGTGGATCGCCTTCGGATGGCAGACTCAAACTATTTCGGGCCATGACTACTCTCTCTTGGCCGAATCACTCTCAACACAAACTGGGCCTAAGTGCATCATCGCCGATACCACTAAAGGTAAGGGCGTTGGATTTATGGAGAACAGCGTCCTGTGGCATTACAAACCGCCCACGGCAGACGATGTCACCAAAGCTTTCGAGCAGTTAAGTGAAAATTACTGATGCGCGATACCTTTGTTGCAACGTTGCTGGAGGCGGCTAAAAAAGACCGAAATATTATTTTGATGACCGGTGACCTTGGGTATGGCGTCCTTGATACTTTTCAAAGAGAGCTACCCGACCAGTTCATCAACTCTGGTGTAAACGAACAGGCCATGATGGGAATGGCTGCAGGGTATGCATCCACCGGAAAAAGAGTTTTCGTCTACAGCATCGGTAATTTTCCAACGCTAAGGTGTCTTGAACAGATCCGAAACGATGTCTGCCTAATGAACAACCCCGTTGTAATTGTCTCTGTTGGTGCTGGATATGCCTATGGCAGTCAGGGCTACACCCATCACGCCCTTGAAGATATTGCGGTGCTGCGGGCACTTCCTAACATGGAGGTAATCGTGCCTGCAGATCCAGCTGAAACCGCCGAACTAACCACCTTAATAATCGCTTCTAAGAAGCCTACATACCTGCGCTTGGGCAAAAGTGGCGAACCAACTATTCATACAACCAGACCAAAACCCGCACCTGGGAAAATCAATGAAATCTCCCCTGGCACCTCCGGAACTTTAATCTTTGCAGGCTCAGTCGGCACAGTTGCAATTGCTGCAGCTAATGCGTTAGCGGCACAAGGAATCTCAGTTGCCGTTGCCTCAATGCCATATATATCTACGATTGATATCGATTACCTTGAAAAGGCGTTGCGCATCGGCCCCGTCATTGTTATTGAAGAGCATTCATACCGTGGCGGCGTAGGCGCCGCCGTTCTCGAGGCTATGAACGCGGCAAATCTGCATGGTGCCATTGGTTTAATCGCAGCCGATCAAAATAATCTTTCGCAGATTGGTGACCAAAGTTTTTTGCGCACTGCCAATGGAATTAACGTTGATAATATTATTGCGAAATTTAACGCCTTGAAGGTAATGTAAATACAACTTCCTGACCATCTTCGCAACGCAGCGGATCTAAAGGCTTGCGGTGTCGCCACTGAATCGTCTGCGCGATTCCATTTTCAAAAGAAACTACTGGCTTCCAACCAATCGCAGTTAACGATTCACAGGCCGGTTCTAACTTCATTACTTGATCTGGGCGATAAGGTAAATTTCCAAAACCTAGCAAACCCTGGGCTCCTAATTGATCCGCGATAACATGTACCGCTTCCTTCAAAATAACGGTCTGGGGATTTCCTACATTGATCACACCTGACATAGATTCACTTTCGATAACGGCCTCAAAGGCACGGGCTAAATCAAAAGCATGTAGATAGCTCCACTCTTGCTCGCCCTTTGTTAAATCCATAACCTCGCCCTTTGTTAAAGTATCGATTAACTGAGGAATCAACCACGTATCGGTATCGCAAGGTCCGTATGTGGAAAAAATTCGCAGCCATGCAAAACGTATTTTCGATGCGACAAGTGAACTCTGGATAATTTTTCGTGCAGCAACCTTCGCCTTACCATATTCAGTAGTTGGGTTATCAGGCAGATCCTCGGTGATTCGATTAGAGACTGGTCCTAACTCGGCTTGGCTGCCCACACCGATTACAAGACCAACGCCGGCATCTCTAGCTGCCACGGCCATGATTTCCATGCGCTCAATATTCTCGACCTGCCGCGCATCATTTCTATCGTGATTTCCGACGCCCCACCAATCGGCAAGAATCAAGACATCGGGTTTTTCAGCCGATATGAAATCTGCCCAGTCTGTGTTTTCTCTATGCTCAATCTGCAACTCATCAATATCGGTAAGCCGATACGTATCCGAGCTCGGGCGGACAAGAGCAATAACCTCATGCCGTGCCGCTAAAACTCTACAAATCCAGGAACCTAAAAAACCTGATGATCCAGTGACGATAACTCTCATGTATTTGGTTTAAGAAGCGGATTTCCACCGACGAATCGATCAGGAACATCAAATCGTGGCTGTCCCACTGCATCCATGGCTGCATAGAAGCGATCCAGCGGCTTCAGGGCTGCGAACTGCGCCGTAGTGATGGGGGATTGATAGACCTTTAAACTGTATTTATTCAATACGTTCCCAGTTATCTCAGGTGTTTTGGGGACACACACTGCATCACCAACAAAGCAGATTATCCGCAGTTCGTTGCCCATTCGTGTCTCCAACAAAATATCATTTGGTGCTTTAGCGATCCAATACGTATCGCCTACAAAACCAAGTGCGTTACTCAACGAGCGATATGAAGTTAAATAATTAAAGTTATGTAGTTCAGCTTGTGCCGCCTTATCATTTAGAATTGCAGTCATTGCCGATGGATAGGAATACTCTTGTTGTTTTACTAAACCAGAGTTAGTGGAGATAACGGAAACTACCATGATAGCCACATAGACAATTGGGGTAATCATTCGCAGTAAAATATGCGAATCATTTTTTGAATTTTTAACTTTCTTTCCCGTTTTTACTTTCAAATTCTGCGACATTCTCTCACCAATTATTAGCAAGAAAAGAGGTCCAACATATGTTGCTACTTTTACATACGAGTAATTGCTACCAAGGCTTGTATTTTTTGCCCATAAGGCAACTGCGGCACATACAAGAACAATCGATAAACCCAAGATAGAAACTGACTTATCCCATGCAACCTTACTCGTAACTCCACGCACCACTAGCCAGATAACTGCAGCCGATAATAGAACTCCGATGAGCATCACTAATGGATCTCGCGGAGTACCGGCTGTGCCTGTCCAGATATTGATCACACCAAGCATCTCAGATGGCAATGGCCAGTGATTGAAGAGGAATCCAGTGCCAGAAGCTAGTTTTAATCGAATACTCATGGTCGTAATCGCAGCGTAGGTATATGGCGCAACCATTATCGCTGCAATAACCCCACCCAGAAACATGGTTTTAACTAGTGAAAGACTCAAATCACCTTTGGCCAAAACTCCTAAGAAGATCGCAGAAAAAGCGAAAACTGCCGCCAAAGTCATACTTGAATCTATATACGTCACGGCATTTGCAAGCCATCCAAAGGCCGAGAGCGCGATCAAACCCTTAAATGCTTTCGGTGTTAACTCATCTTTAGTTTTCAAATATAAAGTAAGTAGTAAGGTACTTGAGAGTAAGCCGATACCTGGTAAGGCCCATGCTTGTGCCATTCCGCCATTAAATACTTGAACCATTATTGGTGCTGATGAAATTGATGCAATTAAAAGCAAGAATGATAATGAGTAGCGCTCAAAAACCAAACGAGAAAATGAATAGATTATTAATCCTAGCGCTGCGATTCCTGCAGAGATTGTTAAACCCTGACCAATAATCAGAAGTGAGGGATCAATACGTAAAATCTGTGCAAAGGGGATACTCAAACCCCAGCGAGTGCCATAAATTAGATAGTCAAAGCCCGCCTGTTGTTGCATCGAAGGCAGTTGATACAAGTGATAAATAGCCTCACCTAAGTTCTTATCCCCTAAGAAAGCTAAGAAATTATCTCGGCCTTGCGCCCATGTCGATCCAACTCCAGGTTGAGCTAGAACTGTCATTAAATTCTGTGGTATATCGGGGCCAGTACCTGCCGTTATTTTTAAAGATGTGGCGCCTTCCCAATATGGCTTACTGTAAAAAGCGGTTACAAAGGGAACCAGAAGCAGCAGGGCATCTATACGTCCAAACTCTTTCCAGACAACTAAAGTTTTTCTAATGGTGGGAATAATGAGAAGAGCTAGTGAGAGAAGTGTAAGAACAATCAAAATAGTGAGATAGCTATTCGCACCAAGTAATCCAAAGGCCCAGGCCGCTGCGATACTAGAAATTGCAAAACCGATTCCGATTGAAAGACCTAAAGCAACAGGACCCCGGCTTTTAGAGCCACCAGAAATTGCAGCGGTGATAATGGACCCTGGGACAAAGCCCATAACTAGTGCGATACCTAATACAGCAAAGGTAATAGCCACGAGTGTGAACACAACATCCCCAATCAGTAAAACTTATAGGTACACAATAATTGATTGCCGATACTAAATGGAGTAAATACCTACTCTTCTAAAGCCTCTGTTACTTGATATCGGGGTTAAAAGGATCTAGGCGCTTCATCTGGGCCTTTGCCGCTGCTATATCTGCCGGCGCTGCCGTTGGGATAGAAGTCCATAACTGCCAGAAATCAAAAGAATTTGGATAATCCATGGTGGCATCACGTATCACGGCAATCGCCTCAGAATCCATTTTGCTATCCCTCATAATTGTTGCGACATGCAGTAAGCGCCTTTCATCAATGGGTTTTAGATATGCCGCCGTCTTTATGGCTTCAATATCACCGCTCTTTAGGGCTGAGAAAAAGCTCGCATTTACATAATAGGGAGGAATAGCCACTAACGCACCCAGTATTACTCCACCAAAAACCCTCATTAGTGCGGCCGAGGAAAGTGGCTGTTCCACAACCTTACCTTTTCGCTGGGGTTGTTTATTCTTTACAGATACATCTCTCTCAGGCTTTTCATCTCTGGTATTGATTTCATAACCAATTATTAACCCCGATAAAACCCAACCCCATATTGCTAACCCAAGCTGGTTAATGCTCACAAGTGACTGAGCTTGATATGCAACCCAAGCGCCAACCATGGCAACAAAATGCACATCAAATCCATCATTGCGTTTTACAACTTTCACAACTGCAATAATTACGAGAGCAAAAATGTAACAATAAATCAGAAGTAGTGGGACTCCACCGCTCGAAGCGACATCCAAGAAAACATTGTGGGCCGTATTTGAAAAAGTTGTAAAACCATTCTCGTAGTAGTCAGTCGGACGTGATCGCCGATACCAATCAATAAAACCATCCATTCCGACTCCAAAGAATGGGTGATCTGTCATCATTTTCAGAGCTGCTCGCCAATAGTAACCACGAGCAACAACTGAAGTATTAAATAGGTAGTTTGCCAAAGGGCCTACATTAAATAATCCTAAGAAAACTAAACCCCCGCCTGCGGATCCAACAAACGCGACAGAAATACCTATGCTTTTTCTCTTGGTCATAAACGACCAAAGAATCGCCGCGACAAGTAGGCCGGCAAGAAGATTCAAATATCCTTGCTTGGAAGTCGTTTGATAAATTACAACTATTGATGAGAATCCCATAATAATTAGAAGAACTCGCCCATAAGGTTTGAAATTAGTATTTAAAGATAAAATAAATGAAAATACTGCAATTATTCCCATGAAAGCAGATTGAAAATCCAAATTTCCAAAAGTTCCAATTGGCGCAAGTGGCGCATACAGGTTTGAAAAGGGAAAAGGCTCTAACCCCTGGTTCTGGATAACTCCATAAATAATGAGGATGGCACCGACAATTAATGTAACTCGGGCGAATCTCGTCAAAAACTCTTTATTCGAAACAAGCGCACTGCTCATCAGCAGTACTACGAGTGATAGATAAGCCAGCGCACCGGTGTTTCGTCCAAAAGTGCCATAGAACTGCCCCAAGATATTTGCTCCTGAGAAAAAAAGAACAATCAATATTTGGATTATGAAAAGTGACAAAATTATGAAGAGGTGTTTATATTTTGAGTTAATAAGTCTTTTACTTTCCGGCGCTATAACCGAGACCATAATTATTGAAAGAAATGCAAGAGTTAGAAGTTTTGGAAGATTTATAGGTTCTATTAATGTATAAGGTGCCACCACCAAAGTCACAGCCACGAGAGCGGCCAATGTTATAGTCCCTAATAATTTCTTATTTCGTGTATCCAACATGTACCAAGAGTACTTAATTTTCCTTTAGAAAGGCCGAAACCCGGCCCCCACAGAAGTGGGAACCGGGTTTCGGTTCTAGTTATTTACCAGAAGAATTGAAGCAATTAAGACTAACTCAACTTCTTGAGTATCGTCGCTATCCTCTTCTGGATCTTGATTACTAGGTTTGTTAGAGCACGGATCGCTGCCTTTTGAGCTGTGATCTGAGCAACTAAGCCTGCGACCAATTCCTCAACCTGAACAGACAATGCTGCAACTGCATCAGCTGCATCTTGTGCCGCTGCTGTTGCTGCATCTGCTGCCTCTGCTGCTGCGTTAGCTGCATCAGTTGCTGCGTTAGCTGCATCAGTTGCTTCTGCTGCTGCATCTGCTGCTGCTGCGATTGCCTCTGCATTAGCTGCATCATTTGCTGACGGGCCAACATTTGCTGTTACTGAAAGTGTGCCAGTAATGCCTGTCGCACCTGTAGCTGAGAGGGTGAAGTCACCCTGTGTGCTTGGAACGTTGATAGCGTACTTCAATGTTCCAGTTGATGAACCAGTAGTCAACGTAGTTCCTGTTGGCAATGTACTTACTGTCAGAGCACGAGAACTCGTAACTCCGCCAGTTGCAAAGACAGTTTGGGTTCCGTCAGCAACTGCATTTCCAGCCGCATCCTTAACCATTATTGTCAATACTGCTGCTTCTCCTGGAGTATAAGTTGCCTTGTCTAGCGACATTGTTACAGTAGATGGAGCAATTGTACCTGCACGCACTGAAACAGCTGCTGCTGCGAAGCCAACAGTTGAACCAGCAGCAACGTCTTGAACTGTCACTGTTGAAGTTCCAGCTGTAAGACCAATAAAGGCAAATGTTGCCTTACCGGTTGCATCAGTTGTTGCTGTTGCGCTAGCAAATACAGTCGTTGTTCCTGAGACTGCAAACATAGCCTTGCCTGAAACAACGTTTCCAGCTGCATCCTTAACGATTGCAGTTACTGCGCTAGTAGAAGTTGCACCTGATCCAGAATTGATTACTGGGATTACAACTGTTGCTACTGCAGATGCTGCTACTCCAGAGAAGGTAACTGTCTCTGTACCAACAGTTACTCCACCAATCGTGATGGTAATTGTTGAAGTACCAGCTGTGCCATCACCGTAGACGTGTACATAAACTACGCCTGCCCCACCCGCACTGACGGTTACTGACTTAAGGCCAGTTGAGGTAGCTACAGCGCTTGAGGTACTTGCAGTTACACTTCCAGGACCTGTGATAGTCGCTGTAGCGACTGTTGATCCAGTAGTTGCTGCGCCTGCTACTTTTGGTGTTACTACAATTGTCGCAGCAGCCGCATTACCGGCTGAAGCAGCAACTGTAATCGAAGCATCTGCTGATCCTGTAGCGACGCCCGCTGCGTTGATGATACTTGTAGATGTTGAATCAGCAAGAGTCAGCACAACTGCATTTACGGTGACAGTCCATGTAACTGCAGCAGCAACTGGTGTCGCCCCGCCGGTAATGGCAGGCGTAACCTTAATTGTGTAAGTTCCTGCGGTTGCAGTATTTGGAAGTGTTAGCGTCCATTTTGCAGAAGCTAGCGCGTATACAGTACCTGAGCTTGTTGTATCCATCATGGTTCCAATTAATCCATTTACTCCTGGAGTTCCATTACTGGAAAGTGCAGGGAGTGCTGTAAGTGTTGGAACCACAATGTTTCCAGATGGTCCACTCACAAGTGAGACAGTAGCAGTCATGGTGTCGCTGTTGACTCCAAGAAAAGTCTGCGTAATTGTAGTACTAGCAGCAGTCCCTACGGTAACCGATGTTGCAGTTTCGGAGAGAGCTAATGTATCTGACTGTACAGTAGCCGATGAAGGCGCCACTGACAGAAGACCAAAGCCCAAAGCCGCAACAGCTACAAGCGCTATGCGCTTATAAGTTGTCTTTGTAGACATTTGTATCCTTTCGATTAGTCGGTCCTCGGACGATCCGAGAGCCGGCTTGGGATCAAAGTTTTTTCGTATTTCACGAAATAAACTCTTTCACCCGGTTCGATGAATCGCACGTGCTGATTCATCAAATCCCACATTGAGTATCCGGACTCAATGTGGAAACCTATTTACTTATTCACCTGCACGGCTTGCGCTAGGAAGGTGGTCTTGCCGGCATTCAGGAGAATGCGCGTCGTGATGGACTTTGGCGCATCGGCTAGGTCATAGCCGCGGCCTCCCGTTGGGACCGAGAAAATTGATTCATTGAGATATCCAATGGTAAAGGTTGAAGTAACCATGTACTTACCATTTGATAGGCGATCAATCGAGGTATCATTTGCCTTAACTTCCACTGAGTTCCAGTTACCGCCCCAACCAATGCTGATGCTGTTGGCAGAATAGCGCGTACCTGTGCCATCAATTGTAAGTACTTGATTAATCAAAACATTTGGACCAACTGAGCCAGTTATGAACTGATTGTTAATAACAATTCCACCTGATCCAACCGATGAAGTTCCTTTTGTTAGACGAGCAATACCTTCGATGTTCTCTGAATCAGTTACTGTGAAGGCTGTTGGTAGACCATCTTTATCTAGACCAAAGAATGAAAGTGCGGCGATCTTCATACTAAGGGCATCGGTTTGTGCCCTCTTAGTAGCAACAGCTGCAGCTATGGTCTTAGCAACCTTGGCTTTGGCAGTTGCAGCGGCCTTTGCTTTCGCAGTTGAAACAGCTGTTGCGGTTGCAACTGGTGATTGGCTCACGGACTCTTGGGGTGAAGCTGGAGTAACTACTGCAATCTCTGGAGAGAGTATGGCAAGTGGTGATCCTTCATTACCGGACATTGAGTTAAAGCCAAGAAAAGCTGTAATAACAAGGAGGAGTGATAGTGCGGCCTTGCTGGACTTTTGAGCAATCTGCGAAGCCTTCTTGTATGTCGTTGAAAGTGCGTTAAGTGCAGTCAGACC
The DNA here is from genome assembly GCA_964358665.1 of uncultured Candidatus Planktophila sp. GTDB lineage: Bacteria > Actinomycetota > Actinomycetes > Nanopelagicales > Nanopelagicaceae > Planktophila. The sequence goes on along the minus strand of CAYHOY010000010.1, from coordinate 47,219 downwards.
AGTTGTCTCGTCGATAACCCAGTCCTCAAGAACGCGGACCATTGATTTGCGAGCGCGAACCAAGATGTGGCGAACATTTGCTGGGCTGGTGTTAAGGGCAGTTGCAATCTCTTGCGTGCTGCGACCCTCCATTTCCCACATAACCAACGCAGTGCGCTGATCTGAGGTCAGGCGGGAAAGTGCTTCGCGGATAACCGCGGCATCTTCTGCGGCGGCAATTGTTGTATCGAGATCGACGTGGTTTTCAGATGCAATCTCATTAAGGCGCTCTTGCGTGGTGGTGGCATCGATGGCAACCAAGTTAGGACGTGCACCGCGAGCGCGGATGACGTTCAAAGATAGGTTGGTGACTGAGGTACGAAGGTATGCGATCGCACGATCTGCGGTATCGAGCTCTGGGGAAGCGAGCATGAACTTAAGGAATGCCTCTTGGACAACCTCGTTAGCTTCGGCCTCATCGCGGGTGATTCGGCGGGCTTGTGAGACAAGCTGTGTCCGGTGCTCTTTGTAGATTGCTGAAAGCTGTGAAATCGACCAGTCAGCGGTTGAACCTGGAGTTGCAGATACTTCAAACGCTGAATCCGTTGCGGTAGCGGAGTTCCGTAGGCGGGTGGCATCAGTCATTGCAGCTGCTTTCGCTGCCTTTGACTTTAATAACGCCATGTAAATGCTCCCGCGAGTTAAAAACGAAGGCAACGTCTTGCCCTCTACTAGTTAAGACACCGCAGAGGCCTAAATGTTGTTGCCTCAGCGAATATTTCTTTGGTTCCGTGAAACAGGTCGAGATTTCTCGAAACTCCGATAAATCTAAGTGAATTATTGACAACTTTACCCAAACACCTTGGGAATTGCCTGTGGATGTACAGCTTCCGAGTCTAATAGCCAAACAAACCTAATGTTGACATTGAGAGTTTGAGCGTGTCCGCGGCAGAGGCAATGATGAGGGCCGAATGTGTGAGGTTTACCCCTGGTTATCTCGGACCTCTGGAGGCATGGCCTTCTTTGAGTACTCAGACCAGTTGGTCTCAAGGGCTTGGATCAGTTGAAGGACAAAAAGTGGCGAAATATTCACTCGTGAAACAACAACCCCATTGGCCCCTTCTGGCGTGAAGTCCAATCTTGCAAAGTCAATTGTGAACTCGTAGTCGCTGTGTTTAATCGCAGCAAAATTTGCCCACACACCACCGACATCCTTTAAGTCTAAGTGAAGGTTTAATCCATTGATCTGACCATCTTGATTATCCATAGCCCCATATTAAGCCCTTTGCCCTACATGGATATAAAACGTCAACCATCAGCCGAACATGGCGTAAAGGAACTGGTGAACACGATATGTCAAGCATCATCCGGAGTAATACAAGAAAATAGTGGGCCCAGACGGGCTCGAACCGTCGACCCACGGATTAAAAGTCCGTTGCTCTACCAACTGAGCTATAGGCCCCACTGCGCACCCGTTTGATTAATTCAGCAATTCTTTGTCTTCAAACCAAGTCGCGAAGCGCAATCGTAGCGGAGTTTTTAGCAGGCTATCGCCCGTTGGCAGCTCGGGCTAAACGATCTCGGATCGCTATTGCTATGCCACCCCCGGTCGGCTGATGCACAACCACAGCGTACAAACCATCGGCATCAGCTCGACGAAGTGCGGCATATAAGACCTGAGCGAATTCGTCATCGCTCTTTGGTACGGCTAAACGAATAACACCGGCAGGTGTTTCAATTGTGGCATTAGCGATAAATCCCTGTCCTACCATCGGCGCAACATCAAGAAATACTTTAGCCGCTGGGGCATAGTGGTTTTCAAGTGAACCACTAACTCGAATTTGTGGTGCTGAATCTTGAATGGCTCTCTGTAGCATTTCGGAACCATTGCTTATTGTGCTGCCAGTTGAAGCTGCAATCATTTCAACTGTAATTGCACCTGGACGCAATATCCGCGGCGCATCGCCCGTGCAATCGATAATCGTAGATTCAACACCTATTGCACATGCACCACCATCAAGAATCTGATCAGCAGAGTCTAGAAACTCTCCTATTTCTTTTGCCACTGCTGCTGCAGTTGTAGGAGAAACTTGGCCGAAGCGATTTGCGCTGGGTGCTGCAATACCTTTACCACCTTTACTTTCAAAGGTTTCAAGCAATGCTAAAGCAACAACGTGATCAGGTACTCGAATGCCTACAGTTTCTTGTCCTCCAGTGATGAAATCTTCGGCCAACGCGCTTCGCTTTAGTACAAGAGTCATAGGCCCCGGCCAAAAATTGCGAGCCAGTGAAATTGCATACACAGGAATTTCTTTCACCCAATTTTCCATGCGCTGCATTGATGACACATGCACAATTAAAGGGTGATCTGACGGCCTGCCTTTTACCGAGTAAATACGTGCTACAGCATCAGCATTGCAAGCATCTGCGCCTAATCCATAGACCGTCTCAGTTGGAAAAGCTACTAAATTCCCTGCAAGAAGATTTTCTGCCGCCTCACGCAATGCATCTGCCGTGCAGTTTGATACATATTGAGATTGGCTCACTTTCAAATTCTCCCACTATTCTCAGGAATAATTAACGCTCTTTACATCCAAAGCGCGATACTTAATACATGAAAACTAATTCATTTCGCAGAATCGCAGCCCTAACCATTGCTTTCTCACTCATCGGAGGCGTAACTCTTGCTATGCCCGCGATGGCAGCTGAACCCACGACTCGATATATAGCAGTCAGTGCTACCGGAACCACCTTGGTTGTTCCAGATGCAGTGCGGATCGATGCCACCGTTTCGGTACTTGCTAAAACTACTAAAGAAGCACTTGCTGCATCTTCAACATCGGCATCAGCTGTTCGCCGCGCATTAGTTGCAGCAAAAATCGCTACAAAGGATCTTGCGACAACGTCGGCGACTGTTTACCCAGAGTATTCATATCCACAAGATGGAAGTGCGCCAGTACTAGCTGGTTACCGGGCATCACAGAGTTTTAGTATTACAGTGCGCGCAGCTTCGACTGCAGGCGCAGTAATTGATGCAATCGTTGATGCCGGTGGAAACAATCTTCTATTAAATGGTGTGAGCCCTTTTGTCATAAATGATGACAAGGCAATCGATGTAGCCCGTGGCCTTGCAGTAAACCGAGCCAAGGCCAAGGCAAATTCATATGCAAAACTTCTTGGTATAAAGCTTGGAAAAGTGATTTTCCTTGAAGAGACATCATCACCAATTTCCTACCCAATGTACTCAGTTTCAGGAAAGGCTGAAGATTCAGCAACTCAGATCGATTTGGGTCAGCAGAAAGTCACAGTTTCGGTCTCGGTTCGCTGGGCAATCGGTTAATTATTCACTCCTACAAATAGGAGCACCCGTGTCAAGGACAAACCTTTGACATGCGTGCTCCTATATTTTGTTGCCCCATCTTTGAAAAACGTGAGTTTGGTCGCGCACTGATTGGCGGGTACGATTGCCAAGCCTCAAACGTCCCCATCGTCTAGGGGCCTAGGACATCGCCCTTTCACGGCGGTAACACGGGTTCGAATCCCGTTGGGGGCACGCACGACAAGTTGGACAGTTGTAAAAGTATTAAAGGCTTTGACGGTGACATAAGAGCCACTTATGTGACAGGTTTTCATCAAGGCCCGGTAGCGCAGTTGGTTAGCGCGCCGCCCTGTCACGGCGGAGGTCGCGGGTTCAAGTCCCGTCCGGGTCGCAAAGGTTTTGGTGCCGTACTTATTTGAGGCCGGTGTTAGAACCTTGTTTGGCTTGGTAGCTCAGTTGGTATGAGCGAACGACTGAAAATCGTTAGGTCGCCGGTTCGATCCCGGCCCAAGCCACAGTTGTTTCTAAATGATTACCGACTCTAAATATCTTTGCCCTCTGAGTTAGTCGAATTTTTTCACTTACTTTCTCTCGCATAAGAATTGAGTTGCTGAAGATCCTTCAATACCGTTAAGTACTGCCGCCCTGATAATTTAGATCCTCCCACATCATTCCACCCTAAGAGTGGTTCCTCCCAAATTTTCATGTCACTCCCAGTCTCTTTTCTCCACCTCATAAAAATTTCAAGGTCGACAAACCAATGAGTTCTAAATGGTTCTTGCATGCAATATTCAAGCTCTTTTGAATATGGAAATATTTTCATACCGCACTGGGTGTCATAAATGGTAAATTTTAATCTGATTGCTAAAAGCGTCACTAGTATCCTTGCAAAATAATGTCGCTTAAGATCTCTCTCGATGGCTCTACCTGCAAGTTTGACTCGGGAACTCCATACTGAAGGTGGGTTTAAAGTGGACTTTGACAGCTCTCTAAATCGATTAATTTGAGTTTCGACGTCTGAAATCGGAAATGCTCCGTCCGCATCTAGGAACCCGATCCCAAGTGCATGCTCATTTAATATGTGATTGAAACCTTGTCTAATAGCTTCGGCTTTCCCAACATTTTTTGTCAACTCCAACAATAAGTGGTTCGAGTTAACTACGAGAGATGCGATTTGCTTAGAGGTGCCATCGCTCGATCCATCATTGACAAAACAAAGCTTCAATTCGGAAATTTTTCCGATTCTATCCCAGTACTCCGGGTTCCACCGATTCTCCTCGTTAAAGCAAGGCACTACTAAAATTACTTGATTATGAGAAGAAACTAGGTTGTCATCAAGCATATTCCTGTACATCCCGACCTAGGAAAATCTTGTACATAAAATACAAATTTAAATTCAAGCTTAGGTAATAAATTGGCAGTCGGCTAATTGTTACTCTATTTTTTTGAAATACCTGTTTTACCAGTTTGTCCAACCTAGAAATATAATTTTTGTGTTCCCTCGCAGTAAAAAGTTCATAACCCGCGAAGCCAATTCTTTTAGTTTTCCGCGCTGTCAGGATTTTTCTCGAAAGCCTTAAAAGCAATCGCGGTTCAAAAGGTACAAGAATAGTGATTACCAATCCCGCCGGATTGGTGACTCTTTCTAGTCCAAGTAGCACAGTTTCTGGTTCTGCCAAGTGTGAAAATAAGGACGTCGCAACTACTCGATCAAATAAATGTTGTGGTGCCCATAACTTGTCGATTGCTCTATGTGTATGAACTCCTGCTCCTGTTAGTCCAGCTCGAAGAACTCTGTCACAATATTTACTGTAAAAATGTTCTACACTACCAAAATCCGCGTTAGCCATTACTTTGTGCATCCGTTTCTCACTACTGTTAGTAAGTCACTCTCTTAGTTATAACAAATACTGGTGGCCTCATATCTTATTATTAGTCACCCAGTTAGCCTAGCCGATATGGTCTTACGATTTGCCATGACACCCGGAAGAAACCGACTTTAGACGTCTTTAACTAGTAAACTGAAGACAATGAGCTAATAGAATGAGAGACAGAATGAAGAAAGTTGCATTAAACGTTTCCGAATTTCTACTCAGCAAGAGTACTTTGGTCATTGTTTTATTGGGCCTTATCGTTCAACTTGTATTAATTGGGAAGTATCTTGATAACTCAATAATAAGTCCCTACATGCCGACGGCTCTCGACGCTCAAGATTACGCTGAAAGGGCTCAGGTTTGGAAAGGTGAAGGATTTACACAATCATTTAACGATGCTTATCGTTTGCCTGGATACCCATTCATTATTCTCGTGATGCAATTTCTTATACCAAGCAATCCGTATTTAGGAGTGCGGATTTTGCAATTGTTAGCGGTGGCGATATCTGCAGGAATAATTAAATCAATTCTTGAAAGGTACGTCTCGCGGTGGGCTGCAATTCTTGCCAGCGTGGCTTACATTGTGTTACCGATTTGGCACTTTGTTCCGGTTTTATTAGCTGAAAGTTTAACTTCTTTCATTGTTGTTGCACTAATTTACGAGCTAAGTTCCGTGAATGCACTAAAGATAAGTCGATGGACAGTAATCAAATTGTCTATCTTGGTTGCTGCTGCAGTATATCTAAAACCTAATAACATTCTACTTCTTGTAGTGGTTTTTGGATTCTTGTTTATAAAACTGAAAGTGAACATCCTTAGCACTATATCTATCATTACATTAATCGTTGCTTGTTTATTTTCACCTTGGATCTATTTTGCAAGCCATTCACAGCCAGGATTTTATGGACTGACTACAAATTCTGGTATAAATCTCTACATTGGAACAGGGATGATTGTTGCCTACGACGATGGGATTCTTTCCAAATCTGCTATAAAGTGGAAAGTTGATCCTAAAAATAATCCTACGGATCAAATTGTGTTTAATCCCTCACTTTCGCCTATGCAACAAAATTCGGAAGCGACGAAAAAATCCATACAAATTTGGAAAAAAAGACCTTTACAAGAAATTGGATATAGTTTTGATAAAATTCTAATCGCATTTGGTATCAAAAGTAATTCAACGCTTGACCACATTTTTGGTTTATTTAGCGTAATATCATTATTGTCGGGATTAATGTTATTGAAGTTTCGAGAGCACCGAGCTTGGGGAATTGCACTATTAATTACTTTTCTTTCCTTAGCTCTACAAGCAGCAGTTTTTCAAGCAGATCGAAGATTTGTGATACCCGTGTTCTTTCCTTTTGCTGCAGTTTGCTTAGGGCTTACTCTAGGTACTTTCTCACTCAAGTATCCGCGCCGGTGGAGAATTAATAAATCTAAATAAAATTCTGAAATAGTGAAAATGGAGAGGAATCCTTTAAATCCGGTGCGGTTACAGAGGGTCGTCAATACGAAATTTGCTTCCTCGCAATTCACTTTTACTGAATTCCAAACTTAACCCTATAAATATTTTTTGCTGGGATTAAAAGTGGTTTGAAATCGCGTAGTTATGTAGTTGGCAAAGTCAAAATATGCCTTAGACAGAGAGCAATTAGGTTAAAAAACTTGAATCTTTGCTAGTTCTTAATCTAACATATTTGAGAAGTTGATATAATTTGACTTTTGATTTATCTGTGCAACTCAAGAAGTAAATTTACTTGGAATTCCAACGTCAAATCGATTGCCTGGGTATGTTTTTACTTGTTCTAAGTGGTTTGGGTTGCTCACTAGAATTAACATATCTTTCGATGAATGTTTTATAGACTTTGCTGGGGACAATATTTCTACTCCGAAACACTCTAAGTACTTACTCCAACGGTGAAAGTCGGCATCAATTGCGATAATAGGAACTGATAAAGTCAATTTCAAAGCGTGTGCTAATACAATGCCTTTACCAGCTGCGCCCCAGATCGCAATTGGTTGTTTAACTTTAGCAATTTGTTGCAAGGCATAAGAACGGGCTTTAAACAATTCCATTACGCCGAGTTCATTTTTGAATTCCTGGTAGTTGGGGGCATAATACTATGCAGGATCCAAGAGGACCCAACCCCACTCCCCATTTGAAAATGTTCCAGATTCGTGAATTTTATAGCGAGAAGTAAAGTCTTCGATTGAGAAGAGATTGATATGGTCATGTGATAATTGATGCCAGATTTTATTTTCAATTATCCATTCCAGTCGTTGAAATTCGACTAGAACTAGTGCTCTAGGAGCCGATTCTGCAATTTCTCCGAGAAATTCCCATGGTCGCTGGATGTGTGGTAACACACACCTCATTACATACAAATCCGTAGGAGGTTCTTTCATACTCCAGTATTGAGAATGCAAGTTTTTTTAGGGTTCCGGAGAACGGGGTCAGATCCCACCCCTTGAATTCCTCTGACTCTCAAATGTTCAATAAATTCGCCTTGCCCGCAACCAATGTGTATCACACTAAAATTCTTTGGTAAATATCTCTCCAAATTCTGAAAGTACCCGAGGGCTGGAATTACGTAATCTTCCCCAAGCGCCGAAACGGCCGTGCAGTATTGCTCGTCATATTTTATAAGCAAGTCATTATAAAGTGAATTGAATAAGTAAGGATCCTGATCGTTCCAAGCTATACCTATCCTGGCTTCAACCTCTTCTATGGCCTGCTGTCGTTCATCAAAAAATCTTGAAGCATTTGCTTGAACTGACAATATAGGGCCGATCCTGTGGGGCACTTTTCGACTCCTAAGAACTTAGATAGATATTGATATAGAAATTCTTGGCGAACTATTCGTTAGCCATGAGATCTTGGGCGTCTTTTGACGCAACTTAGGTGACTACCTATAAAGCACATTTTGAAGGGCTTTGTAGTCTTCGCTTGGTATGCTTTCTCGTGTTAAAGTATTATAAATTCTAGAAATGAGAACCAAGATCCGATGAATTGTCGTGGATGCAACTTTGACCTCATGGTGACTTTTATAGATCTTGGCCTAAGCCCGATTGCGAATAACTTGGTTCATCTTGAACATTTAGGCTTCAATGAGCCTAGTTTGCCATTACATGTACGTACTTGCTTAGCTTGTGGTCTCGTCCAACTGCCCGAGGTTTCTTCCAGAGCGCTTCTGTTTCCGACTGACTACTCTTATTACTCTTCATACTCTACTTCTTGGCTCGCGCATTCCGAGAATTACGTGAAAAAAATGGTTAAGAAATTGGCATTATCTGAGAATGATTTTGTAGTTGAAGTAGCAAGCAATGATGGCTACTTACTTCAATATTTTCAAGGTTCCGGTGTAAAGGTTCTTGGTGTTGAACCTGCAGCCGAAGTAGCGAAAGTTGCCGTTCAAGAACGTGGCATTCCAACAATTATTGATTTTTTCGGGAAGAGTTCTGCAGAGAAATTATTGTTAACTTACCCAAAACCAACGTTAATGATTGCCAATAACGTATTGGCCCATGTACCTGACATTCATGATTTTATAAGTGGTTTTAGTGTCATCCTCGCAGATGAAGGTGTCATCACTTTTGAATTCCCACATCTCTTGAATCTCATACTCCTTAATCAGTTCGATACTATTTATCATGAACACTATTCGTATTTGAGTTTAACTGCATTAAGACCATTATTTAAAAACCATGATTTGAGAATCTTTGATGTTGAGGAATTGCCAACTCATGGAGGTTCATTGCGCGTGTTTGTTTGCAAAGAAGGTTCCTCTTGGGTGGAAAAACCAAGTGTCCAAAAGTGTTTAGACTCAGAAAGCCCTCAAGATCCACGGCTGGAACATGTTACTAAAAGCGTGCAAGAGAGAACACAGAAAGTGAAAGTGGATCTACTTGATGAGCTCTCTAGAGCCAAAGATAAGGGTCTTCGTGTTGCCGCTTATGGAGCGGCTGCAAAAGGCAATACTCTGCTCAATTACGTTGGAATAAAATCTGACATTGTTGAATATGTCGTTGATCTTAATCCCCACAAACAGAACAAGTATTTACCAGGTTCACATATTCCAGTGCTGGGTGAGGAGCAGTTGAGAATTAATCCTCCAGATATTCTCTTGATTTTACCTTGGAATTTGGCAGAGGAGATAGGCAACCAACTAGGGTTCTTGAGGGAGCAAGGAGTTAAGTTTCTGCGAGCGATTCCTAGTTTGCAGTACTTCTAAAATGAAGCTGGTACAACTTGAATTAGATGGCGTGTATGGAATTATGTCTACTATCTCCAAGGATGAAAGGGGAAGTTTTTCCCGAGTATTTGAAACTCCGTTGCTTGAGGGTAATTTTGTATTAAACCAAGGTAGCGCCGTAATTAATCCACTAGAAAAGACACTTCGGGGGCTCCACTATCAGGAAAATCCCCATGCCGAGTCGAAGATAATTCAGTGCATGACGGGGCAGGTGTTTGATGTGCTTGTTGATATCCGAAAAGATTCGCCTTCTTTTGGGCAACACATTTCCCTTTTACTTGGTCCTCAGCAAATGTACCAAGGAATCTTTATGCCTAAAGGCTTTGCCCACGGTTACATTACTTTGGAGCCAAATTCAATGCTTCTCTATTTTATGGACCAGCCTTACATGCCCGATTTGGCGCGAGGCATTCTTTGGAACGACCCAGCGTTAAATATTGATTGGCCATGTGACCCGGTCCTTATTTCTGAGAGAGATAGTGCTTTCAAAGAATTAATACATTTGTGAAAAAAGTTCTAGTAACTGGCGCTTCAGGGCAGCTTGGATCTCGACTGATAAATTACTTGCCAACTTCTGAATTCGATATCTATGCCATAACTTCGAATCCATCAAAGTTGAAAAGTGAGTTGCCCTTTAAGAGAATCCCCCTTAATCTGTTGGAAGAGGACATCGATCCAATTATTCAAGAGATTGCTCCTGCATTACTGATTCACCTGGCATGGGAAACTAGTCCGACTACTTTTTGGGATTCGCCTAATAATGCAAGATGGCTTGCGGCCAGTAAAAGCCTTGTAAAATCCTTTCGCAAGTATGGTGGATCAAAGATTGTTGTTTCTGGAACTTGCGCAGAGTACGACTGGCGAGGGAATACGCCACTCGCCGAGACAGACGTAGAATTTCCGCAGTCAATTTACGGACAAGCCAAATTAGAACTGCTGAATTTTCTTCGGGACCAGTCCATACCGTATCTTTGGACTAGAACTTTTTTCCAATTTGGAGATGAGGAACCAACTGGGCGGCTAGTTTCTTCTGCTATAGATGCAATTAGTTCAGGAAATGAATTTTTTATACGAAAACCAGATGATATACGTGACTACATATATATCAACGATGTTGCCAAAATAATTGCTTCGCTCGTGGTAAAAGGTGAGGAGGGAATATTTAATATTGGGTCTGGCAAGGGAATTACTATGCGAGAACTCGGCGAAGAAATCGCCGCGGCACTTGGCCGTGTGGAGTTGATAAAGTTTCAAGACCAAAGTGAAAACCCTAGTATTGTTATCGCTAACACAGCGAAGTTGGACAAGGCTCTCGGAAACTTCAGAGGTACTTCTCTGGTAAATGCTATTAATAAAACTATAGTAGTAAGGGGCGCACGATGAGCGAAGCCAAATCATATAATCAGGATGTTCCTAACGGGGTCGAATTTCAGAAAACTCGAGAGCGATGGCGTAGAGATTTTGCTGGTGATCAAGAATTAAGAGCTCAAGCAATCGACATTATCGTTGAGAGTAACAAGCATAATTTCGGTTACCAGTGGGAATGGTGCGGAGTCCCTATTATCCGCCACCCGGATGACATTGTCCTTCAGCAGGAAATTATGTGGGAATTAAAGCCCGCACGAGTAATTGAAACTGGAGTTGCTCGAGGGGGCAGTTTGGTACTCTCCGCGACATTAATGTCAATGGCTGGTGTTCAACCAAGGGTTCTTGGACTAGATATTCAAATACTTCCGCATGCCATTGAGTCACTTGGGCGATGGACTAATGATGGACAGATTGAGTTGTCAGAGTGCGACTCAACGTCTGATACAGCAATAATCCGTGTCAAAAAGTTTCTAGAGCATGTGAGCCAGCCATGCCTGCTTGTCCTCGACAGCAACCATTCTCATGAACATGTTTTACGCGAACTTGAGGCCCTCGCGCCATTAATACCCATCGGAAGCACCGTAATAGTCGCGGATACTATTGTCGAAGAAATGCCAGAGAATTATTACCTTGATAGACCTTGGGGTAGGGGCAATAATCCTTACACTGCTACGCAGGAATTCTTGACGAATCATCCAAATTTTGAGCTTGATCCGCGGTGGGCGCGGAGAAGTCTCTTGGGGGAATGCCGCGACGGAATATTGACTCGCATCGCATAGCTTCAAGATTATCGAGTAGACCGATAGTATTTTTGAAGCGGATCGAGCAGTCGATTCAGATTGTAGCTTCGTTCGAATAAAATTGCTGTTCTTCTCCAAATAAGTATTATGAACCCTCTTTCTTAGATGCTTCTTGCAAAAGAAAATAGTTTCTTCAAGTAAAAGAAAACTACCAAGGTTATCCGATTGCTTTTTAAGAGAGTTTTCAAGTTCAAACCAATAAGAAGATAAGCGACATAAGCTCTTTCTTTTCTAGGCCAATTTTCAGTCAACTTAAATACTATTTTGTTGAATCGGGTGAACGGGAATAATCGCCATATTCCATGGAGACCCAATGATTTATATACGTCACCAGTGCGACTCACACCACCCGCACCGAAAATTGTTAATCCTTCAGTAGAACGATGAACCGATCCGAAGTTTGCTAAAAATAATATGATGGTCCAATCCCAACCCCAGAAAACTTTACTAGATACATAGGGGCAAGATTTAATTACTTTCGTTCTCATGAGTGAATAGAAAATTCCATGAGAAGCACCTGGGAGTTGGAAGAATGATTTGAATCGCATGGTTCTTGCGCCCTCGAGCGCATAAGTCACGAGGTTTCTTGTCTCGTACTCTTGGTCTTGATGAATATTCGGCGAGGTTGAGGCTACGCAGTATGAGTTAATTAGCAAGTAACTTAGATTTACTTCGACATAGTTCGGAGACCGGTAATCATCTCCAGCTGCCCACATAAAGAATTCTCCAGTTGACTGTCCTAGCACAAAGTCAAAATTCTCTGTCGGCCCAATATTCGATTTTTGCTGGTGGAAAATTATTCTCTTATCAACTTCTTGATATTCTTTGCAAATGCTAGCCGTCGAATCTGTTGAGCAGTTGTCGGAAATAATGAATTCGATGTTTGAATATGTCTGACTTAACAGTGAATCGAGTGCGTATCTAAGGGTTTTCTCCGAATTGTAGAGAGGAATTCCAATTGACACCAACGGGAGATTCGTCACGGATTTCACTTGGGCAGTCTAAACCTTAGTTATATCAAATTTCGCAATTGTTTTAGTTTCAATGTTAGAGTCTTACCATTGACATAGAAGGTTCGTGATAAATCCTCCTGAAGGAGGATAAGAAAGACCTGATATGCCTCATTTCCAAACTCTTGCTGTTTTAGGTTTCTAGTATTGAATATTCTCTTTAAAGCGACCTCTAATCTGAACTAGAATCAAGAATAACTTTACCTCCACTATCTGTAAAAATCGCTGGGAATCCATACTTGTTCGGAAAGGCGTTAATAATTTGCTCTTGGTCTTCTGGTTTGTGACCAAAAAGCAAAAACCCTGAAGCCCCCGCTCCACAGAGCTTTGCGGTAATTGCACCCGCACGTTTACCAGTATTGATTGCCTCAAGTACATTGCTTGGGGCAATAGAATCATCGAATTTCCGTTTTATCTTCCAACCCTCCTCAATGGCATCAAAGAGTGTTAATGCTATATTTGAAATCTGTTGGGGTTTCTGCAATAAGTGAGAAAGATTTCGACTTAAATCTCTAAGTGCCAAAAGTTCTTGAAATTTTTCTGTAGAGCTAGCTCTGGATGTAGCTTCCGCTAATTGAGATGAATCCCTACCCTGCCCAACTGAAACGAGTGTGAAATATCGTGAGAGCTGATCTAATTGCCCTCCTGTTAAGAGTTTTTTTCCAACAGTAACTCCTGATTTACTAAAGCTATAACTCCTAAATCCACCAAAAGAAGCATGGTACTGATCTTGTAGCCCGCCGGGCTCCTGGAGAATTCCCCGTTCAATATGTACGGCAGTTTCCGCCAAGAATTTTGGATCCACACTAGTCTGGAATTCAAACTTCTTTAATGCCAACGCAAGACCAACTGTAAATGATGAAGAACTGCCCAGGCCGGAACTTCCAGGTACATCAGCCATTGTGGCAATATTTAGAGGAGTATCCCAACGAAAATACTTAATAAGTTCTCTAGTCACAGGGTGTTTCATGTCGTCGATGCTGTCAACACTCTCTGTTTTTCTATATGTGAAACGAAACTTTTCTCTTGCAAAAAGAGGAAGTTGGAGGATAGTCACGTAAACATTCAAATCAACTGTACTTCCAACAACGCATCCGTCGGTTTGATTGAAAAATGAAGGGTAGTCTGTTCCACCACCAATGAATGAAACTCGCAGTGGGGTCTTAGTGGTTATCATTTTGTTTTAACCATTCACTAATCTGTTCCTTTATTCCGATACCTGTGGATAAGAAGGAAGCGACCCCGGCAGATTTGCCAGCTTGGACGTCAGTTTCGGCATTACCCATAAGCAGTGCTTGCCTTTTTGGTACTCTAAATTTTTCCAGAACCGAATTCACTAATCCGGGTTTTGGTTTACGGCAGTTGCAAGCGTCACTCGGTAAATGTGGACATGTAGCAATGAAGTCGATTCTTCCACCACTATTGATGACCTTATCCACTAAAAGATTTGAGAATTCACGGTAGTCATCAAAAGAAAAATATCCACGCCCTAAACCACTTTGGTTTGTGGCCAATGCAACAGAGAAATTGTTTTCTGCCGCAAATCTAATTGAATCCAGTGCTCCAGGAATAAAGTGCAAATCTTCCCTTTTCCAGGTATAGACGAAGTCTTCGATGATTGTTGAGTCACGGTCCAAAATTAGTAAAGGTTTCTCAGCTGAAAAGACCTTGCTATATGCCAGCTCATACACTTCGCTCATCCATAAACTGTGGTTTCAATAAAACCACACAGGGCTTGGCCAATGGTGATGTGTGATTCCTGAATGTGACATGTTTTCAGACTTGGCACTGAAATTACAAAATCTGCCACAGGACTAATTAATTCAATAAACGAGCCAACCAATGCGACCGTTATGAGCCCCATGGACTTTGCTTTTTCGAGTGCAATTATTACGTTCTGGCTTCTCCCCGATGTTGTGATCCCAACACATACATCTCCTGGTCGGCCCAAAGCCTCAATCTGTCTGATAAAAATCTTATCAAAACCAAAATCATTTCCTACCGCCGTCAAGATTGAGCTATCAGTGGTAAGGGCAACACTTGCAATAGGCGCACGGTTTCGTTCGAATCTTCCAACCAATTCTGCTGCCAAGTGTTGAGCATCTGAGGCGGATCCACCATTTCCCATCCAGTAGACAGTATGCCCCTTCTGAATCGCCAAACAAAGGGTGGAACCAATATCTGAAAGTAATGTCGACTGCAATTGAAGATTTGAGGCTACCTTTTGAGCTTCATTGAAATACGAATCAAAATAGTCCTTGCTCATAAATCGCTCTCATCTCTAAAAGGAGGTGCGCCAAAATTTGCCGCTTTCATGCTTGCATAATCTATTCCATATTGATTGTAATAAACCCGAAGGTTGGCGGGCGGTTGGTCCTTTCCTAGAATTCTTCCTCCTGATTCAACTTCTATCGGTAGGCGTTTTCTGATAATGAATTCAATTGCAGACTCTGCGATAGGGGTGGAAGTCTGATCAAACCTGGGAAGCGAGTAGCGGTATAGCCGGTCCTCTGCGGCAATTAGCCTAATATCGGCGGCTGAGCCCAATCCAGACAACATCTCTAAGACATTAATTGATTTTGGTGACCAACTTGATTCTTTGTTAATGGTAAAGGTCCATTTATGGTCAAAGTTAAAAGTGCTTGGAAAAGTGCCCTGCTCGTATAGGTCCTCTTCCGGTACTGTCACAATCAGGTATCCACCCGGCTTCAGTATTCGGAACCAATTTTTTATTCCTTCTACTGGGTCGTGAAGGTGTTCCAAACAGTGTGAACTATGGACAAAGTCATATGTTTCACCAAGAACGGATTCCATTATCTCGGCATCACCATCAGGTAGATCCCAAACTTTTACAGACTTCATTAAAGGAAAGAAGTCTGCGTATAAAGATAAGGGATCTGGTGCTCCACCGATGTCAATGCCGTCGCCAACAAAATACGTTCTGAGGAAACGAGAATCGGTTGTTCGGCGTGCAATAGATTTAGTTAATTCGCGCATAAGGTAATCCGTTTCATTTTCCGATTATACTCTGAGTCTTGCCGCTTCCTTAAGGCTGAAGATAGATTCTGATGTAAAGGACGTCGAGTACCGAGAAGATTTACGTATTACTGCAATGCCGCTAAGTACATTTCAAGGGTTTTTCGTGCCGTATTTTCCCAAGTTAACTCTTCGGTCCTCTTAAATGCCTCATTGATGATTGCCTCCCTTCTTGAATCATGTAATGAAAAGGGAAGTGATTCAATCAATTGACCAAATTCACCTTGTGGATGCAAATAAGCTCCTGATTTCCCCAAGAGGTGATTAACAGATTCATTTTCAAAAGCAATAACCGGGGTTCTCAATCTGGCTGCCTCAATATAAGGAAGACCGAACCCCTCGTATATTGAAGGGAACACCAATCCATGAGCACGATACATGAGAGCATAAAGATCGCTTTCATTCTGGTAACCCAAAATTGAAATTGATTCCTCTTGTCCAGTAATTTGAATAGCTCTCTCCAAACTCTTCTTTTGTGCATCCAACCCTCCAACAAGAACTAAATTCATTTCCTTTCCAAGACCTTCAAATGATGAAATTAGTTCTATGTGACCTTTATGTGCCCAAGCTTTCGATGGAAAAAGAAAAAAGGGCTTTGAGATATCTACTAAAGTATCTATCGCCCTAGACTGAATTGCACTCAACTCGGGCATGTGATCCCAACCGAGTGGGGCTACCGTTATCAACTTTTTATCAATTCCTAGAAAGGTATTAGCACTTTCCACCAGGAAGGGTGAAGCCGTAACAAATTGGCTCGCCAAGCCAAGTGTTATCTCGTAGTTTCTTTGTCGTTGTTCGTAAATTTTTACTCCTAAGAATTCTGGAAGTACGTGCTCCTGGAAATCTACAATCGAAGTAACTAATTTCAAGTTGTAATATTGATTGACCTTGAGTAGCCATGCTGGTGGAAGCCCAAATGAATTCATGTGGTGGTAAATAATTGTTTTCTTCTTAGGGTCATACTTCAAGAAAGCTGAACGAATTTGACTATAAAAAATATCAGGCAATACCCTGCTCTTTACTTTGGAGTAATTTGAAACTTGCGTAGAAATTTGCAACTCTTTAAGAATTCGATCACCGGCATGAATAAGATTTGTTACAGGTGAATCTAGAACTTTGGAGAAACCTTTCCGCAATGAATTTGGATAAATCGCGAATCCTCCCCATATTTCAGGAGAAAGGTATCCATGATGTTCATGAATAATGCCAGCGATTCTCAGCGTGCCTTGTGTCTCTCCCATTTGGCCAAACTACCTCCTAATCTTTAAATTGGCACATGCAATGACTCGTTACCAAGATTTTCTAAATCAACTGACGCATTAGGATCGCTTTATAATACTGTTTCTAAGAACTTGATCCATTCATCACCAACCTTGCCAATTAATCTTGACCTAAGGATTGCAGATGCAACATCTTTCCCAATACTTAATTGCCCAAGTTTGTTCCCAAACTCCGTAGTCCGGCTAACGAAGTCATCAAGTGTCTCGCAGTAGTGTTTCTCGGGAAAATCAAATCGCCGCAGATCAGAGATATCTGCAAGCAACATTGGCATTTTATGCGCCAAGCCTTCAATCACGATAAGACCGTCACCCTCAAATGAGGAAGTCACAATAAGTAAATCCCCGGGCTGAATTTCTGACCAAGGGTCTTCAATCCATCCTAAGAAAGTCGCCTTAATCGATTCATCGCGTGCTTTTTTCTCCAGATCTTCTTTCATAAAACCATCACCAATTATGACTAATTCCAAGTTTGTAATCTTTGCTATTTCGAGAGCTAATTCCGGTCTTTTTTCACGGCTCAATCTTCCGATAAAAATAAGACGTTTAATCTCACTTTCCGTGAATCGTGTCTTGTTTTCATTAGGAAGCAAGACCGAGTTTTGTAATACAGCAAACGGTTTTTCACTTGTTGGCCAAATAGTTAAGTGAGTTGATACAGCAGCCCAAGTTGTTTTGCGTAATTTTAGGACTCTACGAACAATTTTTCCGAGAAGTTTCCGCTGACCCCAAGGCTTACTGGTGTGTTCTAGTGCCACAAGATTGTGCCTACCAAAGAGTGTGGCACCGAATAATTCAGGTAGATCGCAGTTCAAAACGATAACATCTGGTTGCCATGAACTAATAACCTTGTTGAACTTCCAAAGAGCAGCAATTGTGTTCTTAATTGATCCATTCCATTTGCGCTCCAATGGAATCACATCGCACTCTGGTACGACTTGATCCGGCGTACCAGAATTAATTGGAACCAAAGAAACAGACCAACCGCGTTTTGTGAGCTCATTGGAGAGTAAATTCATAGATCTTTCTGCACCGCCTCCAGAAAGCGAGTTTGTAACTATCATCACGCGCTTCATGTAAGAATGGTAGTCCTGTTAAACTAGCCTGGAGTAATTTTAAATTAAGGGAAAGGTGCTATGTGGCGAGGGTTTCTGTCATAACTATCGTTAAAGACCACGCGGCAGGACTTGAATCTACACACCAAAGTCTTCTCGACCAGTCATATCTTGATTGGGAGATGGTCATAGTTATTGGAGCATCCAGCGACGCAACGCTAGCAGTGGCAAAAGATTTGCAGCGAATTGAATCGAGAATTTTACTTATAGAACAAATTGGTTCGGGCATATATGAAGCAATGAATGAGGGGCTTGCAGCAGCCTCTGGCGAATTCGCATGGTTTATGAATGCTGGTGACAAATTTGCCTCTACATCAACCATGGCGCATGGCGTCAGCCAGATATCTCAAAATAATGCTGGGGTTGTAATTGGCGGTTACCAAATTGAAAGTACTGGCCAGGACAAATTTTATACCTACGCCCCCCGTAACATTACGGGTTTGAGTTTCGCATTTAATCGCCGAGGCGGTTGTCATCAAGCAATGATTTTTCGTACAAATATCTTAAAAGAAATGGGTGGTTTCAATACTTCCTACTCGCTTGCAGCTGATTTTGATCTAGTTCTTAGAGTTATAGGCGAGGCTAAAGTCAATCGAGTCTCAGAGATTTATGCCTCAATTGAACCTGGAGGGCGTGCTGACCAGGGGATCTTCTTGGTTCACGATCAGAAACATAAAATTCGGAGAAATCTATTAGGTGGGCCGGTTGTATTTCTTGCAAGCTACACATGGACAGCACTTGCTAGGCTTAAAATCATTTTAAGGCGAACTTTAAAAAAATGATTTCGCCAATAGCTCAATAATTCGTGTTTTTTCTCAATTCTGTTGCTTTTTATCCTCTACTTAGAAAATTTTTTTAAATCACTTTCAACCATAATTTGTGCAAGCTTTCTCCAGTGAGTTTTAGCTTTCCAGCCAAGGATTTTTTGAGCTTTAGATGGGTCCCCAATCAATGCATCTACCTCAGTTGGACGTGTGTAGCGCGATTCCGTTTCTATATAATCTTCGTAATTCAAGCCAACCGCAAGGAATGATGCTTCGCAGAAATCACGAACAGTCGCACCAATACCCGTCGCCACCACATAATCATCGGATTTGTCATGTTGAAGCATAAGCCACATGCTTTCGACATACTCTGGTGCAAACCCCCAGTCACGAATGGCATCAAGATTGCCCAAATAAAGCCTAGATTGCATTCCTAATTTAATTTTTGCTGCGGCCATAGTGATCTTTCTAGTAACGAAGGTTTCACCTCGCCGAGGAGATTCGTGGTTAAACAGAATTCCGTTTGTGGCATGCAGACCATAAGCATCTCGGTAATTACGAACTACCCAATAGGAGTACAACTTGGCGGCGGCATATGGGCTTTGCGGGGCAAATGGGGAAGTCTCTGACTGGGGAGGAGGTGTGCTTCCATAAAGTTCTGACGTAGATGCTTGATAAAACTTTGTATCGATTTTTGCTGCGCGGATAGCCTCAAGTAGCCGGATTGTCCCCACTGCGTCAACTTGAGCAGTGTAATCGGGCATCTCAAAAGAGACTTTCACGTGGCTTTGTGCGGCCAGATTGTAAATCTCATGTGGCTCAATTTCTCGTACGAGATTTGAAATTCCAACCCCATCAGTGACGTCACCATAATGCAAATGAAATTTACTGCCTGTCTCGTGTGGATCTTTATAAATGTGTTCTATGCGAGATGTATTAAAAGTGGAACTTCGACGGATCACACCATGTACTTCATAGCCTTTTTCAAGGAGCAATTCCGCAAGATACGATCCGTCTTGCCCAGTAACTCCAGTAATTAAGGCACGTTTCATTAAGCCGACTCCTCTGTTTTTTGCTTTTGAAACCAATCATAGGTTGAGGCGATGCCTTCTTCCAGATTGACCTGCGGCGACCAACCCAATTTTGATATTCGAGTGCTGTCCAGCAGTTTCCGAGGGGTGCCATTTGGGTAATTAGTATTGAAAACGATTTCACCAGTAAAACCAACTACTTTGGAGATCATGGTTGCGAGGTTTTTGATCGTTGTTTCTTGACCACTTCCGATATTTATTGCAACCGAGTCATCGTATTGGTTTAGTAAAACTAGAGATGCGCGTGCTAGGTCAGTTACATGGAGGAACTCTCGAAGTGGTGATCCATTTCCCCATATCTCAACCTTATTTATGCGATTGACTTTGGCGTTATGAAAGCGGTGGATAAGCGCTGGTAAGACATGGGCGGTCTGTAAATCAAAGTTATCTCTTGGCCCATAAAGGTTTGTTGGCATTGCAGATATCCAATGGTGTCCAAATTGCCGTCGATACGCCTCAACCAGTTTCAGCCCAGCAATCTTTGCTATGGCATATGACTCATTCGTGGGCTCTAACTCACCAGTTAACAGCGCGGACTCCGGGATTGGTTGAGGTGCAAATTTCGGATAGATACAAGAGGATCCAAGAAAGAGAACTTTACTAACGTTTGCAGAATGTGCTGCATCAATTAAATTAGTTTGAATTTGCAAATTGATTGAAAGAAAATCCACCGGAAAAGATGAGTTTGCAGCGATTCCACCTACTTTAGCTGCTGCGATTATGAGGAAGTCTGGCTGGCTACGCTCTAGTTCTTCAAATACAGCTTTGCGATCTGTAAAATTTAGTTCCAAAGATGATTTACCAAATACCTCAATTCCTTGACTCCTGGCCTCAAGGGCAATAGAGGAACCGACCATCCCATTGATCCCTGCCACGTATAAGCGCATGACATTAGAGTAGTACCTACAACTTTGGAATAACGGTGACTGGTCAGTTTGATAAGGTGTGCATTATGATCACAATTGAGTACCGGCGAATCGTGCATCTTTGAGAAACCCATTAAACCGCTGGCGGCAAAGTGCGATTGCCAGATCAATGCAAGTTCTTTCCCGCGGTGACCAAAGGAAAGTCATAGCAGTTGCAATCTTGCAGATTTGTTTGGGCGCACTTGATCTCCTAGGGGTAGTTGCGATTGGGTTATTAGGTGCGTTATCGGTAACGGGCTTGCAATCAAATCAACCAGGTGACAGAGTGAGTTCGGCTCTTCGGGTCTTGCATATTTCTGAATCGACATTTCAAACGCAAGCCACAATCCTTGGTGCCGGCGCAGTACTCCTTTTGGTAGGAAGAACGGTTCTATCTATCTTCTTTACGCGTCGTATTTTGTTTTTTTTAAGCCGACGCGGCGCCATGGTTTCTGCAAATCTTATCTCACGGTTACTCGCCCAACCTTTGCTCACAGTTCAAGCTAAAACCACACAAGAAACACTCTATGCCGTAACCAGAGGCGTGGAATTAATAGTTTTACAAGTCCTTGCTACTGCAGTGGTCCTAGTTTCTGATTTATCTCTTCTTCTAATCATGGCAATCGGTCTCTTTGTGGTTGACCCCACCACTGCTATCGGCACGTTTGCCATTTTTTCTTTAATTGGATACTTCTTATACCGTTTTATGCATGTTCGTGCTGGCGCCCTAGGAACCAAAAGTTCGGAGCTAAATATCACTAGCAACGAGAAGATCGTTGAAGTTTTTGGATCATACAGGGAATCTGTTGTACGAAATCGCCGTGATTATTACGCGCGGGAAATCGGTAAGTTGCGATTTGCGTTAGCGGACACGTCGGCTGAAATTAGTTTCTTGCCCTATGTAAGTAAATATGTCATAGAGACAGCTGTCGTGTTAGGGGCTCTTCTAATAGGTGCTGCACAGTTTATTTTGCAAGATGCGACACATGCCGTTGCCACATTAGCAATCTTTTTGGCCGCAGGTACTCGGATTGCACCTGCTGTATTAAGAGTTCAACAAGGGTCGATTATAATTCGTGGGAGCCTTGGCCAAGCATCCCCGACACTCGACCTTATTGACGTACTTGGCAATTCCCCCATGATTGAGAATGTCGATGACACCGTAGATATTGTTCATGAGGGCTTTGAATCCGAAATAAAAGTTACAAACGTTACTCTGACTTATCCAAACAAACCTAACCCGGCAATTTCTGATATCACTCTCACAATCCCATCAGGTGCATCAGTTGCATTTGTTGGTCCATCTGGCGCAGGTAAGACAACGATTATCGATGTTTTATTGGGTGTACTTAATCCTGACAAGGGAAATGTTTTAATTTCGGGCTTATCGCCTCTGCTGGCGGTTGCAAAGTGGCCGGGAGCAGTCTCCTATGTCCCTCAAGATGTCGTTATTTCCGCCGGTACTATACGTGAGAACGTTGCCCTAGGGTATCCGGCAGAAGAAGCCACCGACGAGTTAATTATGAGCGCTTTGAAAGTTGCGCACCTGGATGATTTTGTTTTGAATCTACCTAAAGGTCTAGATACACAAGTAGGCGAACGAGGAGCTAAAATCAGCGGTGGCCAACGCCAGCGTCTTGGAATTGCACGAGCAATGTTTACACACCCACATTTGTTGGTTCTTGACGAGGCAACAAGTTCTCTTGATGGAGAAACTGAGGCAAGTATTTCTGATGCTATTCATGCGCTCCGCGGATCAACAACTGTTGTGATGATTGCCCATCGATTATCAACGGTTCGAAATGCAGACATCGTTGTATATTTATCTAAAGGTAAGGTATTGGCAACAGGAACATTCAATGAGGTGCGTAACACTGTTCCGGATTTTGATCGCCAAGCGAAATTAATGGGCTTGTAGGCAAATAGCCTAGATGTTTATAAAGTAGACTTAGACAATGCGAATTTTGGTAACTGGCGGGGCTGGGTTTATTGGCTCTCATTTATGCGAGCGACTCATCTCTGACAGGAACACAGTCACCGCCATCGACAATTTTTCTACTGGTAAAGCTTCAAATTTATCAAATCTTGACCACTCTAATAGTTTCACTTTGGTCGAGGGTTCAATTCTCGATGTAAATGTTCTAAAGCCGTTAATCGAGAATACCGACTACGTATTTCACCTTGCTGCTGCAGTCGGCGTATTCAATATAGTGAATAATCCACTAGCTAGTTTGTTAACGAATATTCGTGGAACCGAGAATGTACTTGAAGCAGCGCATGCAACAAAAACTCCCGTCTTCCTAACTAGTAGTAGCGAAGTGTATGGAAAGAATATTTCAGATTCACTAAAAGAGAGCGATGATCGGATTCTTGGAAGCCCAGTCACATTACGATGGTCATATAGTGAAGCAAAAGCGATTGATGAGTCACTGGCTTACGCTTATTTTGTTGAAAAGCAGTTAGAAACTAGAATTGTTAGATTCTTTAATACTGTAGGACCTCGACAACTTGGTGCTTACGGCATGGTTGTCCCTCGCTTTGTTAAGGCAGCACTGACCAACGAACCGATTACAATTTATGGAGATGGCAACCAAACGCGTTGTTTCGCGCACGTTTATGACGTTGTTGATGCCGTCATAGCTATCGCTTTTGCAGAAAACACGATTGGTAAAGTAATCAATATCGGAAACAATTTTGAGATTTCAATTAACGGTCTTGCCAAAAAGATTATCGAAGAAACCAGTTCAAAGAGCGAGATGGTTTATGTTCCTTATGAAGAAGCATACGGAGATGGATTTGAAGACATGGAACGCCGTGTTCCAAATATTGATTTAGTCAATCAATTAGTTGGCTGGAAACCTCAGCGTGACCTATCAACCATGATTGCCGATATTTCTGCCGAAATGGGAAAAACTTCCTAGAGGGAGTTAACGCCTGCTTGACCAACTAAAGAATTTGTACAGTCAAGAATAGGAACTCCTTTTGCAATCAGTTGACTTAAGTTCATACCTGGCTGCTTCGTCGCAAGGATTGCAACATCACAAATCCAGTCCAAATCAACTGGATTTGAACCCTCCCAAACTGGCACCAATGGATCGTGCCAAGCAACATCCGCGCCTTTCGCTTTCAAGTAATCACGAAGTTCAGAAACTGGAGTTTCACGGACATCACCAACTCCTGGTTTATAAGCAACGCCAAGAATTAAAACTTTGGGATTATTAATACTTGCATCAACCATGCTCAATGCGCGATCTGCCACATATTTTGGCATTTCGTGATTAATTGAATCGGCGGATTCTACAAAGGCAGCTTTCCCACCATTTTGACGCGCCCACCATGTTAAGTACAACGGGTCGACTGGGATGCAATGGCCACCAACGCCAACACCTGGCCTAAACGGCATGAAGCCATAAGGCTTAGAAGATGCCGCATCGATTACTTCGTGAACATTAATACCGCTTGCCGAACAAAGTTGAGTGAATTCATTGATTAGTGCGATGTTTACTAACCGAAAAGTATTCTCAAGAAGTTTGGCAGCCTCGGCCACCTCTGGGGATGAAACAGAAACGGCTGCATCGCAAATTGATTCGTAAAAGGCGAGCGCTCGTTTTTGTGACTCCTCATCGATAGCACCCACAAGGCGTGGTGTATTTTTTTGATTCCAAATTGGATCGCCTGGGTTCACACGCTCTGGAGCACTTGCAAAGTAGACCGTTGAAGTTTCAATTGGTTTGAGAGAGTTAACAATTGGAATAATAATCTCTCGCAGTGTGCCTGGATATGACGTGGATTCACTCACAACCATGGTTTCATTGGAAACAAATGGGGCAATTCCAATTGTTGCGCTTCGCAATAAAGTTAGATCTGGTTCGCGTTTCTCATCCAATGGTGTTGGCACACAGATTGTGATCACAGAAGCATGGGTCACTTCTGAGTAATCTGTAGTTGCCCTGTAAACCCCATTGGAAATCGCGGCTTGTAACTGAGCATCAGAGATGTCCTCAACAGGACTCGAAGCTCTATTGATCTGGGCAACCTTGGCCTCAAAGTTATCTACTCCAATAACTGTCCAGCCCGCATCAACTGCGGCCATCGCCAGCGGTAGGCCAACATAGCCTTGACCGATAATGGCAAGAATTTGGGGCTTTTTCGCGCTCATGGTTGGAATCCTAACCCGAATAGAGCCGCCACTACAACGAAGGCTGAGTTTCCTATGCGACGTGAACCTCAGGGATTTGAAACTTCGACCGCAATTGCCTCGAGTTCCCTTTAGTTGATTTAAATCGTGAAGTAAACAAAGCATTGATAAATTACTTTAAATTCGATTGATAAAAACAAAAGGAGGATAATGCTCCACATGTGGCACAAAGGGTTTATCAGTCAATCAAGTAAGTTTCGTTTAGGCGGAATATTCATCATTCTGCTTGCCTACGCACCAGGGGTGTTTAAGGAGTCATTCTGGAGTGATGACTATCCAGCACTTATGGACACTAGTGGCTCCGCAAATCATATGTTTAAAGACGCTAGGCCAACCGCAGCAGCTTTACTATCAATTAGTTTTTCGCCACTAAATGATCCATCAAGCGCCTGGATTCTTCGGAGTTTTGCACTTTTGGCTCTTTTACTTATTTTTCTATTTGTTTCAAAACGCATTTCCGAATCGAAATACGGCAATTTAGGGATTTTTTCTATCGCCATCGCTTTGTGTTTACCGAGTTTTCAAATGTACATTCATTGGAACGTTACTTGGTTTTGTCTATGGGCTTCGCTAGCTGGTTTGTATGCCTTCCAATTTTGGAGTTCTCAGTTAATTTCTAAAAAAGTGTTTGCGGTATTTCTACTTACCTTGGCTTTAACAACCTACCCGCCAGCAGCTCTTTTCTTCCTTTCCGTAATAACAGTAGTAAATACTTTGAATCAATCTAAAATAGCAAAATATTTTTCTGATGTAATACAAGGTCTCATGCTATTGACAATTTCAGGTTTAATTTCAGTCATATCCACTTTCTCTTTAATGCGTATCGTTGATGTTTCACCGAACACCAGAGTGGCATTGCTGGGCCTCACGGATATTCCTGAAAAAATTGTATGGTTAATTAGCAGACCCGTAGTGGTGGGTTTGCGACCATTTTTGATAGATAGCCCAACTCCAATGGTCGCCATGGTGACTGCGTTACCTGTACTGCTAATTATTGTTATCGGAATTAAACGACAAACAGTTAATCTAGGGGAGAAATTTCTTTACCGCTTTTTTGGAATTGCATTCCCATTAGTTTTAACGCTAATCCCGATCATTTTGACTTCAGACAATCAGATTGAGTTCAGAGTTTTGCCTGGCTTTAGTTGGGGCATAGCTGTCTTAGCCTCATATTTTCTCTTAGTAATAATTTCAGATTGGTTGAATCGGTTTAAAATAAACGAAAAATTGAAGGTTTCGGCTCTTCTAATAACGCTATCAATTCTTGCTGTAATAAGTATTGCAAGTATCAATATGCACTACTCGGATTTCTTCGGGGGACCATACCGGATGAAAAATACTTTTCTAAACGCCGAAATCTCCTCGTGTTTGAGCAGTGGTACTTTGAGAAGTGTCACTGTACTTCCCCCTGAGAAGCCCTTCCCTGTTTTGCCTAGGTTAGGTGTTTTTTCAATGTCTACGGATCTTGCTTCGAGTTGGGTGCCAAAACCTAATGTTGAATTGTTATTAAAACAACGAAATATTGCAGTCCCGGCTACATACCTTAATACTCGACCACTGGATATAAGGGCTTCGGCAACAGAATGTGTTATAGATTTAGAAGAATTTCGCAAATTGCTAATGGAGTAACCTCCTTAAATATAAATATGAGAGAAGATTGGCGAGTGAGTCCATCTAATTCAACACCTCTTCGGGTCATGCGAATAATCGCCCGGATGAATGTAGGTGGCCCGGCCGTTCAGGTTTCGGGGTTAATGCGAGGTTTTAATTCCGTCGATTTCGACCAACGTCTGTACGCCGGTTTTTGCGCCATCGATGAGGCCGACTATTTGGATACGGTCACCACCGATATTAAAGCTACTCGCATTAAAGGTTTCGGGCGCCGCGTGAGTCTGGGCGGAGATATCAAAGCCTTTGTTTCACTTATTAAAGAGATTAGAAGTTTCAAACCACACATCATTCATACACACACAGCTAAAGCTGGATTCTTAGGTCGCATCGCGTCGATTGTTTCTTTGCAGCCATCTATCCGTGTGCATACCTTTCATGGTCATTTACTCAACGGATACTTCGGTTCGTTTAAGCGATCATTAGTTGTTATCGCGGAAAAAGTTTTGGCGGTATTTACACATCAATTATTGGCCGTAGGTGACAAAGTGCGACAGGACTTATTGGCCGCTGGAATTGGAAATTCTAAAAAATTTGGGTTGATGCCTCCGGGATTAGAGATTGGTGAGTTGCCAAAAAAGAGTGAATCTCAAGAGTCCTTTGGTCTTTCGACCTCAACTTTACAGTGTGCGTTTATTGGGCGAGTAACGCGGATAAAACGCCCCGACAGATTTCTAGACGTTGTTAGTGAGATCAAGAATCGTGGAGTTGCCATTAAATTCTTTATGGCGGGTGATGGCGAGTTATCGGAAACATGTCGAGAGAGAATTGCTGGCGAGGATTTACCCGTAAAGATTTTAGGTTGGCAGAGTGATATTGAAAAAGTTCTTGCCGCCGCCGATGTTGTCGTGCTCACCAGTGATAACGAAGGAACACCGCTGAGTTTGATTCAGGCAGGGATGGCAGGGTTACCTGTAGTGACGACAAGAGTTGGATCAGTACCTGAGGTTGTTCTTGATGGCAACACCGGGATTATTACAAGTTTGGAAGTCCAGGAAATTGCTGATGCCCTTGAAAAATTAGCCAATAGCAATGAATTGCGGGCTCAAATGGGAACCGCGGCGCAAGAGTTTACTTTGGCCAACTTTGGAGTTAAACGTTTAGTGCATGATCATGAAGAGCTGTACAAGAGGCTTCTTGCTAGTCAAGCCAAGTCCTAGCCCAGAGCTCTAACATCAACATAGGCCAGATTAAATTGTCTTTGTCTTCACCGGCCATGTGAATATCAATAATCTTCTTTACCTCTATTGGATTTAGCCAGCCACGCTGCGTTGCAGTTGTGTCGGTAAGCATCTCAAAAACCATTTCCTTCATTCCGGTGCGTAGCCATTCTGCACGCGGAATTCCAAAGCCCATCTTGGGGCGATCAATTAAGTTAGCTGGGACTAATGAACGGGCTACATCTTTGAGGATATGTTTTGTTTCTAAGCCCTTGATTTTGTATTTACGTGGTAGTGAAACGCCCCATTCAACAACATTGACATCTAACATTGGTGATCTGAGCTCAAGGCTATTGGCCATGGTTGCTATATCTACTTTTACCAACAGATCCCCTGGCAGATATGCATCAAAGTCAGAGCGAATCATTCGATCAAGAGATTTAATAGCTCCAGAGTTGAATTGATTTATATATGCAAGTTCAGCGGTTTTAGTTTGGAAATTTGGGTTAAGTAGTGCTAATAATTCATGAGGTTGGGTTAAAGATAAAATCGAACTATATCTAGCAGCTAATGAAGGTTTAGGGGATAACTGCGAGCCAACTCGATTAATTTTACGAGTGTTGCCGAAAGATTGTTTACCTACAAAGTTTAATCCAGTGCGGGCAAGTCCCAAAAATGGATTTAGTTTTTGCATGACTGGGGTTGCTAAGTAGCGGTCATAGCCACCAAATACTTCATCTCCACCGTCACCACCAAGGGCAACAATCAGGTTTTCACGGGCGAATTTAGCTAATAAATACGTTGGCACAATCGAGGAATCGGCGAAAGGCTGGTCTAGCACATGGGAGATTTTTTCAACTACAAGTGCTGGGTCAGGGCTAAGGATTTCTTCGTGGTGGTTAGTGCCGAGGTAATTGGCTACTTGCTTGGCGTGGTGGGCCTCATTGAACTGAGCGCTATGAAAACCGATTGAATAAGTTTGGACTTTCTCGCTCATTAACTTGGCCATATAGGCCGTGACTATTGTTGAGTCGTAACCACCGCTTAGAAAAGAGCCGAGAGGACGTTCGGAGACTAGGCGGCGCGAGACTGATTCCTCGATTAGCTTTTTAGTGATCTCTAACGCTTCTTCGTAGGGGATTTGGACTTTAGTGTCAAAATCTGGCTCCCAGTATTTAGCAGTGGAGGTTTTGCCGTCGCGCCAAGTGAGAACTGATGCTGGTGGCAGTTGGGTGATCTCATTAAATGCAGAGTGAGGGGCATTGATGTAGCCGTACTGCATGACTTCGGCGACTATTTCGGTGCGTAGTGTGCGATCAGGACGCGCCAACATTAAGGCACGGACCTCGGATGCAAAGAGCAAAGTACCGTCATTTAATTGCGAGATCCACAATGGTTTTTTGCCCATTCGGTCGCGGATTAAATGCAGAGATTTATCGCGAGCATCGTGAATAGCGATAGCAAACATTCCATTGAGTTTGCCGATGAAATTTAAACCAAACTTTAGATAGAGATTAATAATGACTTCGGATTCACTTGATGTGCGACAGTGGATTCCACTTTGTTCTAACTCATGTCGTAATTCGCGATAGTTATAGATTTCGCCGTTAAAAACCATGGTGATTTGTTCACTGGCATCGGATGCAGGTTGTTTACCGGCCGCGATTTCTACGATAGCTAAGCGGCCCATTCCTAAGCCAATTCCCGTGCTTACATATGTACCACTGTCATCTGGGCCGCGGTGTTCAAGGGATTTAAGTTGGGCATCAAGGAGTTGCTTGCTTGGTGCACTTGCTCCAATTCCGCCGGTGATTCCACACATATATATATATGCAGTATTTAATCTACAGTCGCAGGGCCGTTAGCTACGCTTTGGCCAAACTCTTTGAGCCAGTCAACGGTTTCTGTTAATGCGGTTTCGAAGTTTTTTGGTTGAACGTTGGGGAAGAGTTTCTTTAGTAAAACTGGATCATTCTGCGATTCTTTAACATCGCCTAATCGTTCAGGTTTGTAGTTAACTTGCAAATCTGGAAAGTGCTTTCTCAGCATTTCAATAGTTTCGTTAAGGAAGATTCGATTGCCGTAGGCCAAGTTCATAGCGCCCTCGGTGAGAACTTTTTCTTTCATGGCCGTCATCGCAATATCTAAGACCGTATCGACGTATGTGAAGTCACGAGATGCGCTTCCATCGCCGTAGACATCGATAGCTTGGCCCTGCATTGCAAGCCAGATCCACTTTGGTAAAACTGCCGCGTACTCGTGATCGGGGCGTTGGCGCGGGCCAAAGACGTTAAAAAAACGCAAGAGAGTAGTGGGAACGTTGTAGGCCGCGGCATAAGCCTGGACGTAACTTTCGGCTGCTAACTTGCTGGCGGCATACGGTGTCATTGGACCGAGCCACATCGACTCATCTTTTGGTAGCTGCATATTGCGGCCATACACCGATGATGACGATGAAAAGATTACGTGAGCGCCATTTGTTCGCGCAGCTTCTAGAACATTCAGCGTGCCCGTTGCGTTGACATCATGTGTTGCGACAGGGTTTTTGATTGAACGTGGCACTGAACCACGGGCGGCTAAGTGAAAGATAGTTTGGCAGTCTTTGAGCGCGGCACTGAGGGCTTTTGGGTCGGTAATCGATATCTGATGAAACTCAGTTTTTTCTTGGTCTATGTTTGAGAGAAGCCCGGTGGAAAGATCATCGACAATTACGACGTCGTAACCCTCGGAAACCAGTCGGCGAGTTAAATTCGAACCTATGAATCCTGCTCCGCCAGTGACTGCAACCTTTACCATGCGGGCAATTCTAAGGGGCAGTGCCTAGATTTATTGAACCCTTTTTGCTGCATTAAGCCCTTGAGTAGGTTCTGACCTTTAATATACCTAGTGCAAGCGTTGTGAAGTGCGTGACCGAGTTAAAATCCAAGGAGTTATAGTGAGCCAGCGTGATAAAGATGAAAACCTCGATCAAGGGGTCATCGATGGCTTTGGTTATGAATGGGCAGCCTTTGATTACGCCGAAACTGAAACCGCCGAAGCACTTGATGCTCAGTTTGCCGCGTACTGCGCACCGCTAGATTTGGGAGATTTCGATCCAGCTACATCGCTGGCAGGTGATTTTGGCGCTGGCAGTGGTCGGTGGAGTTCGAGATTAGCACCCTATTTTTCACGTGTGTATGCGCTGGAGCCAAGTGATGGCGCGAGCAGAGTATTGACAAGTAAATTTTCAGGCGACCCGAAGGTAGTGGTTTTACAAGAGACAGTCGGGGCTAATTCGATTCCGGTCGCTTCGCTGGATTTAGCGATGTCACTGGGTGTACTGCACCATATTCCCGATACTGCATTGGCGATTAAGGATGTATCGCGCAGCATCAAACCTGGAGGAATATTTCTTTGCTATTTGTATTACAACCTTGAAAATAAGCCAACATATTACAAACTGATTTTTAAAGGCGTGAATATAGTGCGCCAAGTTATTTCTGCCGCACCTCAAAAGGTAAGGCGATTAAGTGCCACGGTTATCGCCGCAGTTGTGTACTGGCCATTGGCGCGGCTTTCGAAGGTACTAAGCAAGCTTGGGAGAAATACTTCAAACTTTCCGTTACATCATTATGCCGACATGCCTTTTGTGATGCTGGCAAATGATGCCCTGGATCGCTTTGGCACATCCCTTGAACAACGCTTTAGCAAGGCCGAGATCACTGAGATGCTGCGAGCTGCCGATTTTGATATCGCCACGCTGAAGTTTTCTGAGATCGAACCATTCTGGACTTTTGTTGTAAATAAGAAAAAGTAATTAATCCTCAGATGGAATTCGCAGAAAATAAATAAGCGCAACGGCCCAGATTATTGCTGAGAGATAAATTAGTGGGGTCCCAACATTTGCTGGGAAGTTATAAATTCCTGCGGCCAGTAAGGCAAATAGAGCCGAACCAGCCCACAATAAAATAGCTGCGGTTTTATGCGTTGCGCCTTTGCGCACTAAACGGTGAGACAAATGATCCTTGCCACCAGTCAAAGGTGATATCCCGCGATACATGCGCGATATTACAGCAACTGTTGTATCTAAAATTGGCACGGCTAACAAAATCGGCATGAGGGCTAAAGATTTCCAACTCGGGGTTATACCCGGGTCCACGCGAATCGTTAAAACAGAAATGATCACTCCCAGAAATAGCGCACCGGCATCGCCCATGTAAATCTTGGCTGGTTGTTTGTTCCAGATAAGAAAACCCAGTGTTGCACCGGCGGTGGTGATTGCGAGCGCACTGACTGATTCCTGGCCTTGGTTAAAGGCGATATAGAAAATACCTAAAGTGACAACGGCGACTGTGCCGGCGGCGCCGCCATCTAAGTTATCGAAGAAGTTAATAGAGTTACAGATTCCGACGATCCATAAAACAGTGAGCGCCTGGTTCACAAATGAACTGCCGAAAGCCACGCCGACGGTATCGGTTTTAACTAAAACAACTGCGACAGCGATTGCAATAATCGTTTGAACGAGTAAACGTGGCAGAGCTGGTAAGCCGGTTAGATCATCGATGAGCCCCATTGCACCCATGATGAGTGCGGGGATCAGAACATAACTCGCGAGTG
This sequence comes from uncultured Candidatus Planktophila sp., assembly GCA_964358665.1. Classification (GTDB taxonomy): domain Bacteria; phylum Actinomycetota; class Actinomycetes; order Nanopelagicales; family Nanopelagicaceae; genus Planktophila. Next base: position 14,806 of record CAYHOY010000010.1, on the reverse strand, counting down.
GAAAGTTTGTGGTGGTGAAATCAGAGGCGACGACGCCGGCGTAAGCGAGCGCAGTGACAGCGATAGCAATTGAGAGTCCACCTAAATAAGGCACGGGCTCTTTCTGAGTCTTACGCTCCAGGTTTGGCTTATCCATAGCTCCGATACGGATCGCGAGGAGTCGAATGGGCCATGTGAGCAGGCCTGTGAGAGCAAAGGCCATAAGTCCAAGGAGCGCGAATTGGCCGGCGCTAAAACTCATGGGGTGAGTATAGGTATCAGGCTGTGAATTGATTGAGCGCTCGGGTTCGATGGGGTTGGAATAGGAGATGGAGGTATTTCATATGAAAGTTTATTGTGATATTCTCGTATTTGAAAGAGAGCGGAGATGCTAATGGTTGGGCAGGTGCAGATGGATTCACATCGCGATGCCGCTGCCGTGTCAAAGGCAGCGCTTCGCACTTCGGAGTATTTAGGGTTGAAGCAGAAAGAGTTTGCCCACATTGTTGGAGTTAGTCCTACCAAGGCATCGCACTTGTGGGCATCTGAATACCAGTTGAATCCATCGATAAAGAGCGAATGGGAAAACTCCATCCTCCTTATCCGGTTATTTACCTCCCTTAATGCAATCCTCGGAGAGAGAGAAGCTGCCAGAACCTGGCTACGTGGTGAAAATACTGCGCTGGGTGATTCACCCTTTAATCTGATTCAAAGCGTTGAAGGGTTGGTTCATGTCATTAACTACTTGGACGCCAGCGTTAATAGCCTCTAAAGCAACTCATTTCACTGAGACGCTGTCTAGATTCGTCACAAAGAATCGTTACTCATCGATTGTTAAAATTACAGATAACGATGAGGAGTTGGCGGCAGTTGAAAAGGCGATTAGCCTCCAGGTTACATCATTGAAAGAAAGCTTTAGTGATCTGCATCCATTATTAAAACTACCCTTTACGACTAAGTCATATTCTGGCGGTTCGCGCTTTCGTGCGCAGTTTGATTCTGGAGTATTTTATGGGGCCGACACAATCGAAACAGCCGCGGCAGAACGTGGCTATCACCATCATCTCTTTGTAAAAAATTCACCAGCGCTCCTCAGCAGCGGAGCGACACCTTTTACATTCTTCACAGTAAAAACCTCGATGGATCTCGTGGATGTTCGAATGGCCCCTTTTAGTAAAAGCCCGGAGATTTTCCAAAATAAAAGTAGTTACTTGGAATCTCAACACTTTGCCTCTTTAGTTCGACAATCCGGCGTTGCGGGCATTGCTTATAAATCAGTTAGAAATCCAAAGAAAGCGCTGTGTGTTGCACTGCTTTCACCGTCGGGTTTTGCTGCTAAACAGCCCATTAGTTGGGATGAAAATTGGTCATGTATCGCCGATGCTAAAGGAGTTCGTTGGTTCAATAACTCATCACGAGCCACCAAGGCAGAAATGAGTTTTAAATATGACTGATCTCGGCATCCCCATATATCTAAGTCATCGCACTAAATTGTGCCTATGAGAATTCAACCTGGCTTTAGAACTCCCCGTACCGCCTTAGTAGGGCTATTAATCACGGTCCTGGCGGGCATCGTGATGCCGGCCATTAGTTCAGCGGCAGCACCAGATGTCGTGAAGTTAGTTGTGCACTACCAGCGCCCGGCCGGTGATTATGCAGGATGGAATCTCTGGTTATGGAAAAACTCATCTAATAACGCCATCGACAAATCCATTGATCCCAAAGGAGTCCAGTTCAATGGCGATGACAGTTTTGGCAAAGTTTTAACTTTAGAGATTCCCGACATGAAGGGTTTCGACGATATTGGCATCATTGTTCGCTTAAATGATTGGGCGCAAAAAGATATCGACGCTGATCGCTTTATCAGCGTTTTTGATGCAAATGGAAAGGCAGAAGTCTGGCTGCGCAAAGGTGATACACAGATTCACTACTCGCTGCCGACTGAGGCGGTAAAGGAAAACCCTGCGATTGCGCAGGCAAAGATTTACGACTCATTAGAGTTTTCAAAAAAATACACTTACAAAGGTGATGATCTAGGAAATACATATAGCAAAAATAAAACTGCATTCCGAGTATGGGCACCGACGGCAACCGAGGTTTCATTAGTCACATATACATCGGCCGAAAGTAATGCTTCTACCGGAATTCTCACTGCGATGGCAAGCGATGTAAATGGAACATGGACGGCCTCACTTAACGGTGATAAGAATGGTTTGATTTACAACTACCGCGTTACAGTCGATGGCGTATTGCGCGAGGCCGTTGATCCCTATGTTCGCGCAACGATAGTTAATGGTTTACGGGGCGTAGTCGTTGATCTCTCAAAGACAGATCCAAAGGGGTGGTCGTCTAAGAAGCCGAAATTTAGCGGCAGGCCATCGGATGCAGTTATTTACGAGCTACACGTTCGTGATCTTTCAATCGATGCATCTAGTGGGGTTAAAGCTGCTAACGCGGGCAAGTATTTAGCCTTCGCTGAGACAAAGGTTCGCAAATCTGGAATATCGACCGCAGTTGCATCTATAAAGGAGTTAGGTGTTACGCATGTTGAGCTATTGCCCGTCTTTGATTTCGCATCCGTGGATGAGAAGAACCCCAGCTTTAATTGGGGTTATGACCCGCAGAACTACAACGTCCCAGAGGGTTCTTACAGTTCAGATCCAACTAAACCAACGGTACGTATTACTGAATTGAAATCAGCTATCCAGGCGCTTCACAATCAAGGTCTGCGCGTGAATATGGATGTTGTCTATAACCACGTCTTTGATGTCAATAGCTTTAGTCAAAATCAGATTGTTCCGGGCTACTTCTTTAGAACCGATAGCAACGGCGCGCTGACTAATGGAAGTGGCATAGGCAACGATGTGGCTTCAGAGCGATCGATGGTCAGTAAATTCATCGTGGACTCAGTTAAATACTGGGCAAGTGAGTACAACCTTGATGGCTTCCGCTTTGACCTCATGGGTTTAATGGATATCGATACCGTCACTGCAATTACTACAGCTCTCAAGAAAATAGATAAGAGCATCATCATTATCGCCGAAGGGTGGAACATGGGAACCCTGCCTGAAAAAGATCGAGCCGGGCAGATGAATATAGATTTATTGCCTGGAGTCTCGATGTTTAATGATCAATTCCGTGATGGAATTAAAGGATCAGTCTTTGACAGATTAGATCGAGGTTTTGCAACGGGCAACCCTGCATCGATGATCAGTGTTATGGCAGGTATTACTGGAAACACTGCATATTCAAACGTCATCACAACTAAGTGGACGACTATTGCACCGGGACAATCGGTTAACTATGTCGAATCCCATGACAACTTAACGTTGGCCGACAAGATTTCAGGAAGTGTTCCGAATTCAACGCCAGCACAGGTTGCACAGATGGCGCGCTTTGCATCTTCGATAGCATTATTGGCACAAGGATTGCCGTTTATTCAAGCTGGGCAAGAGTTTTTGCGAAGTAAGAACGGTGATGAGAATAGTTATAAATCATCTGATGCCGTGAACTCACTTAAGTGGAGCACCAAGGCGTCAAACATGACAACATATAAGTATTTCAAGGGGTTAATCGCACTTCGCAAAGCCCACCCAGCCTTTAGAATGAGAACAGAGGCACAGGTTATTAAGAATGTGAAGTTCTACACCCTGCCTAATAACATCATCATGTACTCACTTGCCGGCAAATCTGTTGGAGATAAAGCTTCAAGCATTGTTGTAATTCATAACCCAAATACAACTGTGCAAGAGATCAAGCTTCCGAAAGCAGGCAAGTGGTCAGTTGTTGTCGCGGGTGATATCGCTGGAACTAAAGTAATTAGTTCAGGCACAATGACCAGTATTAGCGTTGCCGGGCAAAGCACAACTGTTCTTAAGCAATAAGTTACTGTGAATTAGTCGAGGCGAACCACACCATTAGGTGTGTTCAAGTGCACTGCAACGATTCCATTTTCGCCATCATTATCATTTGGTGATAGCCATTCAACTTCTACGTTACTTCCAAGCGCTGCTGCGGTATCTGATCCAAGATAGTTTGTAATCGTTTCCTCATCGCCGGCGATTTCAACTTTAACGATTGTTGCAACTGCCTTGCCATCTGTTGATGGGTGATGATTTTCAGTCCACTCAATAAAATATGGAAGCTGCCGGTCCTCTAAGATTCCAAGAACACCAATCTGCCTCCAACGAATATCAGTTCCATCTGGTTTTGTGCGGTGACCTTCTACTGCCGGGCGACCAAGACGTGCTTCAATCGCGGCAACATCATCGACTGCAACAACCCAACTAAGCCAACCTCCACCTTCTGCGGCACGGCGTGAAACTGCTTTTCCAAAAGGAGATGCATCAGATGCTGGGTGATCGAGTGGACAAACAACTTCGATGTAATGACCGTTTTGCAGTGGCAATGTGAAGTTACGAGTACCAAATCTTGGGTGAACTCCGCCGTCGACGAAAGTACTGCCAAGGCGTGACCCTAAGCGCTGAACAGTGTCGGCCAATTGATCATGGGAGGTTACGTATGAGACATGGTCTAAGCGCATAGGTAATATCTTGCCCTATGAAATGGGGTGCTATTTACCATTGGGCGAGCGTAAAAATCCGAGCTTTTTGCGCGTTTACTGGGTGCAGATGAGGTTATTTTTTGGGGTTTTCCCGGTTGTCAGATATGTATCTACCGCGTCATCGGTACAGGCAGATCCACGGCCATAGCCAGTGTGACCTTCGCCGCGCAATGTGATCAGGCGCGAACCTTTGATGTAAGCGGCAAGAGCCTTAGACCATTCATACGGAGTCGCTGGATCGTGGGTTGTTCCGATTATTAAAACTGGTGTCGCGGTATTTTCAATCTGCACAGTGTTTTGATCGGTAGATATCTGAGTTTTTCCAATTGCTTGATTCAAAATGTTGCAGGTAATGCCACTAAAGGCGACATAGGGACCAAATACCGGAGCCGCCTTTACAAATTTCTTTGAGGCTAAACGAATTCCCTCATTATCGCGATACTGCTGCCAATCTAAACAGTTGATAATTATGTTGGCATCATTCTGATTATCTCTATATGTCCCGTCGCTCTTTCGACCATTGTAGCCATCGGCCAACTGCGCAAAACCAGTTCCATCTCCCAGCAAAGCTTGTGCTATCGCAGTTCGTAATTGCGGCCAACCTGATGCATCGTCATAGAGCGCCGCTGCAGTTCCTGTTACAACGAGACCCTCTGTTACCTGGCGCTTTTGCCCAGTGGATTTTTCAGTTGTTGTCAGTGGCTGATCCGAAACTTTACTAAACAGATCGACAAAAAATCGTGGAGTTGTACCGGTGGGCAATGGGCAATCCTCATTTTGAAAACAATCATCCACAAAATTAGCGAGCGCTTTATCAAACCCAATGGCTTGAACCATTGCCTGTTCTTCGTTTGAAATACTTGGATTTATGGCACCATCTAAAACAAAGCGGCCGACTCTGGTTGGAAACTGTTGTGCATAAAGAGTTCCTAAATATGTTCCATAGGAAAAACCTATGTAGTTAAGCTTCGCGTCGCCAAGGTTTTGGCGCAGTAACTCCATATCGTGGGCGGCATCGCGAGTTGAAAAGTGAGCAAGGTTAGGCACTTTGGCTACACACTCATCGATATAGCTCTGCGTCTCAGTGATCGCTTGAGCGAATTCGGCTCCGTTATCGGGCTTGGGGTCGCTAGAAAACATGGCATCTTGTTCTGAGTCGTTTAGGCATTGAATTGCCGTGGATTGGCCTACCCCGCGTGGGTCAAAGCCCACTATGTCATAGCGCTCCAAGATTTCAGGGTTCAGGAGGAATTCGGCGTTAAGGGCGTATTCAATCCCGCTTACTCCAGGTCCACCTGGGTTAACGACGAGCGAGCCGATCCGGTCATGTTGATTCGGATCTCGGTAGCGCAGGACAGCAATATCGAATTCACCCAGTGAAGCGTCGTTGTAGTCGATAGGAACTTTTAATGTTGCGCATTGAAAACTGCCGTTACAACTTTCCCACTCTAATGTCGAAACGTCGTTGCTTTCCCTTGGAAATGGTGCTTTGGCGGTTGACGAGCAACCTGTGAGTAAGAGAGCAGTTACTGCAAGAATTAGTGAACATTTAGATTTTAAAATTGCAGGACCTTTTTCGTGATTAACGGGCAAGGACACACATCAGTGCTTCGACGGTTAGTAGTGGCGCAGCATTGTGGCTCAGGTTCGTGCGTGCCTCCATAATTGCATTGATCTTTTGTATCGTTGTGTAAGGTTTAGTGTTTTTAGCATATGTGGTGATCTGATGTTCGAGCTCTTTGTTTATTAATGCATCAACGCTTCCGGCTTGAACCAACATAACATCGCGATAAAAAGATGCAATATCCAAAAGAGCAGCATCCAGGCCATCTCGCACCATTCGTGTGCTACGAGTTTTTTGTTCTTTCTCTAAATCTTTTATTGCTTTGCTTCCACCGCTTGCCATACCGCGGCCAGTTGCACCTTTGCCGTAAGCAAGGGATAGAGCATCTATCTCACTCTGGTTACGCTCTTCAGCCGATGATTGTGCCTCTTCCGTTGCGAGATCGATGAGCGTTTGGGCAGCTGCAAAGGCCGATGAGATTCCTTTTAATGTAAGCGGAAGTTTCATAATCGTGGTACGGGTGTTGCGCACTGATTCATTCTTAGCTAAATATTTCGCTCGTCCAATATGTCCTTGGCTAACACGGGCGGCAAAGTCAGCCATCGTCGGGCTAATTCCATCGCGGTTTTCCAGAACCCGTGCAACGGCGGCAGTCGATGGTGTCACTAACTGCACGTGGCGGCATCGGCTACGTATCGTCGGCAAAACATCGTGAAGAGTCGGTGCACATAAAAGCCAGACCGTGCGACCGCCAGGCTCCTCAATCGCCTTTAACAGCGCGTTCGCCGCAGACTCTGTAAGTCGATCAGCATCTTCCATCACTACAACACGCCATCCGCCCATCGAAGGCGCCCAAGCAACGCGAGCTAGAAGTTCGCGAACCTCATCGATCTTGATTGATAATCCCTCAGTACGCACCACCTCAACATCGGGGTGGGCTCCATGTACGACGCTTCGACAGGCGTTGCATACTCCGCAGCCATCGCCTGGACAAACAAGAGCCTGCGCAAAAGCTATAGCGGCCGTAGAGCGGCCTGATCCTGGCGGACCGGTAAAGAGCCAGGCATGAACCATCTGGTTATTCATTCCCGCTTCGTTTTCGCTATCGCCGTCTCTTGTTGCCGCTACTGCTTTTTGTAAAATCTCAACAACATGTTCTTGTCCCACTAAATTCTCGTAAACACTCGTTGTTGAGCTCACTTCTTGGCAACCTTCTTTTTCGCTACAGGTTTCTTACCCGCTTTTGTAGCTGATTTTCTTACGGCTTGAGTACTGCTCTTAACGGCCTTCGTTGCACTAGCGGAAGTCCTTTGAGCTGTCGTGCGAACCGCTTTATTTACCGCGCGAATTGGACGCAGCAAGAGCGCTCCCTTATCTTCGCGGGCGTTGCGCTTTAGTGCGGGAATCTCGCTGACGCGAGAGATAATTTCCGTATGTATTTCGTCAATCGATTGATTGCCATCGACGACGAAATACCGTTCTGGGTCAAGAAGTGAGAGTTGAATGAACTCTTGTCGAACACGTTCGTGAAAATCTAAAGGTTGTGATTCCAAACGATCTTTGCTGTGTAAACGTGCCAAGCCGATTTCTGCAGGTAGGTCGATGATTATTGTTAACGTTGGAAATAGTGATTCAGTTGCCCAGCGCGAAATTCGAGCGACTTCACCTGGCTCCAAAATTCGGCCTGCACCTTGATATGCAATCGATGAATCAAAATATCGATCACTGATAACAACATCACCTGCGGCAAGAGCGGGGCGGATAACTGCAAAAACATGGTTGGCTCGATCTGCGGCATACAAGAGTGCCTCTGCCCGTGGGCTGATATCGCCGGTTGAGTGAGAGAGCAAAATCTTTCGAATCTCAATACCTAAATCGCTGCCACCAGGTTCGCGCGATAACACGACGCTTTCGCCCTCTTGTTCCAGCCAGGCCTTTAATAACTCTGCTTGCGTAGATTTTCCAATGCCTTCGCCGCCTTCAAGAGCGATAAAGATTCCCTTAGTTGGCGCACCTGTAATACTTCCGAGCTCGCCTTTAAGTGCATTTGAAATATCGGACCATAAAGAAACATTCGGGCGATCTTTCATCTGTCGATATGAAATTGCACCGATGAGCGCTGCGATTAATCCCGCAATAAGAATTGTGACCGATGCGCCGTTGTAACTTATTTGGGTATTTTGAAACTTAAAAGTGTGCTGCCCTACTGCCGCCGCAATAAGAGGAGCAATTGCGAGAACACCCACTAAAACCACGCGGATCAAGCTCTGAACGAAGGCAAAGGTACGACCGCGAACATCGTCGGCGACCTCCATCCCAAGCATGGTGAAGCCTGTGACCCACGAGATTCCACTAAAAGCGCCAAGGGCAATGACAGTGAACACGGCTAAAACCAGGTTAGGGATAGCCGCGAGTACTACGAGAAAGAGGCCAGCGAGTGTTAATGATGCGCCAAATAGCCGTCTCCGTGAAAACTGTGCAAAAACTTTAGGACCAAATGCAATACCACCAGCCAAACCAGTAAATACTGCGCCAAAAAGTACGCCGTAGGCGGCTTCACCGCCACCCAAATCCCCTACAAAAGTTCGAGCTAAACCGATAACCGCACCGGCTGCAATAAATGCGCCAACCATTCCTACGATTAAACCTCTAATAATTTTCGAACTGCTGACCGCCTTCCAACCTTCAAGTAAAGATTTCAAGATTCCAGTCTCGGCTGATTTTTTTGCTGCAGCACCCTTTGGAATCTCCTCTAGATTAAATATTGTGAATGCAGCGAAAGCAAAACTAGCGGCATTAACGTAAAGCGCAACTTCGACCCCAGTTGCACTGAAACCCGGAATAAGTGCAACAAAAGCCGAAGTAAACAGAGATAGAAGCGTAAAGAGCGCGGCTGCGATCGGGGCAGTTCCGTATGCCGCTAAGAGTGAGACTTGGTTTGCTGATTCTAATTTTTCGCGTGGTACTAAATTAGGTACCGATGCCTCTTTAGCTGGTGACCAGAAGAGTGTTACACATTCGACAAGAATCATGGCCGTATATAACCAAAAATAATTATTTGCGATTGGAATCGAAATATAAAGGACGGTTCGTATAACATCGCAAGAGACCATTAATTTACGACGATCAAAGCGATCGGCAATCACACCGGCAATTGGACCTAAGAAAACAGCCGGTAATAATCGTGCAATAAATACACCGGCAATGGCAAAGTTGGCCTTTGAATAATCTCCGCCCGAAAGTTGTTGGGCTAATGCCGTAGTTGCGAGTAAACCTAGCCAATCACCAAGCGATGAGAAGACCATCGAATTCCAGAGTTTGCGAAAAGGTTTTATCGCCAGAACTCCGCGCGTTTCATCCTGCGCCGGTGCGGCAGGGTTTGGCAGAGTTCTAGACATGGCGTGAAGTCTATCGGGGCGTACTGATGCGACCTATAGTGGTTCAAACCCCCTTATTTAAAGGGGTTTATTAGGTGTAGCACATTCAGTCTTTTGTGCTACTATTTGGCATGACAACACCGGCGAACAAAACTCAAAAGGCGGAAACAAAGAAATCGGCCCCTGTTAAAAAAACAGTAGCAAAGAAAAAGGTTGCGACCAAGAACAGTTCGTTAAATCCGTTACGCACATCATGTGGTGTGCGCGAATTACGTCAATCTGCTTCGCAAATTTTAAATCAGGTTAAAAATGGAACTGTTGTTGAGATAACTGAACACGGAGTCCCAGTGGCCCGATTGGTGCCAATTAAAAAATCCTTGTACGAAGAATACATCGAGGCTGGTTTGATTATTCCTGCGAAGAATCCCAATTGGCAGCCAACGAAGAATCCAATAAAAATTAAAGGAGATAAGACATCAACCGAGGTTCTAATGGAATTACGAGCAGAGGAACGCTATTGAGTTGGTATCTAGATAGCTCGGCAATCCTTAAAACTATATTTGACGAACAAGAGAGACCGGAACTGTTGCGACTTCTTAATTCGCAATCGGCTTCCTCTAGGCTTTCAAAGATTGAAGTGCGAAGAACTGTAACTCGGTTGGGACTCACAAAAACAGTAGAAGTAAATCTTGAGTTAGAAAAGATCAACTTTCTACCAATCAGCGATCCAATTCTGATGGCGGCTGAAAATTTTTCATCAGAGATCACTTTGCGCACTTTAGATGCAATTCATATTGCAACGGTAATGAGCTTGGAGGGAAGTATCGAGGGGCTTATCACCTATGACAAACAGATGATTGCTAATGCTAAATTGCTTGGGATTAATGTTGTATCCCCAGGAATGAAGTAGTTACTCCGTTTTTTTCGTTTTCGCTTTTCCTGATGCGGCTTTCTTAGCTGCCTTCTTAGCGCCAGCTTTTTTTACAACATTCTTGGTGAGTGTTGGTGCGGTGTCGCCTTTCTTTGGCTTGGCTGCGGCTTTCTTGCGGCTCTTCTTTGGTGAAGGACCGTTCTCGGCCTCCCAAGCCCGGCGGCCTGCTAGGAGCTCTAATCCGCGCTCAAGTGTCATACCCTCTGCCGTGTCTCCTCTTCGAAGCGTTGCATTTGTTTCGCCGTCGGTGACATACATTCCGAATCGTCCATCTTTAATAATTAATGGTTTTGCGCTGACTGGATCAACACCCAGCTCTTTAACTGGCGGCTTAGCCACACCACGACGTCGCTCTTTAGGTTTTGAATAAATCTCTAACGCTTCATCGAGAGTCAATGAAAATAATTGATCTTCAGATGTCAGCGTGCGACTATCAACGCCCGCCTTTAGGTACGGCCCGTAACGTCCGTTTTGCACAGTAATCTCATCGCCTGCTGAATTTGTTCCCAGAGTTCGCGGGAGTGAGAGAAGTTGCAGTGCGTCTTCGTATGTAACGGTATCAAGTGTCATCGTCGAAAGAAGGGATGCAGTCTTAGCTTTAGGGGCATCGGCTTTCTTTCGTTTCTTTTTGCCTGATGCGGTGAGCTCTGGTTCAACAACGGGTAGAACTTCAGTGATGTATGGACCAAAGCGTCCACTCTTTGCAATAACTGGAAATCCAGTTGCGGGATCAATTCCCAAATCGCGCTCACCTGATGGTGCCTCTAACAACTCAATCGCTTTTGCAAGGGTTAATTCATCGGGTGCTAATGACTCGGGGATATTTGCTAACTTACGCTCTTCATCGGGCAAGTTCTGTTGCAAATATGCACCGTAACGACCCACACGAATTTCAATCGTGTCAGATAAGTTCATTGTGTTAGTTGCGCGAGCATCGATAACACCAAGGTCTGCAGATAATTCATTTAGCCCTGGTTGACCATCGACACCATAAAAGAAATCCCGCAGCCAATCAACGCGGCCTGCTTCACCAGTAGCAATCTTGTCTAAATCCTCTTCCATGCTGGCAGTAAACTCATAATCAACTAACTTTGTGAAGTGCGTTTCAAGTAGACCGGTGACTGAAAAAGCTAGGAACGTTGGCACTAATGCGCGACCACGCTTATAGACATAGCCACGATCTTGAATCGTTTGAATAATCGAGGCAAAAGTTGATGGGCGGCCAATACCGAGCTCTTCTAACTTCTTAACCAAGGTTGGTTCGGTGTAACGGGCTGGGGGCTTTGTTTCATGGCCTTCGCAGGTGTATTCATTGACTTTAACGGATTGGCCGAGTGCCATCGCAGGTAAACGCTTATCTTCGCTCTCTTCCTCTTTATTTTCTTCAGTGTTGATTTCATCGTATGCAGCTAAGAAGCCCGCAAATGTAATCACCGATCCATTTGCACGGAAAATAGTTGCTTTGCCATCATTTGTTTGTGCATCAAAATCAACACGCATTTGCAGTTTTTTCGCATCGGCCATCTGCGATGCAACGGTGCGCTTCCAGATTAAGTCATAGAGTGCGAACTCATCGCGTGAGAGCTCTGAAGCTAATTCCCCCGGCGTTTTAAATGTTTCTCCCGCTGGACGGATAGCTTCATGCGCCTCTTGTGCGTTTTTAGTCTTACCTTGATATATGCGTGGGCTATCTGCAACATGGTCGGCGCCGTAGAGCGCTTTTGCGGACTTTCGCGCCGCTTCGATAGCTTGAGCAGATAAGTTCACGCTATCGGTACGCATATATGTGATGTAACCGTTTTCATATAAGCGCTGTGCGATACGCATTGTTATCTGTGCACCCCAACCAAGTCGGCTACCGGCGTCTTGTTGCATTGTCGACGTTGTAAATGGTGGTTTAGGGCGCTCAGTACGCGGGCTTTCCTCCATCGACTTAACAATGAGGGATGAGGATTTAAGTGAGTCAACTAACTGCTTAGCACCAGTTTCATCGAGTAATAAAATGTTGGCTAGAGATTTTTCTTTAACTGCGCCATCGGCGCCAAAGTCACTTGTTGCTGCAACTCTCTTGCCGTCAACTTCTAACAAACGTGCATTAAAGCCGAGCGAAGTGACGGCCGCTAAATCCCACCAACCCGATGAGATGAAGGCCATGCGTTCGCGCTCTTTTTCAACGATTAAACGCGTCGCAACAGATTGCACACGTCCAGCTGAAATACGCGGCATAACTTTTTTCCACAACACTGGAGAAAGTCGATATCCAAATAAACGATCAAGGACCCGGCGAGTCTCTTGCGCATCGATTAAGTGATAATCCAGGTCGCGTGTATTTTCAACGGCCGATTGAATCGCCTCTTTAGTGATCTCGTTAAAGACCATGCGCTTAATCGGCACCTTGGGTTGCAGAACCTCAACGAGGTGCCAAGCGATAGCTTCGCCTTCGCGATCTTCATCCGTTGCCAGAATTAACTCTTCAGCGTTCTTCATTAATTCTTTTAACTCGGCGACTTTGGCACGCTTATCTGGGTTAATGACATATAGGGGTGCGAAATCGTTTTCGATATCGACGCCCTCTTTAGCCCATGCAATCTTTTTATACTCTTTTGGAATATCGGCAGCACGCTGAGGGAGATCACGGATGTGACCGACGCTAGCCTCGACGACGTAGCCGTCGCCGAGGTAGGCGCCAATCTTCCTGGCCTTTGCCGGTGATTCGACAATCACCAACTTAATCAGGTCAGTCTTTACTTTTGCCATGTAGTCCTATGTGGGAAGTGGGCAGTACGTTAGGCGAAAATCGCTGTTGCTTGGCGACGGTTGCGAATCAAAGCAGCGATGATGACAAGGGTTGCTCCGATGCCGATCAACGTGCTGGTGGTTGTGCTTCCGCCGAGGGCTAGAGAGACGATCGCTGGAGTAATGAGCAGTCCAACTAAGTTCATTACCTTAATCAGTGGGTTAATCGCTGGGCCTGCAGTGTCCTTGAAAGGATCTCCAACAGTGTCACCGATAATCGTTGCAGCATGTGCATCAGAGTTCTTTCCGCCGTGATGTCCATCTTCAACCATCTTCTTCGCGTTATCCCAAGCACCGCCTGAGTTAGAAAGAAAGACTGCCATCAGAGTTCCCGTACCGATTGCACCGGCGAGGTATGCACCAAGTGCGCCAACGCCAAGGCCGAAGCCAACTGCGATAGGTGCCATGACTGCAAGCAGACCTGGAGTTGCTAATTCGCGTAGTGAGTCGCGAGTACAGATATCCACAACACGACCGTAGTCAGGCTTTTCTGTACCCTTCATGATTCCAGGGTGTTCGATGAACTGCTTACGAACTTCAACAACAACTGCGCCGGCTGCTCGAGATACTGCATTGACTGCAAGACCTGAGAACAAGAAGACGACTGCTGCGCCGATAATTAAACCGACTAAGTTGCGTGGGTTAGCGACATCGAGAACTCCTTGGTACTGAAGTGCAAGATCGGCAGTCTTTTGTCCAGCATCAATGACCGCTTGTTTGATTGCATCGGTGAAAGCACCGAACAGAGCAGTAGCTGCAAGAACTGCAGTTGCGATTGCAATTCCCTTGGTGATCGCCTTAGTTGTGTTACCTACAGCGTCAAGAGATGTAAGAATCTTTGAGCCTTCGCCCTCGACATCGCCAGACATTTCAGCGATACCTTGTGCATTATCTGAAATTGGACCGAACGTATCCATGGCCACGATTACGCCAACAGTTGTTAATAAACCTGTACCAGCGAGTGCGATTGCAAGAAGTGAGAGAACAATACTTCCACCGCCAAGCAAGAAGGCTCCGAATACTGCAGTTGCGATCAAGATTGCACTGTAAACAGCTGATTCAAAACCAACTGAAATACCAGCCAAAATCACGGTTGCTGCGCCTGTTTCAGAGGAAGCGGCAACATCATTTACTGGACGTTTACCTGTCTCTGTGAAGTATCCAGTGAGTACCTGAATTGCTGCAGCAAGTGCGATACCGATTAATACCGCACCGATTGCTAGAACTCGAGGGTTTGTATTGCCGGCCGCGGTCACTGCCTCTGGAGTTAAACCTGTTAGTAGTTTGAAATCAGATGGAAGGTATGTAAATGTTGCGAGCGCAGTTAAGCCTGCACTAATAATGGCTGAAATAAAGAACGAACGATTTATTGCGGTCATCGCTGATTTATCTGTGCTGCGAAGCTTCGTTAAGAAGATTCCGATTACCGCAGTGACAGTTCCGATTGCCGGGACTATTAATGGATAGATAAGTCCGGCATCACCGAAAGCGGCTTTACCGAGAATCAGTGCTGCCACGAGAGTTACGGCATATGACTCGAACAAGTCTGCGGCCATTCCGGCGCAATCTCCGACGTTATCTCCAACGTTATCTGC
>CAYHOY010000009.1:0-65559 GCA_964358665.1 uncultured Candidatus Planktophila sp. | reverse complement strand
AAGTTTAGAGCCAATCGGCTTTTCTAAACTTGTAGAACAAAAATGAACTGAGTGCAGTAACAACTCCGAGCACTAATGGATATCCAAACTTCCAACCGAGCTCAGGCATGAATTCAAAATTCATTCCGTAAATTCCAGCGACCATTGTTGGGGCGGCAGCCAAGGCAACCCAGGCCGAAATCTTTCGAACATCCTCATTTTGGCGCACTTGGACGTGGGCCAGATCGGCCTGTAGCGCAGTAGTCAATAGTGAGTCCATACCGGATGCATGCTCGCAGGCACGCTGTAAGTGATCAAGAGTGTCTCTAAAAAAGGGTTTTAATGGTTCAGGTGTTTGCGCGTAAGTTGCAGATACTAATTTCTGAAGTGGCATAACCAGCGGCTCTATTGCATGTCGATACTCAATGAGTTCGCGTTTGAGAAAGTAAATCTCTTGAGAAAAAGTCTGACGTTTGCCACCAAATACTTTGGTTTCTAAGTTAATGACATCGTTTTCGAGCTCAGTTGCAATCTCTGTATATTCATCGATTACGCGGTCAACAACGGCATGCAATACAGCATAAGGTCCTAACTTTAAGAACTCAGGTTTTGCCTCTAAATCATGTCGGACTTTAACTAATGGAGTACCTTCGCCATGGCGCACAATTACTATGAAATCTTTTTCTATAAAGCAGATTAAATCGCCAGTAGAAATTGCACTATTTGCCTCGTTGTAAAAAACGGTCTTTAAAGTGAAGAAAGTTAAACCCTCATACTCTTCAATCTTTGGCCTCTGTTGAGCATGTATGGCATCTTCAACTGCAAGTGGATGAAAGTTAAGTTCTCCGACGACATGTTCGAACTCGTTATGCGTAGGTTCGGCAAGACCTAGCCAAACAAATCCACCAGAACTACGGGCCATGTCGACTAAGTCGGAGATGTCATCAGGACCGTTAACGCGGATGCCGTTTTGATAAAGAGCTGAATCTACAATCATCGCTGAGTGTTACTGATCCTCAGTTGGCTTAATTCCAAACATTATTTCATCCCAGCTTGGAACTTTCGCACGCGCAGTAACTCCATCTCGCGTTGCATCATCATCTGGAGCTTCGCGGATTACTGCAAGCCGCGGGACTTCTGATTCGAAGTTTGTTGTCTCGCGCATTGATGGATGATTTGATTCTGAGTACACAAGCCCTGGAGAAGATAAGTGTGTTGGTCGCGGAGCTGGTTCATCTCCCATCATCCATCGAGCATTTTCATCAAGGGATGCAATGAGTCGACGCGTCGGGTCAAAACTCCACTGTGCAACTCCGCGTCCACTTGTGTGAGGATAGTGAAGTTCGATACTCCATGTTCCATCCTCATGTCGCCATGTCAGCCATGAAAGATCAGAGAGATCGATATTTCGTGGGGCAAGGCGAGAGAGAACTACCCCAAGTAGAGTCACGGCTTCGCGTCCACCCTCTTTGCGTACGGGAATCTGTTGTGCTTGATCAATAATGTAAATACGCTCTTGCAAAATTGGACCGGAGAAACGTTCAATCTTTTCGAGACTCACATTGTTTTCACGCGCCAAAACCTCTGGCAGTTCACCGGATCGCAATCGGCGTTGAATATCTTTTATAGAAATAGTTTCACTTGCTTGTTCGGGTACCGACATCAGGTGCGGCTGATTAACCGAGGCGCGCAAGGACTCTGTTAGACCCACCGTGAACTCGTTGCCATCACCATCTTGCAGATGTAGATGGGTACCCTCATCGCTCTTGCCGATGAATCGCAGTTCAGTCATGTTTGGAAGAATAACTGATGAGCGCCTTATATGTGGTGAAGTAAGGCAGCGTGGCTAGAAGCGCGGCTATTAAGAATCCTATGGGAACCCAAAAAGAAATCTGCGCCCCATATCGATCGATACTCCAACCAGAAATCGCGCTGGCAAGAGCCCCACCCACCGGCATGCCTGCGACAACCCAACTCAGGGCCTGTGTTATTTGATCGGGAGGAAGCGATGTTTCAGCCACGCTATATGCGTTAATAATGAGAGGAGCTACTGCAAGACCATTAAAGAAGAGAGCTATTGCAAGAGCCAGAATAGATTGAGCAAAAAGAAATGGCACCGCTAAGAGAGTCAGTGAGATTAAGAAAATTAAAAAGCGTGCCGCGTGAGAGATCTTCCATTTCACTAAACCATTTATCACAGCTGCCACTGCGCTGCCACATGCCCATATCGCTAAAAGAATCCCCGAGGCAGAAGAACGCCCCAATTCTGTAGTGAAGGCGACAGTGACAATTGCAACAGCGCCAAAAAAGCCGCCCACGAACACGGTCGGAATCACAACGGACTGTAGAGCCTTGCTCCTCATCGCAGCTGGAGGACGTATCGTCCCGATGCGCGGAGATGGTGGAGGTTCAGTTGCTCGAAGACTGGCAAAAACTGGCATTCCGATAGAGAGAAAGGCAAGTCCGGCAAGTAAACCTGCCGATGGATCTATCGACGTTGCGCAGGCGGTAGCGATAATCGGGCCAACTATAAATACAAACTCATCATTGAGGGCTTCTAGTGAGTAAGCGGCATTGACGGTATGTCTATCTTTTTGACCCTCGTTCATTGATGATGTATCAGCGCCGAGCACATATAACCATCGACGTCGAACTAAACCACCTAGATTAATTGAGCTTGCCTCTGCAAAGATTATCGAGGCAAACCAACTCCACTTCGGTGCATCGCTGTAGACCAGAGCAATAAAAACTCCGATACCTATAACTTTGAGCGGAAAAACTCTAATCAGTACGGCCCGCTGTCCGATTCGATCAGCGACACCAGACCAGTAAGGCATCGCTATCGACATCGTTATCGCAGCCGTGGCACTCAAAGCACCGGCTAGAGCATAAGAATCGCTAGCAGCAACCACAATAAATATAAGTGCGAGCGAGTCCATCGAGATCGGCATCCGTCCGATGAGACCGAAAAGAGAAAATTTCATCGCACCAGGGCTTCGTGCCAACGTCGAATATGCCGAGAACATAGTAGGCAGTCTATGGCAGGGTTAGACTGGTCGGCATGAGCAATGAAAATCAGATTCTCGAACTAGCGTTAACAATCGCACGCCAGGCCGGAGAGCTGCTCATGAATCGCCCTGCCTCATGGGATTTAACTGTTAAATCCACGGCAATTGATATCGCAACTCAGATGGATCATGCAAGTGAAAAATTAATAGTTGAAGCAATTCTTAGCGCACGTCCCAATGATGGAATCATCGGCGAAGAAGGTGCGGATCGCGAAGGAACCAGCGGCTTTACATGGGTGATAGATCCGATTGATGGAACTGTTAATTACTTCTATGGACTTCCGGGTTGGAATATCAGCATTGGAGTAAAAGATTCACAGGGAGTTTTAGTTGGAGTTGTTCACTCTCCAACCTTTAATTCAACCTGGCACGCCGTTAGGGGAGGCGGAGCATTTCTCAATCATAAAAAGATTGAGTGCAACAACCCAGTTGAGTTAGATAAAGCTCTCATAGCTACCGGTTTTGCTTACGAAGTAAAGGATCGCGAGAATCAGATTGAGATTATTGATCAATTAATTCCTAAAATCCGAGATATTCGCCGGATGGGAGCAGCGGCTACAGATCTATGTTGCGTAGCAAGCGGAATGGTTGATGGATACATCGAAACGGGCCTCAAGGAATGGGATTTGGCCGCTGGCTCATTGATAGCCCGTGAGGCTGGGGCCGTTGTCAGCGTTCAGGTCTGGCGTGGAATGGAGCTAACTATCGCCGCCGGTCCTGAACTTTTCGAGCAGATTTCACGCGCGATTCCGGAGTAGCTCGGACTCGATTTACGCTCAGAGCCCCTTTTATGGCAGGATACGCAGTCTGCACCGCCACAGCGAGTGCTTTTATCAGCAAAGAGAAAAAGGTACGTAGATGAACATCCTTGACGCCGTAGATGCAGCATCCCTGCGCCATGACATTCCTCAGTTTCGCGCCGGAGATGAACTCAAGATCCATGTACGTGTTATCGAAGGTAGCAAGAGCCGCCTTCAGGTTTTCCAGGGAATTGTTATGCGACGCCAGGGTGATGGAGTCCGTGAGACTTTCACAGTTCGTAAAGTTTCTTACGGTGTCGGGGTAGAGCGTACTTTCCCGGTTCACACACCTGTTATCGAAAAGATTGAGCTTGTTAAGAAAGGCGATGTTCGTCGCGCCAAGCTGTATTACCTTCGCGATCTTCGCGGTAAGGCTGCAAAGATTCGCGAAAAGCGCGATGGCATTGAAGGGTACGGCGATGGAATTCTTTCAACCCCAGTTGTGTCCGAACCGGTTGCCTCCGTTGAGGTGTCCGAGGTTCCAGCTCAAGTTACGACTTCAGACGTAGTGGTTGAAACGCCAGTGGTTGAAACTCCAGTGGTGTCCGAGCCAATTGCAGTCGAAGCGGTGTCCGAGGTTCCAGCTGTGTCCGAAGCGATTGCAGTCGAAGCTGTGTCCGAGGTTCCAGCTGACGAAACTCCACAAGCTTAAAGCTCCCAACTAATGCGCCGTAAGGGCTCAATATTTCGAGAGCTCCCTTTCCTTGTTGTTGTTGCACTTGTAGTCTCGCTTTTAGTTAAGACTTTTCTAGTGCAATTTTTCTATATCCCTTCGGGTTCTATGGAAAATACTTTACAGATTCAAGATCGTGTTGCCGTTAATCGGCTTCCATTTATATCTAAAAATATTTCGCGCGGCGATGTAGTCGTGTTTAGAGATCCCGCTAATTGGTTGCCAGAGGCGAGCGATAGCTCATCTTCCCCAATTATTGCGAAAATCAAAACAGGATTAGTGGCAGTCGGAATTCTTCCAAATCCTGCAAAGCAATATTTAGTTAAACGCGTAATTGGCGTTGCCGGTGATCATGTTGTCTGTTGCACAAAAGATGGCCTTTTAACGGTCAATGGAACGCCAATTACCGAGCCATATATTTATGGCGGAAATGTTCCAAGTGATATGAATTTCGATGTCACGGTTCCAAAAAACAAGATTTGGGTAATGGGTGATCACCGTGGGGCAAGTGCCGATTCACGCTTCCATCAAGATGACATCAATAAAGGAATGGTCCCTTTATCTCGCGTAACTGGCAGAGTCTTTGCAGTTATCTGGCCGTTAAAAAATGCAGCCTATATTCCACAGATAGACGTTGTTAAGTAGTCTTTAGTGAAAGTGATTGAGCAAGGGCTCATCAATGCAGGTATCGCACCGATTGCAGGTGTAGATGAGGCAGGACGCGGCGCATGTGCAGGCCCACTTGTTATCGCAGCGGTAATTTTGGTTGATCCATTTGCTCCAGAGTTGTTTGCAGTTCGAGATTCAAAGGAAATATCAGAGAGTAAACGCGAAGAGTTATTTGAAATAATTACTTCGATTGCAGCATCGATTAGCGTCGTGATTGTTCCAGCACATGAAATAGATAAGCGTGGAGTCCATGCAGCAAATCTCGATGGAATGCGACGTGCCGTTCATGGTTTAGATCAAACGCCTGCATATGTATTAACCGATGGTTACTCTATCGACGGACTTGCTCTACCGAACTTAGCAGTATGGAAAGGCGATCAAGTTGTCGTATCAATTAGCGCCGCATCTATCATCGCTAAAGTGACGAGGGATCGGATTATGCGCCAGATGGATACTCATTTCCCTGACTATGGATTTGCACGTCACAAGGGCTATATCACCGCCGGCCACACCGCTGCACTCAATGCTCATGGGGTGTGCATAGAACACCGCCGTTCATTTTCAAATATTGCCGCCCTCATCGACAATTAATTTCATAGCTAACTCTTTTGTCAGGGTGAGTATTTATCTTCTCACGCCTGTAAATTCCTTCTCAATCAAAATCCTGAAGTATGGGGAGCGGTCGGTCCTTCACGGAGAAGTCGGGGCCATGTTCTCTGGGGCACAAGAACGACACGGAATACATCCAGAAACTCTGAAATATATTCGGAGTTCTCCATACGGAGTGTGAGCGTCTGGCTTCCCTATAAGTCGTTAATATCCTCATCAGTTATCGCCATGTCGTTGCGAACCTTCGACAGGCCTAGCGTTTGGAACTTCCCTTTGCCTTGCTTCTTGGGCATCCAAGAAAAAGGCCTTGTCTGTGGAGACTGTCAGGCTCCTATGCCATAGTTTGGCATGGTCAAAAACTCCAACAAATTACCATCAGTGCTTTCGCCCCAAGGCACATGCACTCGATGCGGATATTCTTCTCAGTTTACCGTTTATAGCGATCTGCAGTTGTCAGGATATGGCAGGATGTTTAATGAAACCTTTGAACAGGCTTCTTTTCTGAAATGCCTTGGTTGCAACCAAATCGTCATGACGATTTCGATTGATTCAGTAACTCCGAGAAAAGGTCATGAGAATGGGGAACCTTTCTTTTATTATCCTCCTCTAGGTTCTCGTGCCCTTGATGATTCCATTCCAGAGGACGTTGCATCATGTTATGAAGAGTCGCAAAGATGTATTTCGGTTGCCGCTTTTCGGGCAACCGTTGTGATGTGTAGAAATGCACTTGCGCTCTTTGTAAAGAATAAAGGTTCAGACAGGGCCAAAGGTCAGCCGAATCTCCATGAAAAATTGAAGGTGATGATCGATGAGGGAGATCTTCACGGCTTAATCGGCGATTGGGCTGATTTGATCCGAACCGAAGGCAATGCTGGGGCTCATTCGGAAGATTATGATCCAGTTTCAAAGGAAAGAGCAGAATCCATTTCTGAATTAACGAAGCAAATCCTCTATTTGCATTATGAGGTTCCCGCAGAAGTGGCAAGAGCTAGAGAAAGTAAAACGCCTAAGACCAATTGATGCGTTTTTAATTTGAACGTCCGAAAGACATTTCAGGCGGATGCCCTACATGCCGCCACTATCCCCATCAGTGGGTCGCGGCGGGGAATTTTGTATAGTACGGCATGGTCTCTGGAACTTCCCCTTGCTTTAGTTCTTTCGCAGGAAAGAACAAAGCCTTGTCTTAAGGTATCTAGAAGGAATCGAAGGAACGGTTGCTGCGAAAACTCAAATCTCTTTGATCTTGTTTGAGAAGATTGACCGTAAACTGACAGATTGCGCCTGCAACGATTCAAGATCCTCGTGGACAATTTGAACAAATTTGCCGTAAGCGGCAGACATTTCTTCTTTGGTTTTATTCTCCTCCGAATAGCCCTTTATAGTCTTGTTTAGTTGATCTCCAATCTTCGAGATTTTCTTTGGCGACATGATTTGCATGCAGGCATAGGTGGCGTTTATTTGATCGTCGTAACGGATTTGCTCATCGAGTAAGTAATCGTGCATCTTGCGATCCTCTACCGAAATTGGAGTTGCTTTCACTTTTCTGCGTTCGTTTAAATCGTTCATCATAATTGAAGCCCTCATTCCGATTAAAGACGCGGAGAGGAAATCTGCGTAAACTTTCGCTCGTTCTTCTCGTATGGTCGGAATAAACTTTCGGTTGCTTATCCAGAATTGGCCAAAAAGACCGATTATGGCAACTGTTAGCGCTGATATGAAGGTCACACTTATTTCCATTGGCTACACTCCTAAATATGCCGTGCGAAGTTCGGTCTCATGGTAAGACTCCGAGGTCTGTCCATAGCGTTCCCACGCTCTATCTTTACTTGAATAAGCAACATAACTCGTAAAAAATTTCCATTTTAGGCCTGAGGATTTCTCACGAAAAAGTCAATATGAGTTCATCCACAAGTTAATCTTTATCGAGCGGATTTGTCAGGGTGAGTATTTATCGTCACCGGTTATGCAAACAAAAAATAATCAACGTACAGGCGCTTATGGCGAAGAAGTTGTTACCCAGTATTTAACCGCTAAAAACGCCGAAATCATCGAGCGCAACTGGCGAATTCGCGAGGGTGAAATCGACATCATTGCACTACAACCATCGGGTGTCTTTGCTTTCATTGAAGTTAAGACGCGTTCCTCTTTGGCCTTTGGCCACCCATTTGAAGCTATTAATCGCGATAAAGCCCACCGTATGCAGCGGTTGGCCCTTGGTTGGTTGGCAACGCATGGCTGTCTGGGGTGCGAATACCAGATCGATGTCGCGGCAGTTTTAATTGCCCCGGATGGTTCGTATTCGATTGAATACAGAGCAAATTTATTATGAGTCTTGCCCTGACTACATCGGTTGCACTCCTTGGCCTAGATGGCCATCTAGTTACCGTAGAAGTCGATATTGCCGACGGTCTGCCGGCTTACTCTCTACTCGGATTGCCCGATGCCGCGCTCACTGAATCCCGAGAACGTGTGCGGGCAGCAATGGTGAATTGTGGCGAAATTTGGCCCAATCGAAAAGTAACTGTTTCGCTCTCTCCTGCATGGTTACCTAAAAGTGGGTCAGGCTTTGATTTAGCGATCTGCATTGCAATTCTTTCAGCTCACGAAACTATTCCTCCTGAACGCATTACTAGCGTTGTATTTCTTGGCGAGCTCTCACTCGATGGACGTATTCGTTCTGTCCGCGGAGTTTTACCTGCATTAATGGCTGCATACAAATCAGGAATCACCACTGCAGTTGTTCCGCTAGCAAATACGGCGGAGGCTGGATTGATGCAGGGAATGCAGATAGTTGCGATGGAGCATTTAAAGAGCGTTCTGCGCTGGCTACGAACTGGAGAGCGCGATATTGCCCAAGAGATTGATTATCAATGGAGTCAGAGCGATGAACGTTTGGATTTTGCCGATGTTGCTGGCCAGCCGGAGGCGCGGTTGGCTGCAGAAATCGCGGCAACTGGGGGACACCATATTTTATTGATCGGCCCACCTGGGGCCGGTAAAACTATGATCGCCGAAAGAATTCCTACAATTATGCCGGCGTTAAATATCGCTCAGGCCTTAGAGGTTACGGCCGTTCATTCATTGGCGGCAGGCTTTGCAACGAGATCTCCAACCTCACTGATCGCGCCTATTGTTTCTCCTCATCACACTACGACTCGTGTTGCAATGGTTGGGGGAGGTGCACATGCGATTAAACCTGGCGCATGTTCACTTGCCCATCACGGTGTTTTATTCATTGATGAGGCACCAGAGTGTCCATCTGGTGTATTAGATTCTCTTCGCCAACCCTTAGAGGCAGGGACAATAACGATTGCACGCAGTATAGGAAATGTAACTTTTCCTGCACAGTTCCTTTTAGTTCTGGCAGCAAATCCATGCCCATGCGGAAAGTTCAGCGGTCGTGGTCGTAACTGCATCTGTACATCCCAACAAGTCCGGCGCTATTTAGGAAAACTTTCCGGTCCATTGATGGATCGAATCGATTTACGAGTCCACGTTGATCCAGTTGGGCGCGTCGATATGGCGCGAGTTGAATTGGGTGAAACGAGCGAGGCGATTCGCAGCCGAGTTATCGCAGCGCGAGCGATAGCAGAGCAGAGATTTGCAGGGCTTGGATACAGCTTGAACTCACAGATTCCTGCGCGTTCATTGCGAACAGTTTTTCAGCCAGAGCGTGCAGCAATGAATTTCTTACATGATGAGCTCGAGAGGGAACAGATTACTGCCCGCGGTCTGCACAAAATCGCACGGACTGCTTGGACATTGGCCGATTTACATGGGCACGATATTCCAACACTTACCGATGTAAAACAGGCGCATTCGATGCGCGGGGGAGTCGAAATATGAAGGAACGCGAAGCCCGAGCGATTCTCTTTAGCGCAATTGAGGGAGGGCATCCTTTTTGGGCTCAGGAGATTTTCTCACAAGGCGCACTTAGAACAGTAGAAAGATTACTTGCCGGTGGCTATGACGTTATTAAATACAGCACGCTTATTGCTTCGATTAAAGCAACGTCTGCCGATCAAGTATGTATGGCAGTTGAAAATGCCAATTCTGAGTTGTTAATGCCGGGTGATACTATGTGGCCCTCTTTAGTTGATGATTTAATCGCACCACCCATCGCACTCATTGCTAAAGGAAATTTGGCGGCTCTATCGATGCAGTCGTTAGCAATTGTTGGCACGCGAAATCCAACAAACTATGGCGCACGTATCGCAGGAGATTTTGCCGCCGGCTTTGTTGATCGCGAATGGGCGATAGTTAGTGGCGGGGCATATGGCATTGATACTTTCGCACATAAAGGAGCACTCATCGCAGAAGGCGTCACTGTTGCAGTCATTGCATCTGGAATCGATATTAATTATCCGGCAGGTAATTCGCGCTTATTCGCTGAAATCTGTGAATCTGGCGCAATCGTTAGCGAAGTAATGCCTGGGCATCCTGCTCTACCCGCACGGTTTTTAACTCGCAATCGATTAATTGCAGCGCTATCTCAGGCAACGCTAGTTGTGGAGGCAGCCTTTAGAAGTGGATCACTTCGCACCGCACGCGATGCAGCGGAGTTACTGCGACCAGTAATGGCTATTCCTGGTCCGATTAACTCACCGACCAGTGAGGGATGTCATCGATTAATCGGAGAGCGAGCAGCTGAGATCGTTACTTCAGTTGCAGATGCTGTGGAGTTTGTTGGTGCCAATAGATGAGAGAATAGGCGCATGAGTGAACATCGTTCGGGCTTCGTTGCCATTATTGGCCGCCCAAACGTCGGAAAATCTACGCTTATTAACGCTTTAGTCGGTAGCAAGATTGCAATTACCTCGCATCATCCCAACACGACTCGAAGCGCAATTCGAGGCATCGTCCATGGTCCGGATTTTCAAGCCGTACTTGTAGATACTCCCGGAGTCCATAAGCCTAAAACGCTTTTAGGGCATCGTCTCAATGCAGTCGTTGATCAAAGCATGGACTCAGTTGATGTCATCATTATGTGTATTCCAGCCGATGAAACGTCAGGTGCTGGCGACTTATTTATCTCTGCTGAGATTGCAAAACATCCACGAGCTAAAAAGTTTGCCGTCATCACTAAAACTGATTTAATTTCTAAAGATAAGCTAGCGATTCGCCTTGTTGGGATCATGGCCCTTGCACAGGGTTTTGTGTGGGATGAAATCATTCCCGTATCTGCGGCGATTCACAATCAAATTGATTTATTAAACTCACTTATAGGAAACAATCTTCCAGTGGGTCCAGCATATTACCCAGCGGGAACAACGAGTGATCAAGCCATTGAACAGTTAATCTGTGAATTCATCCGTGAAGCCGCGCTTCAAGATGTGCGCGAAGAACTACCCCATTCAATAATGGTGACGATTGATGAGTTTGGCGAGCGAGAAGAAAAAGGTTCGCGGCCCTTCTATGACGTTCACGCAACGATCCATGTTGAGCGAGATACACAACGCGCCATTTTATTGGGTCATCAAGGCACCCGACTAAAGGAGATTGGTATTCGCGCACGGGCAGATATTGAACGCGCACTGGAAGCCAAGATTTTCTTAGGATTACATATTAAAGTTTCAAAAGAGTGGCAGCGCGATCCAAAGCTTCTCGAGCGTTTAGGCTTCGGCGATAACAACTAGTTTGGATTTACGGCTAGCTAAGTAAGAGCCGAGTAAAACCAGCGGTAGCCCAACAATAATTCCAAGAGTTATCGGCTCATTCAAGATAATGATTCCAAGAACAACGGCTACGGCTGTATTTACATAGGTCGTCAGTGAGCCGCGGGCGGGACCAATTTCGGCAATAACTATGAAGAAGAGCATGAATGCAATTGCGGTGGAAAAGACGCCAAGGGCAATCAACGATGCAATGGCATTGAATGAGACTGGATTACTTGGCCACACTGCAATGGCGATTGGCAAGTAGAAGATTGCGGTAATCGCCATGGCCAAGCCGTTTATAGCCACGCCATCAACGCCTGGAAGATTGGATGTCACCATTAAAACGGCATATGCATAAAGAATTGATGCCAAAATGACCATTGCGATGGCCTTTGGATTACTGTTTCCAGTAATTGATTCAATTCCGACGAGCGCAATTATTCCGATAAATCCAACGACTAAACCAAAGATGCGTTTGGGTTGCCATACCGAATGATCACCACGCATCGATGTGAAAATCGTTGCAAAAATGGGAACAGTAGCAACGAGTAGTCCAGCTAATCCGGATGAGATCTCTTTTTCAGCACTGGTTATGAGAATCCAAGGTCCAACCATTTCAAGAAATGCATAGGGCAAAACATATTTAATTCCACGCACTGCATCCATAATGGTTTTTTTATGAATTGCAATGGGAATTAATATCGCTGCGCCAATGAGTGTTCGGCCGGCAACAATTAAGGCTGGCGGGATATCGGCAACTGCGACCTTCATTAATAGATATGGGATTCCCCATAAAACACCGACTATGCTAAATTGGATCCAGGATTTACGCGTCATTTAATCAAGCACACGTCGATAAAGGGCGACTGTCGCGGCCGCGACTTCATCCCAACCAAACTCATTCACGGTTCGCATTCGTCCAGCCGCCCCATACTTTTCAAGAAGTTCTGGTTGCGACATTAAACGAGTAATTGATTCACTGAGAGATTTTTCGAATGTCACTGCATCGCCAATATAATCAACGAGTTCGCCGGTCACTTTGTGCGCTACAACTTCAGGAATTCCACCGACACGAGATGCAAGGACGGCCGTTTCACATGCCATCGCCTCTAAGTTCACAATTCCAAGTGGTTCGTAAACCGAGGGGCAGATAAAGAGATCTGCGCCGGTTAACATTGCCGTTAACTCTTTATGGGGCAACATTTCTTTGATCCACCAGATATTTGTACGCGTTTTTTGTAGCTCCGCAATTAGTTCAGCGACTTCATTTCCTATTCCAGCTTCATCAGGGCTTCCCGCTGCCAAAACCAATCCGTACTCATCTGGAACATTCTTCCAAGCGCGCAAAAGATGTGCCAAACCCTTTTGACGGGTGATTCGACCTACGAAAATTGCATATTTTCCGCTCACGCCAAATTTCGCGGCCACTGAACTATCGTGATTGGGCGCAAACCTTGTTGTATCAATGCCATTTCGAATCGTGACAACTTTGTTCGGATCAATTGTTGGATAAGCGGCCAGAACATCGGCGCGCATTCCATCGCTGACAGCAATAATTGCCGCCGCGGATTCAAAGGCGGTTTTTTCGGCCCAAGAAGAGATTGCATAACCTCCACCTAATTGTTCGGATTTCCAGGGTCGTAATGGTTCCAGTGAATGAGCGCTGACAATATGAGGAATTGTGTACTGCAGGGCGGCGATATGCCCGGCCATATTGGCATACCAGGTATGTGAATGAACAACATCGACTCCAGCTAAGTGAGATGCAATCTCTAGATCCGTGGCGAGGGCTTGAACGGCAGGGTTTGCATCGTTAAATTCCGATGGGGTTGAGTAACCAAAGGCATCTTCGCGAGGACCGCCAAAGCAGTGAACATCAACAGTGGTTCCATCAACTGCACGAAGGGCTTGAGTGAGTTCTACAACATGTACACCGGCACCGCCATAAATAGCAGGTGGCCACTCTTTAGTAACAAGTGCAATTTTCAATCTCTTCATCACGTTCCCCTACCCTGGCTAAGAGGCACAGGCTATCGTTAGCGCATGGCAAACCTGAAACTACCGCTTGGGATAGTCCTTGCTGGTGGTGAAGGCAAGCGTTTAATGCCACTGACCGCTGATCGAGCTAAACCTGCAGTTCCATTTGGTGGCTCCTATAGGTTAATTGACTTTGTTTTATCAAACTTAGTAAATGCAAATATGTTAAAAATTGCAGTACTTACGCAGTACAAATCCCACTCACTTGATAGGCATATCACCACGACGTGGCGCATGTCGGCCTTACTGAGCAATTACGTCACTCCCGTGCCAGCTCAGCAACGGTTGGGTCCGCGCTGGTATACGGGAAGTGCCGACGCGATTTTGCAAAACTTCAACTTGATCCATGATGAAGATCCAAAGCATGTTTTAGTTTTCGGTGCAGACCACGTGTATCGAATGGATCCAGGTCAGATGTTTGAACAGCATGTGGAATCTGGTGCGGGCGTAACCGTTGCAGCTATTCGAATGCCACGATCAGAGGCCCACGAGTTTGGTGTTATTGAATTAGCAGAAGATGGAATCACCATAAAAGCTTTCCATGAAAAGCCATCAGATCCGCCAGCCATGCCCGGACATCCAGATTTGAGCTTGGTATCTATGGGCAATTACATTTTTAAACGCGATGTCATGGAAGAAACACTTTTAATCGATGCGCAAGATATTGAGTCGCGTCATGACTTAGGTGCAAACATAATTCCTTTTCTTACAAAAAACGGTGTTGCTAAAGTCTATGATTTTGCCCATAATGTAGTGCCAGGTGAAACCGAGCGAGATAAAGGTTATTGGCGCGATGTTGGATCAATTGATGCTTATTACGATGCACATATGGATCTAGTATCAGTTCATCCAATCTTTAATCTCTATAACCGTGACTGGCCACTGTTAACAAATCCACCGTCATTACCGCCTGCAAAATTTAGTGAAGGTGGCGCTGCACATGATTCAATCGTCGGCGCTGGCACGATTATTTCTGGCGGAATTCTGCACAACTCAGTTGTATCTTATGATGTAGGCGTAGGGCGAGGTTCACTGATTGAAGGTTCGGTTTTGATGCCTTCAGTGCACATCGGAGATAGGGCGATAGTTCGAAAAGCAATTCTTGATAAAAATGTATATGTCGAACCAGGTGCCCAAATCGGCGTTGATTTAGAACGCGATCGTCAACGTTTTACTATTAGTGAAGGTGGAATAATCGTCGTGGGTAAAGGTGTTCGAGTTACTGCGTAGTTAGTGGTCCCAGTGCGCAGTGTTGTCCCTAAGTATTCGGTATCGATCCATGACTTCTGGAGTTGGTGTCGATTCGAAATGTGATACTTCACCGAGATCCCATGTGGGCAAATCTCCCAAGAGCGCCCATGCAGCTTGTTTAGCTGCGCCGTTAGCCACATATTCACCAGTTGGCGGAACAATAACTTCACGTCCAATCAATGCACTTGCAATGACGGGGATGGCAGGGTTTTTTGCCGCTCCACCAATAATTAAAATTCGATTAACACTAACGCCTAAGGCGATGAGAGCATCGACGGCATCGGTTAAACCGCACAACATTCCTTCAATCATCGCTCGTGCAATATCGGCCTGGTTTGAATTTTTAGAGTTCATTCCAGCAAATACACCTTTTGCATGAGGGCGATTAGGTGTGCGCTCACCTTCAAAATAAGGCAAGAGCGTTAAGCCATTGGCACCTGGCTTTGATGTCATTGCTAATTGACCCACATCATTATGGGATATTCCTAAAATTCTCGTTGCCGCATCTAAGATTCGAGCCGCATTAAGTGTGCAGACTAGAGGTAAAAAGCGTCCAGTTGCATCGGCAAAACCTGCGACTGCGCCACTTGGATCATGTGTTGCTGTATCCGATACTGCAAAAGCAGTACCACTTGTTCCAAGTGATATAACAACATCACCTCTTTGGGCTTGCACTCCAAGAGCAGCGCCGGCGTTGTCACCAAGACCTGCGGCGATAGGGATGCCTGATATAGATGTTCCACCGAATTCATTAGGCGGAATTATTCGTGGCAGAGTTATTTCTGAATCATGGCGAAGTGCAAGCCGCACAATATCTTCGCGGTAATGCGATGTAGTTGGATCGAAATATCCAGTACCAGAGGCATCACTTCGATCCGTGAAGAGAGTAGTTAGATCTTTACCACCTTGTAATTGCCATGAGAGCCAATCATGAGGAAGTGCGATAGCGGCAGTGTTGGCGGCGTTATTTGGTTCATTATCTGCCATCCAACGTAGTTTGGTGGCGGTGAAAGAGGCGACTAAGAGCGAACCTACTTTTCGAGCGATCTCTGAATTTCCACCCTCTTCTCGATTTAAATCGAGGGCAGCTTGTGCCGAACGCGTGTCATTCCATAAAATAGCTGGACGTATAACCTGGCCGTTGAGATCTAATGCAACCATTCCATGCTGCTGAGCTGCGATGGAGATTGCAGAAAGGTCGGCAATTCCACCCGCTTCATGTATTGCGTGATCGAGAGCGGTTTTCCAAAGGGCTGGATCTATCTGCGTTCCATCTGGGTGTGGGGCGCGACCCTCTCGTAACAACTCTCCAGTAGTGGCATCACGAATTACGACCTTTACAGACTGGGTCGAAGAGTCCACGCCGGCGATGAGTTGTCGATTAGCCATGGCGCAAGGCTAGACTGTCCTAGTCAGCGTTGACCACAGGTAGGGCGATAATGATTGACGCAGCCCTTCATCAATGTCTCTTTGGTAGTGGAGTTAAATATGCGTATTGGTGTGCTTACAGGTGGCGGAGATTGCCCTGGGTTAAATGCAGTTATTCGCGCCGTTGTCCGTAAGGGTGTTAAAGAGTATGGACATGAGTTTGTCGGTTTTCGCGATGGTTGGAAAGGTCCCTTAGAGGGCTTAACAATGCCGCTTACGATTGAAACAACTCGTGGAATTTTGCCACGCGGCGGAACGATTTTAGGTTCATCTCGCACAAACCCCTTTAAAATCGAGGGTGGCGTTGAAAAAATTAAAGAGAACTTGGCTAAAGCTGGAATCGATGCCCTCATTGCAATTGGCGGAGAAGACACACTAGGTGTTGCAACAAAGTTAGATTCACTAGGCGTCAAGGTTATTGGCGTTCCAAAGACAATCGATAATGACTTAGACAATACTGACTACACCTTTGGTTTTGATACTGCAGTTAATATCGCTGTAGAAGCCATTGATCGTCTGCACACAACAGCTGAATCCCATCATCGTGCATTAATCGTTGAAGTAATGGGTCGTCATGCTGGTTGGATTGCACTGCACGCCGGTCTAGCAGGAGGAGCCGCCTGCATTTTAATTCCAGAGCAAAAATTCTCTGTCGATAAAGTCTGCGAATGGGTTGAATCTCGCTTTAAATCACACTACTCGCCAATTATCGTAATTGCAGAGGGCGCAATTCCTCAAGATGGAGATATGGCCGTTAAAGATCAATCGTTAGATTCATTCGGTCACGTAAAGCTAGCGGGAATTGGCGATTGGCTTGCACAGCAGATTGAGCATAAGACGGGCAAAGAGGCGCGTACGTCGGTACTTGGCCACATTCAACGTGGTGGAACACCAACTGCCTTTGATCGTGTTCTTGCGACGCGTTTTGGCTTACATGCAATAACTGCCGCCCATGAAGGCGACTGGGGAAAAATGGTCGCCCTACATGGCACCGACATTGTCCGAGTTCCACTCGAATCTGCCACTGAAAAATTAAAGCTTGTCCCACTAGAGCGCTACAGGGAGGCCGAGATTTTCTTTGGTTAATCGCATCTCGCGCCTACCTTTGAACTCTCTATTCTTATCCTCATGAACTCTTCTCTTGATTCCCTCTTTACCCCTGGCCTGGTGGCGGCACAGCAACCGAACTGGCCAGGTGGCCCAGAGGGAGCGGCAATACAATCAGCGGTCACCGAGTTGAAATCCTTTCCGCCATTAGTATTTGCGGGAGAGTGCGATGATCTGAAGGCTCGAATTGCAATGGCTGCAGATGGAAAAGCTTTCTGGCTTCAAGGTGGAGATTGTGCTGAAACATTTGCAGCGGCCACTGCCGATTCAATTCGAAATAGGATTAAAACAATTCTTCAAATGGCAGCAGTTTTGCAATACCACTCCAGCCTTCCAGTAGTAAAAGTTGGGCGTATGGCTGGGCAGTTTGCTAAACCTCGCTCAAACGATATGGAAACCCGTGGCGAGATTACGTTGCCGGCATATCGTGGCGACGCGGTCAATGATTTAGAGTTCAATGAGGCTTCGCGCACACCAGATCCCCATCGCTTAGTGCGCGTCTATAACACATCTGCAGCAACCCTGAATTTAGTACGCGCCTTTACTCAAGGAGGATTTGCCGATCTTCGCCAAGTTCATGAATGGAATAAAGGTTTTATACGTGGCTCTTCAGTTGGTGTTCGTTACGAACAGATGGCCAATGAAATCGGACGCGCTTTAGCCTTTATGAAATCAGCTGGAGTTGATCCCGAGTCATTTAAATCCGTCGACTTCTACTCCAGCCATGAAGGGCTTATTTTGGAGTACGAGAAGGCACTAACTCGCATCGATTCGCGCACTGGAGAGCCTTACGATGTATCGGCGCACTTCATCTGGATAGGTGAGCGTACGCGTCAATTAGATGGTGCTCATATTGATTTTGCTTCCAAGATTCGTAACCCAATTGGAGTCAAGCTCGGACCTAATTCAACGGTTGAGGCGGCACTAGCGCTAATTGAAAAATTAGATCCAGAGCGCGAACCGGGTCGACTTACATTTATTACACGCATGGGCGCTGGAAAAATACGTGAGGTGTTACCTGGCTTAATTGATGGAGTTACTAAATCCGGAGCTAAAGTACTGTGGGTCTGCGATCCGATGCATGGAAATACCTATGAGGCACCGTCTGGCTATAAAACACGTAGTTTTGACGATGTTTTGGATGAAGTTAAAGGCTTTTTCGAAGTTCACAAAGCGCTCGGCACACACCCTGGCGGAATTCATATTGAGCTCACGGGGGATGACGTGACTGAGTGTGTTGGGGGAGGCGAAAAGATTTCGCATGAGGATTTAGCGACAAAGTATGAAAGCGCTTGTGATCCACGTCTAAATCATGCGCAATCTCTTGAGTTAGCTTTCTTGGTTGCCGAAATGTTGCGTGAGCGCTAATTTAGGGTACGTGCCACTTCTTGCTACCTCAATAAAAACACCAATCGGCACCCTCAATCTATTGGCCGATGATCAAATCCTTATTGGTTCAAACCTCACCACAATCTCAGCTTTTAATGCCGGCGGTGAAGTGAAAATTGTTAAGTCGATTCCGGTTATTTCCGAACTTATTAACGATTACTTCGATGGCAATTTTTCTGCAATTAATGCGATAAAAGTCCGCCAGAGCGGTGCGGCATTTTCACAAGGTGCATGGAAGGCAATGCGAAAGGTAGGGGCTGGCAAAACTATTTCTTATGCCGATCTTGCAGAAAAAGCGGGCTCACCTGCGGCAGTGCGTGCGGCGGGAAGTGCATGTGCCAATAATGCAATCATGCTAGTAGTTCCCTGTCATCGAATCGTAAAAACCGGTGGAGCTTTAGGAAATTACGCCGGCGGTGTAGAAAAGAAAGAGTGGCTACTTCGTCACGAGGGCTATTTTTAATATTTCGATCGCCTCATCGCATTGTGCATCATCAAAATCCATGTGTGTAACTAAGCGGGCATAATGCGGGCCAAGCGAACTTATCCAAAGTCCGGCTTCGCGGGCACGTTTAGCTAAATCCGCGGCAGTGAATGAGATTGATGTTAGGTCCAAGCCAACGATATTAGTTTCAACCAGTGATGGATCTATTAACGTTGAATCGATAGCCGCGATTGCAACGGCTAGTTTTTTAGCTAGTCGATGATCCTCGGCTAATCGTTCAAGATTATTATCTAGGGCGTAGTGCCCTGCCGCCGCTAAAATACCAACTTGTCGCATCCCCGCGCCATATCGTTTGCGCCATACTCGAGCTTTACTTACACGCTCCTTAGTTGACAGCATTAAAGAGCCCACAGGCGCGCCTAACCCCTTAGATAAGCAGACGCTTATGGTGTCGAAGTACTTTCCATACTCAAGGAAAGAAACCCCACTTGCAATATGGGCGTTCCAAATGCGAGCTCCATCTAAATGCAGTGCTAACCCCAACTCATCAGCCTTTGCTCGTAAGTCGGCGATTTCTTTGATTGACTGAACTGTTCCGCCGCCGAAGTTATGCGTATTTTCTACGGCGATAGCAGTAGTTGAGACGAGGTATGGACCAGAGTCAGGACGGGCAATCTCTATGACATCAGATGCTTTCAATCGCCCATTGACTGAATGCCATGTTCTAGTTGTAATTCCACTAAAAACTGCGGCTGCACCAAGTTCGGCGCGCACAATATGTGAGTTGGATTCTGCAAGTAACTCTTCACCTGGCGCAACAAGGGTTCGAATAGCTAGTTGATTAGCTAGTGATCCCGATGGAGTAAATACTCCCGCCTCCATGCCAAACATTGCCGCGACGCGCGATTCAAGCGAGTTGACCGTTGGATCATCACCATAAACATCATCACCAACAGTGGCATGTGCGATCGCATCTCGCATGCCTTGTGATGGTCGAGTCACTGTATCTGAACGAAGATCAATTACCATGTCTTGAGCCTACTTCTCTTGCCTAATGACTATCAAATACATTGCCGTAATGACCATTAAGCCACCAAGTGTGCTTTGCAGAGTTAAGCTTTCGCCACCGAAAAGAATTGCAAACAGGGCTGCGAAGACGACCTCCATAGTTAAAATGACTGCAACCTTTGTTGCACTCATATGTGCTTGAGACCATGTTTGAATTATAAAGGCGATAGCGGTAGCAAAGACCGCGGTGAAAATCACCACTGCCCATACACCTAAATCCGGTGGGGGTGAATACCCGCCAGGAATTGAAGCGATTCCAGATAATATTGCACACATCGCTAACTGCACGACAGTCATTGCATAGGCATCTCTACCCGAACTCCATTTACTCAGCGCAATAATGTGTATAGCAAAAAAGATGGCGCTGATAAAGATTAAGAGCTCGCCAAAGCCAACCGACCACTCACGAATAGATAAGAGAGCAAGTCCGATAGTTGCAAGTGCAATACAACTCCAGGTAAATCGATCGACGCGTTGTCGCAAGAAAATCGAGGCAAAAATCGGCGTAAGAACAATATACAGACCTGTAACAAAGCCCGTTATTGCAGCGCCTGTGCGTTCAAGTCCCAAAGTCTGAAAAATATAACCGCTTCCAAGGAAAATGCCAGCAGCACCAGCACGCATGACTAGATCTCGGTTCATTAGTTGTAAAACCTTTGGGCGAATCATGACCATTACAACTACGGCAACTCCGAACCGAGTGAAGAGAAAGTTATTAACGCTCTGTCGACCAATTGCATCCTTCATAATTACAAAGGACCAGCCCCATGCCATTGCAACAGCCAATAAAGCCCATGGTGCCAACTTCATTTTGAAAAGATGTTTAGTGCCGCTCACTTTTTGTCTCGTAGAGCCTTAAGGAGTGCAACTTCAACGGTGTGTTTTTCCTCCATGCCGGGTGTTTCCAGAACTAATGGAACTCCGACAGTTGCCGGGTGAGCAAGTAGTTCGGCAAATGGATCGATTCCAATATGTCCATCACCGATATTTTGATGACGATCTTTAAGTGCACCACAGACATCCATCGAGTCATTAGCGTGAATTAATTTAAAACGCTCAATGCCGGCTACTTCAACGAGAAGGTCGAGCGTTTTGCTCATCCCTCCCTTTGCCGCGATATCATGGCCCGCTGCAAATACATGACACGTATCTAAACAAATCCCCACTTTAGGATGGTATTCGAGAGCTTTTAAATAGTGTTCGAGATCATCTAATTTTTTTACCAGTGATTGACCTTGCCCAGCCGTTGGTTCTAGAAGCAGAAATGGGGAATCATCACTTAGCGCATTTAGAATTGGCATCATCCCTTCATGAATCTGTTTCCAAGCCTTTTCAACATGGCTTGTATCAACCGCAGAGCCTGTATGTATAACAACTCCCAGAGCACCGATATCTGCTCCACGTTGAAGGGAGTAAGAAGTTGACGCTAAGGAATTTACATACGTTGCCTCCGTCGGAGAACCCAAATTAATCAGAAATGGCGCATGGACATAGGTATGGATATCTAGCTCGACTGCTTTTTCTTTGAAAGCAGCATCTAAATCTGGCTTTGGCGCTGGCATAGCCCACATGCGCGGACTTGATGCGAAAACTTGAATGACTTCAGCGCCAGTTGTTTTAGCGTATTCAATCGAGCGTTTAGCCATGCCCCCAGTCGTAGGAGTGTGTGCACCGATTCGGGAGATTTGCTTAGGCATCGGCCTACCTTACGGTAATTGTGACAGTACTGCCACGTTTAACTTTACTACCCACTTTAGGAGAGATATCAATGGTTCTTTTCGTTGCCTTCACACCTAATTTTTTCACTATAACTTCAAGATCCAAAGCTTCCAGCATTCTCACTGAAGTTGCCTCATCTAATGAGAAGACATTTGGAACAAAGACAAATTCAGTTCCCTTTGAGACGAAAAGGTTAATTGAAGTCCCTTTAGGTGCTCGTGAATTTCCTGAGGGGTTTTGTGAAATGACTGTCCCCGCCAGAATGTTCTCACTAAATGAATAACTGCTTTCCACATTAAAACCCAAATCAGTCAATTCATTGAGTGCTTGCTCACCACCCAAGCCAACATAGGATGGAATCAGAAACGTTTCGACACCTTTACTCACAATAATGTTCACCACAGAATTTCGTTTTACTTTGGTGCCTACTTTGGGTTTTGAGCCGATTACAAAACCCTTCGGGATCGTATTGCTGAAAACCTCGATATTTTCACCTAACTTCAAGGGGTTTTTACTTATCGATGCAGCTGCTGCTTCAGGGGTTAAACCGACTAGCGATGCGATGGTATAGCGCTCTGCTCCCTTGGAAATAATTAATGTAACTTTCTCGCCAGTTTCGATGCGGCCTCCCGCCGGTGGTATTGATTTAATAATCGTTCCAGAAGAAATTTCTTCATCAAAGCGCTCTACGACGGAAATTTTAGTTATTCCAAGAGGAGTGAATGCAGAAAGCGCATCATCGTAATTACCTCCAATGACAGATGGCACAACTATGCGTGAGCCCGGTCCGACGAGTGTGTACCACCCACCCACCCCTAGCGCGATTGCAAGCAGGAGTGCGATTTTTCTATTTCGCCGCACGCGATCGCTCGTTCGACGTTTCTTTTCGTCGCTTCGTCGAATTTGTTTCGTCGTCTCTTTGATTTCAACACTTGCCTCGGGGATAGGTGTAGGTTTTATTTTTGTGCGTGAATGCTCGCGAATAGGTTCAACCGGCAAATCAAGGTCAAGTCTCATCTGGTTCTTCTTAGGATCTAACCCCAGTGCAATTGCCTCTAAATCCTTGAGAAATTCGCCGGCGTTTCGAGGTCGCAAATCTGGATCACGGTTAGTAGCGCGAGATATTAAATCAGCCAAAACTTGGGGAATCTCTTTGCGCATTGATCGGACCGATGGAACATCTTCATTGACATGCATATAAGCAATTTGAATTGGTGTTTCACCTGAGAATGGTTTCTCGCCTGTGAGCATCTCAAAGGCGACTATCCCAACGGCATAGACATCACTTCGTGCATCGGCAATCCCTCGCTGGACTTGTTCGGGGGAAAGGTATGAGACCGAACCTAGAATGACACTTGACTCTGCTGTCATAGTCGAACCGATGACCTCACCACGTGCTAAACCAAAGTCAGCGATTTTGACGCGGCCTTCATGCGAAACCAAGATATTTTCTGGCTTAATATCTCTATGCACTATTCCAATCGAATGCGCCGCACTTAGCGCGCTCAAAATTGGAGTTAAATAATTGAGTGCATCCTTGATTTCAAAGCGCCAGCGCTCACTTAGGTATTCACGTAATGTGCTTCCTTCAATCAGCTCCATGACCAAGAAGACCGCTGGAACTCCATTTTGATTCCAACCCTGATCTTGTACGGCGACAATATTGGGGTGCGAAAGCGCCGCTGCCGCTTTAGCTTCACGGATAAAACGCGTGACGTAAACATCGTCTTGAGCAAGATGCGGGTGCATGATTTTTACAGCAACTTTTCGATCTAGACGAGTATCTATCGCCTCATATATGGATGCCATCCCACCATTGGCCACCTGTCGAATTAATTGATAGCGGCTATCAATGAGCTCACCCGATAGATCCGACATGTGGATAATTTTATGGATTCGACCTTAAAGAAGTGCTCGGGGCGCGCCAATAAGAGCTATGAAGTAATGATGTGGTCTGCATGGTTGCGTGTTAAATCACTCTCGAAAAAACGTGCCTGGTCGATTTGCCATCTGCGCATCTGGAGTTCAATTTCGATACCGTCACGGGCGAGCACACGTTCCAAGCCAATGGAGGGTTCAATATCGAGCCAATACACTGTTGCACCTCTATCACGAACTACTTTTTGACCCGCTCCAACGCCTTCGATAATTAAGATGTTGGTGGGTTCTATTGTTTGAAATGAATCAAAGGAGTTTGAGCTCCAGTTGAAAATCGAAATCGTGAAGGTGTTTTGCGATGTGAATGCTTCGACGATCTCTTTGAGTTTTTGCGTCAATTGCTCGCCGAGTGCATTTTCCCAGCCAGCATATAAATCATCCATGTGAATGACAGAGACTGAATTTTCGAGTGACAAATCCCGTTCAAATTTGGCAGCTAATGTGGTCTTTCCCGCCCCGGCTGGACCATCAATGGCTATAAGAGTCATTCCAGCGTTTCCATCCAATGAGTGCGATGAGAGTAAAAGCAAAGTACAAAAGCGCAGTAAACCAATATCCCAGGCTGGCATAAAGATAGGTCGCCGCGGCATCTACAACTAGCCATAAAACCCACGATTCAATTTTTTCGTACACCATCAATATTTGGGCGATCAAACTCCCAACAAATAGAATTGCATCCTGCCAAGTTGCCGCTGCACCGAGGCTTGTGAGAAGTGGAGTTAATAGAACAACGCTAACTATGGTCAGAACTGCCAATAGCGCGCGGTTGCGATTAGATAATGGACCTGGTTTAGCACCTGTTGGTGCCCAACCACGCCATCCTAAAATCGCTGCAATAATAAAAACTATTTGGGCGGCCGCACTTGCAAATAAATCAGCTTGAAGAAAGAAGATCATATAAAGGAGACTGCTAGCAGCCCACCAAGGCCATGTGATCCGCCTGCCTGTTGTTCCGAGCCAGACTCCAATGAAGGAGACAAGAGCTGCAACCGCCTCCAAAATTGATACGCCATAGCCCCAAGCAGTGAAGAGAATTGTTGACATGAGTAGATCCTTTCCACATCCGCATTACCGGATTGGTCAAACGGTCGGTCTGAATTTCAGACCCTCTCAGCCTTTATAGGCTCCCGTAGTTCGTAGAGTAGCGTTAACCCGTGCTTAAATTTGGTTATTCCGCCATGATTGTCTTCACAATTGTGGGCTCTTTCTGGCTAGAAATCTTTTTGAAAGTTGGGGTGCTCAAGCGTATTAAGCGTGTGATCTTGGCAGTTGCTCCAATTTCCTTTCTCTTTATTGCGTGGGATGCCTATGCAATTCGAAGTGGGCACTGGCGATTTGATGAGGAACAGATACTCGGTATTTTTGGTCCCTTCTGCATTCCACTTGAGGAGTACCTGTTTTTCATCGTTGTTCCTATTGCAGCGATAATGACAATCGAAGCGGTCAGGCGTGTTAAAAAAGATTGGCCAGTTTAGGGATGAGTTACACACAATTAGCGATCTTTGCCGTACTTTGCGCCATTATCTTTGACCTATATATCACAGAGATTCGTTTAATGAGACGTAGAGTTTTCTGGACCTCTTATGCAATTATCCTCGCTTTTCAGTTATTTACTAATTGGTGGCTAACCTCTCGAAACATTGTCATGTACGACTCAGATGTCATAATTGGAATTCGTATCGCTTCTGCACCTGTTGAAGATTTACTCTTTGGTTTCGCTCTCGTACTTGGAGTTCTATCTAACTGGATACGAATTGACGCTTTAAAAAAGCAGCGCTAGCAACTCGTAAGCGACGAGCAGTTGAAGTCTTTGCGCGTCGATTAAAAATGTCATAACCAATTTTCTCAACTTCATCTACGATCCCGCAGTACAACGTGCTTGCCGCTTCAATACAAGGACGACTTGATGCATCCAAAAGGGCGATTCCAGGAGCAGCCTGCGCTTGAAGCTCTCTTACTCGAGCAATTTGGAACTTGAGTGCATCAATAATCTGGGGCGTTAATATTCGACTCTCTAACATTTCACGAGTTACGCCATGAAGTGCAAGTTCTTGAATTGGCAGATAAATTCGTCCACGATCTAGATCCTCATCAACATCGCGAATAAAATTTGCAAGCTGAAATGCAATCCCTAGTTTTTTCGCAGATTCTAAAGCTGCGACGTCGGAAAAGCCTAGGATCGGCGCCATTTCAAGACCAATTACGGCTGCAGATCCATAGACATATTCCATTAAATCATCAAAAGTTTCATACTCCTGGATCGTTAAATCCATCGTCATTGAGTGTAAAAATGCTTCAAAATATTCATGAGGTATTGAAAATCGATTAACTGTATCTATCAATGCGCCTCCGACTAAGTCTTCGCTAGATCCGCGACGAAGATCCTTTAATACGTTATCTCCCCATTTTGAAAGTGCTTGAGCTTTTTCTTCAATGCTAAGTTGGGAGGCCAAATCGTCAACAATCTCATCGGCAAATCGGGCAAAGCCATACAGGGCATGTACAAATGGACGTTTTGCCTTAGGGAGCAGCAGGGTGGCAAGAAAATATGTTTTCCCATGCAGGGCATTGAGTCGTTTGCACTCAGCATACGATGCGCGCAGACTTGGATCAGTAATACCTGCCGCCGTTAACTCATCCACTTATGCGACCGGACCAACGATTCGCTCAGCGGCAAGACGTCCGGAGATGAGAACCATGGGAACCCCAACTCCGGGCTGAGTGCCAGATCCAGCAAAGACAACGTTTTCAATTCCCGCGGCCATATTTCGCGGCCTAAATGGACCCGTTTGAAAAAAAGTGTGTGCGCTAGCAAATGGTGCACCGCGCTCCATTCCCTGGGCCTGCCAATCAAGGGGAGTAGTTAACACCTGCGTTTCAATCGCTTCTCCAAAGCCTGAGTATCCACGTTCTTCTAAAACCTCGATCATATGATTTTGATATGGCTCTGCCTGCGTATTCCAATCAATATCTGCATCCAAATTTGGTGTTGGAAAGAGAATGTAATATGAGTGTTTGCCAGTCGGTGCCAAAGTTGGATCATCATGAGAGGGAATAGTCACGAGCAAACTTGGATCACTCATCAGCTTTTTCTTTTTAATGAGCTCGTCAAATACTCCATCCCATGACTTCCCAAAATGGATATTGTGATGTGCGGCAAACTTATAGCTTTTAGATGATCCCACTAACATCGTTACGCATGATGGTGAGTAATTCAATCGCTTAACAGATAGAGGAGTTTTATCCAAGAGATCGCGCCAGGCAACTGGTAGATCTGGATTTAAAATAACCGCATCACATTCAATACGTTGACCATCCTGGGTCAGTACTGCTTTAGCTCGGCCATGTGCTACTTCAATTTTTGAGACAGTAGTGTTGTATTTGAAAACTACACCATGTTTTTCGGCGGCAGCGGCGAGCGCGCGAGGTACGGCATGCATCCCGCCCTTGGGAAAAAAGACTCCATTCACTGAGTCCATGTATGCAATTACCGCGTAAATTGCCAGTGCTTGCTGTGGACTCACGCCGGCGTACATTGCTTGAAAGGAGTAGACCTTCTGAAGCCGGGGATCCTTCATGAATTGATTAACCTTTGGAGATAACCTCCTGAAACCACCAAGAGCGATTAAACGCGCAAGATTAGGCGTTAGTAAATTTAAAGGCGAATCTATATTGCGGTCAATAAAGTCATTCATTTCATACTTGTATAACTTGGTAACAAAATCTACATATCTACGATAACCATCAGCTTCGGAGGAGCTGATTTTATTAGCAATCTCCTCTTCCATCTGCTTGGTATCTGCATGCACATCAATCTGGGAACCATCGTCATAAAAAGCGCGATACAACGGAGTGACTGGCATAAGTTCTAACCAATCCTTCAAATCTTCGCCTACGCAGCTAAATGCATCTTGAATAAGTGATGGCATTGTTAGAACGCTAGGTCCAGTGTCAAAGGAGTAACCATCCTTGAGCAGTAATCCATTGCGCCCACCGGGAACGCTTTCGCGCTCAATGACAGTAACTTTGCGTCCGGCACCGGCTAACCGAAGCGCCGCACTTAAACCTGCGAGGCCAGCGCCAACAATTACCACGTGATCTGTTGGACCTTTGACTCGTGCAACCATCTAAACGCTCCTTTTAGTAGCAATTTTTGCGAGTTCAAGTAAAAGAGGATGCGCTCTTTCATCTATGAATTCACTCTCAGCCGCGCGAAGTGCTTGATCGGTGAGTCGCTCAATCATTGATTCAAGTTTTTCTTTAGCGCCAGTCGAAACAATGATCTCTTGCAAGATCGCAATACCATCGGCATCTAAATTAGGTGAACCAAAATACTTCTTACTCTCTTCACGCATCGCATCAGTAGATGCTAGATCTGTCAATGCAATGAGCACTGTCCGCTTTCCTTCTCGTAAATCATCACCTGCTGGCTTTCCAGTAAGGCTTGAATCTCCAAAAACGCCTAATAGATCATCGCGATATTGAAATGCTTCACCTAGTGGTAAGCCATAGTCAGATAAATCCTTTAAGAGTTCGGGGGAATGACGCTCTGAGAGAACTGCCCCAATAAGCAGCGGTCGCTCAATTGTGTATTTACCGGATTTATATCGTGCAACTTTTATTGATCGATTCAAATCAGTAGATTTTTGAGTCTGCTCAAAAATATCTAAGAATTGGCCTGCCATTAATTCAACTTGCATCTCATCATGAATGGGCAGAGTGTGGTTAAAGGCTCGAGTTGAAAGTCCGGATTCATTTAACATTTGGCTCGACCAGACCAAGGCCAAATCCCCTAAGAGGACGGCAGCGGCGAGTCCGTACGCCGGAGCGAAGCCTTCGAGCTCTTCTTGAACATGCATCGATTCAAAGTGGCGGTGAATTGATGGCTTACCTCGACGCGTATCTGAGCCGTCCATGAGGTCATCGTGGATGAGCGCACAAGCCTGTAGTAGTTCAAGGCTTGCAATGGCTTTCACTACGGAGGGCGTTATCTCCGCTCCCGCACTCACATAACCGCTATATGCAAAGAGTGGTCGCAATCGCTTTCCGCTATCGAGTAAGAACGAAGAGAGTGCCTGTGAAACTGGCGCTAAGTCCGAGGAGATAGTCTCTAAATAGCGAGCTTGCTCGGAGAGAAAACTTGCTAACTCAATCTCTACGGCATCACGAATCTCTTGAAGCGCTGCCTTGGCCTGAGAACTCACTCCTTAACGGTACCCTCACACCGTGGTAATCCGCACTTCGTATTCCTTAGAGTTCTTTCCCCCCAAAGATGGTGAGGGTGAACAGCGTTTGTGGAGCGCTCTTGAGGCGCTAGAACATATTGCCCCAGAGTTCGTTTCTGTAACTTACGGTGCGGGAGGTTCGACCAGGAACAGAACTATCCGCGTGACTGAAGAAGTCACCCACCGAACAAAGATTCCCACTGTGGCACATTTAACATGTGTTGGTTCAAGTCGCCAAGAGTTGATCTCAATTTTGCACATGTATCGCAGCGCTGGCATTCGTGGAGTACTTGCATTACGTGGAGATCCAGCGGGTGGGCCGCGAGCTCCGTGGACGCCAACATCTGATGGTTTTACTCATGCAGATGAATTAGTGCAGTTAATCCACGAATTCGGTGGATTCGATATTGGAGTCGCCGCCTTTCCAGATGGGCATCCAGCATCAGGCGGTGATTCGAAAAAAGATGTTGATGTGTTGTTACGTAAAGAGCATTTAGGAGCAACATTTGCGACTACTCAATTTTTCTTTGATGTCGCCAAGTGGGAGCAACTTGTTTATGCCCTACAAGCTCGGGGTTCGACGATGCCGATTATTCCAGGGATTTTGCCCATTACAAATGTGAAGCAGTTACACCGAATGGCAGAACTTGGTGGAACACCTATCCCGCCCTCGGTTTCAGAGGCTTTTTCCAAGGTAGAAGATGACTCCGATGCCGTTCATGCCTTAGGAATCGAACTTGCTACCACGTTGTGCGAGGATTTATTGCGCGCTGGCGCTCCGAGCCTTCACTTCTATACTATGAATAGTCCAACGGCCACTAGTCAGATTTATGGGAACTTAAATAATGCTCACTAAAGACGAGTTCTATAGTAAGTGGAGCCAACTCCATAGTGATGCTCCCATCACAGGCGCGGTGGCATGGTGGCTCAAAATCTCTTATCGCTTCGGCCTCATTGCAACGCTGCTTCGAATCTCTCCAAATCTTTTAACGCTATTAGGACTTATTAGTGCGGCAATGAGCGCCTTGACTGCGACCTCGTGGTGGGCCGTATTTTTCCTTGTTTT
Organism: uncultured Candidatus Planktophila sp.; assembly: GCA_964358665.1. GTDB lineage: Bacteria > Actinomycetota > Actinomycetes > Nanopelagicales > Nanopelagicaceae > Planktophila. The sequence continues at coordinate 35,431 of CAYHOY010000009.1, read as the reverse complement.
CTCCCTCTTTTGCGATGGGATAGATGGAAGTGTTGCAATTTTCCAGAAGCGAGATAGTGCATGGGGTGCAACGCTTGATTCGGTTGTCGATCGAATTAGCGAAGCGTTTTGGTTATATGCCCTCTATGTAATCGGAGTACCTGCTTGGTTAGCAATCGCTATTTGGAGCGTTGCCGCCTTTCAAGAGTATGCGCGCGCAAAATTGAGTTCGCTCAAAATTAAAGATATTGGAGTGGTGACTCCAGCTGAACGTCCAGTTCGTGCAAGTTTTCTATTCACCGCTTTAATTATGTGGCAGCTAAATATTCCAGGAGTAGTTCTCTTATCCTGGCTCTTTTTGGTTTTGCAGGTAATTAGTTTTGCAATGGTAATTCGTTACGCGCGCGCCCAATTGCGTTAGCGACAATTTCACCGCTCATCCCAACTAAAGGCAATCCGCCACCCGGGTGCGCAGATCCACCCACGCAGTAAAGCCCCTTGATTGGAGAGCGATTTTTAGCTCGCATGAAAGCTGCGCGAGCTCCATTACTTGATGTTCCATAAATTGAGCCACCAGGAGCGGATACGGTGCGCTCTAAATCGGCTGGTGTTCTAAACGTAAATGATTCCAAGCGATCGCGAACCGAAATTCCTTGAGCTTCAATGTGATCAATTATTGAGCTGGCATATTTTCGATTGAAGTTTTCATCGTTCCAATCAAATCCATTTGCGCCATGGGGCGGAACATTTACAAGCACAGACCAGCCTTCAAGATTTTCCCCTTTGACCATTTGATCATCATCTGGAGCGCAAATATAGATCGTAGGATTTTCTGCTGGCAATTTCTCTGAAAAAATCGAATTGAATTCAGCATCATAATCTTCAGTGAATAAAATTGTGTGGTGACCAAGCACAGAAGTTTCAGATTTTCGAAGACCTAAAAGCAGTGTAAATCCAGCGATAGAGGCATCGGCTCGAGCAATGTTTTTCCGCACTTTACGTAGTTTTCGATTTTCTCCCCTAATTAGGTGGTTGTAAATCAGTGAGGCATCGGCATTAGCGACAACGGCTTCAGATTCAATCTTAGTACCATCCGCTAAACGAACTCCAAGGACTACTCCCTTTTCTATTACTATCTCTTCGACTCTGCTATTGAAGTGAATGTCCACCCCTACATCTATACAACGCTGATGAACCAAGGTTGCCAAAGTTCCAATCCCACCTTTTATGTGCCAAGCTCCGAAAGCCTCTTCCACGTACGCGATAGTGGCTAAAACTGCGGGGGCTTTGCGGGGATCTGAACCGCTATATGTTGCATAACGATCGAGAATATATCGAAGTCGCTGGTCAGGAAGGTTCTTATTGGCAAAGCTACGAAGTGATTTCCATGGGGCGATGATGAAAATATCTCGGATTAGCGATCTTCGCTTTAAAAGGGATAAAGGAGATTTCAACTCTGACTCAACGAAGGGTTCGCGAGATACATCCCACATACGTGTTGCGCGTTTCATCATCTGGTCCCATTGTTTGGCACCGACTTCTCCAAAAACGCCTCTGATGGCATTAAGGGTGTGATGACGTGAAAGGTTTGCAAACTTCACATGAGTACCATCTGCAAATCGGTAGTCAAATGATGGATCTACCGGGAGAATTTCACAGAGCAGACCAAGTGGTTTGCCGGTGCGAATAAAAAAATCTTTATATACGGCGGGAAGAGTTAAAAGGGATGGGCCGGTATCGAAGGCAAATTTACCTATCCATTCGGTACGTAGTTTCCCACCGTAGGTATCGGATGCTTCGTAAAGGCTAACCGAGTGACCGGCGCGAGCTAAGCGAGCCGCCGCCGTCATCCCGCCCATCCCTGCACCTACTACAACAATCTTCATACCGTGCGGCCTTTCCACTTAACATCTCCACGCATTAAATATGAATAGAGAATTAGATAGATAAGCAATGTACTTGAAATCGGATGCAGTAGTGAATCAAGGATTCTCATGCGTGAGCGGCGGGCACTCAGAATGCGAGTTACCGTCATAGCTGTAAAAGCAATCCAACCCCACATTGATCCCGTGAGCGCCAGAATGAGCGGTGCAACTCCGGTAATAAAGAGAAGAAGTATGGCGCTTATTGAGCCGAAAACTGATCCAAAACCATGTCTTAATGATTTGCCGTAACCGGCCTCGATCTCACTCCAGGATGAGTACATTCGGCACTCTGCGATTTGTGCTCCAGAAACAACCGCCCCATGTGATCCTGTTTTTATTAATCGTCGAGCAAGAAATACATCATCTAAAACCGCACTCTTAACCGCTTCATATCCACCGGCTGCATCCAAGGCCTGCTTTTTGACGATAAAGAATTGCCCATTTGCAACGGCCATTGATGAAAACGTGGTGCGCTCTGAGAGGCGAAGTAAGAGCGTGCTCATCCAAGACCACTGCAAAAGTGGTTGAATCAACCTCTCACCTAATGTCTGAGCTATTTGATGTGGATAGGGTGAAAGAAAATCTAACTGAGTTGATTTCATCAAAGTTATTGACCTGCTTATGGCGTCGGGTGTTAAGCGGACATCGGCATCGATTGAGATGATTATTTCTCCATGTGTTTGTGCTAAAAGTTGATGCAATGCCCACACTTTTCCAATCCATCCAGGTGGCAGCGGTTCTCCCTGAATCAATCGAAAATTAGGCTTCTTTTCGATTGCCGTACTCACTAAATCAAACGTTGAATCATCAGAGTTATCATTTAAGAGAATAAACTCGACGTTGGCAAGTGAATTCTGTGAACGCAAATTTTCAATGAGCCCAATGACATTATTCGCCTCATTACGAAGTGGCACAATTACGCTCACAAAATCGAAGATTTCGCTATTTGCCAGAGGTTTACGGATTGTAATGAAATTAATGAGTGAGAGAAAAAACGCAATGAAAGTAAGTATAACAATTAGCCAAGGCATAGATTTCTATGGACGCCCCAACCAACGAGTAAATAGATAGGGAGTCAATACAACTCCAAATACCCCTCCAGCAAAGAGTGCAATCCCCGGTCGATCAAAGAAGAAGAGATTTCCTACAATGCCTGAAAATAACGCCCACACTAAGAAGATATCGATTGCAGAAAAGGATACCCCTACTTTGCGGCGATCACGAGGCAGAATGAGATGTAAAATGCCAATCAAACCCATTCCAGTAAGTAACCAACCAAATGTATTTGAAAGTGGAATCTCTGGCTGAAAAGGTACATGAGCACCATTTACAACCCAGGTCCACCGACCCGAAGCGACCATCAATGGATCTAAAAACAAATCCCATGCGGCAAGTGCAGTTCCACCATAGAGAAAAACCCAATTGCCGGCGACTCTTCGTGATGCAACAAGAACTGGATGCACCATCATGATCCAAGCAAAAGGAACAACAAATGGAACAGAGAAAATTCTAAAGCCCAAATCCGCCGAATATGAGTACTCACCAAAAGGCCATGAGGTTATAACACCAACATGTTCAATGGCCAGAGCAAACGAGAAAGTTACTGCAAGATATAGAAATGCATAACGCGCCCCATATGCAAAGAGGGCATGCAAGAGCATTGCGCCCGCGCCCCAATAAACGGTGGCCAAGGTCAATACACGCAGCGATTCACCTTCGACTAAGGGATAAGCAATTTGCAGGACAATTGCGATAGATAAAACTGCGATTAGAAGCGTGTTCATCCGCCTTGAATTTCCCCTGCCTCGGTCTCGGCGCGGGGAATAGTGGCGGATCGACATGGATTAAGTCTGCCCTATAACAAGGTTTAGTTATTAATCGAGCCCCGAATTTCTTGCACAGCAAAGCGTGAGAAGAGCTCCTCCGAATACCACTTGTACTTAGCCGTTGCGGCAATAGCCTTATTATGGGCATCGCCCCGATAAGCGAAATCTCGAAGGGCTGCGGGTGATTCCCATATGGAAAAAGTACCTTGCAATCCAATCGGAGCTTCTCCGATTCCGATGGCGGCAATTAAGCCAGGTGCCGAAGTGAGAGAAGCCGTCACCGGGGGAACTGCCCGCCAAAAACGAAGGTTTTGGGACCACTTAATGCGCGCTCTGGTCACGGCAATTACTTGGCCATCCCAATCTTTAATCGTTGGTGTAAAAGGCTCCTGTCCCGCCCATTTTCCATGGGCAGAGATAGGTTCGATTATTGCTCGAAACTCATGGAGAGAGTTTTTGCGCCATCGCTTAACCACAAAGGAGTTATCAAATACGTCAACGTTTTCAACCTCTGCAATTAATCCCCAGCGAAGCGGGTTGGCATCACGCGGCGTAAATGTTTCGCCTTTGCCAGTGCCGAGTGATTTAAAGAAACCCACATTGTGTGATCTACTTAAAACAAATCTATCAAGGGCCATTGCGGCTAAAGCGAATGGAATCGCTCGAGCTTCAATCCTCCAAAAATATGCGACGATCACCACATACCAACTATGGCTAGCCGAGTTCGTCTACTTTTATTTTGTATCACACCAACTCCACTTTACAGAATATGCGCTCAAAGTTGTAATTCATGAAAGAAGTTTAGTCTAGTACAAGGATTATTGGAGTTGTACTTGACTAGGCTAAACTGGACGTATGGCTTTGGAGTTGGTAAATCATTGGGAGAACCTACATCGAAATAAATTTACTGACGTGGGATGGTGGCAAGATCGGGATAATCTCTGGCTTGACCTGATATCCGATCTTCAACTGCCTAAAGAATCAGCAGTTATCGATGTGGGTGCAGGAGCATCGTTGCTTTTAGACGCTCTTATCGACACTGGGTTTTCAAACTTGAGTGCACTTGACATTTCTTCGGCAGCGATTTCACGACTTAAAGAGCGTCTCGGCAATTCGCCGGTCGGTATTAAATTTTATGTAGGTGATGTTCTGGAATTCAAAGCAAGTGAAAAGTTTCAGCTTTGGTACGATCGTGCACTCTTTCATTTTTTATTGACATCTGATGAGCAGAATTCTTATGTGAGCGTTGCCGCGGAGAGTATTAGTGCGGATGGCTATTTAGTTTTAGCAACATTCGCACCAGATGGACCTGAAAAGTGCAGTGGATTACCCGTATTTAGACACTCAAAGGATTCCCTCGCCGAACTCTTTTCTGTTCATTTCAAATTGGAGTGGGCTAGCGAGCGAATGCACCTAACCCCCTCGGGTGGTCAACAAAATTTCACAGTGTGTCGATTTAGACGAATCGACAATTAGTGGTATTTATTCGCCCACGATCATTGGAGATGCGCCAGTAACACGGAGTAATTCTTTAAAAGATGTGGGATAAACGGAATGTGGGTGACCGGCGGCGGCCCAGATGACTTCATAATCATTGAGTGCTTCATCGATTAATGTGATCTCAGAGGTATTAACCCAACCGACCGGGGATACGCCTCCTGTGGTTTCTGCAACCAGGTTCAAGTTCATGGAATTAGGAGAGACTTGTTATCTCGTTGTAGACCTTATTTAATTCTGAGTCTGGCGCTAAGGTTTCAATCCAGGGATCGAGAAGGGAGTCACCATTCCACCTCGGGACGATATGACAGAAGATGCAATTAACGCTGTCTTTCATGAATGAAGATTAGTCCAATGCGACGATCATTGGCTTCGCATTAGTGGTTCTTACCAATTCCGCGTACGTCGTAGGAAATACTGCATGAGGGTGGCCCGCCGCCGCCCAGATGACGTCGTAATCATTCAGCGCCAAATCAATAATAATTGTTGGTGCGGAGAGCCATCCAAGTGGTGCTACTCCACCGATAACAAATCCCGAGACCGCTTTCACGTAGTCAGCATCCGCTCGATGCAATTTAGCTACTTCAAGAGATTGCGCCACCAGTAATGTGTCAACTCGATGCCTGCCGCTGGTGATTACAAGGACTGGCGTCCCGGAGGGCAATTTGAAGACGATTGATGAGGCAACTTGCCCCACTTCGATGCCAAGAGCAGCAGCTGCCTCCACGGCTGATCGTGCGCTGTCTTGAAGTATTACAACCGTAGACGAAATTCCATTCTTCCGAAGCTCTGTTTGAACTCGAATGACTGACGGATGGTTAAGGACATCTTCCATAAGCAAACCCTACTTCTTGCTTCTGGTCCTCACTTTCGTGACAACCTTCCTTTTAACTGCTTTCTTCGAGGGATTAATAGTTGGTTTGCTCGTAGATCTAGATTCCCACGCCCATTCGATATTGACACGGCGAGGGTCGTAGCCCATCCCATTATTCCATTTCGGATCTCTTGGCATAATTGTGACTTTCTTAATCAATGCGCCAACTATTTCACGGCGTTCTGCCACGGTCATTCTTTGCCACGTTTGCGTCAAATCAGATGATGAAATTAGCGATTGGAGTTTTGGATCAAAATCGTCCTTTGGAGCCTTTTTCATCTCCTCTTCCAGAAATTTCATTGGGGAGGTAATTTCCTCCCAGGCTTTCTCGAAGTCATCTTCGCCACCAGCATATTCATATTTCTTTTCCATTTTTCGCGCCTGGAGAGTTCTGAGTTGGTTACGTAAGAATTCATGTTGGATTTTTGGGTCATCCTTTTTATTGCTTTTGGATTGTTTCTTTACTGTAGCCAACGATTTTGAGAGCTCTTTGCGGGTGGCTTCACTTCCTAAAAGCGTCAAGATTACTTCGGTAACATAACCCTCTAATCCCTTGGATCGCGTTGAGAGCCCCTGACAAGCCTTGTTCAGTTGGTACCGATTCCGACATCTGTAATTCGCACCGCCATGCTCGGTCGGACTAGCACCGATCATTTTTCCACCACATAAACTGCAGTAAGTAATTCCAGATAAGAGCGCTCCGCCTCTTGAAGGATGGATGAAATATCGTTTCTTTATTGATTCCTGAACTCGATTGTACGTCCGTAAATCAATAATGCCTGGATAGGGACGCACCGGCACGCCATCATCATCAACGACAATCTGCTTTTTCCAAACTTGAAATCCAGCCATTGCTGGTGAACCTATAAGTCTTCTGAGTGCAGGGTGAGACCACGGATTTCCAAAAACACTTACAACTCCCTTTGCATTTAAGGCGTTGCAGATTGCAGGAATTGAATCCCCTTTCAAGAATCTCTCAAGGGCAAATTTCATGTGCTTGGCTTGCGAGGGGTCCAATTCAAGAGTCGAACCTTTCCCTTTTCCAAGTTGTTTGACCCGGTAACCGTAAGGTGCAGGACCGCCGCGCCATTTACCGTTTCTTAACATCGTCTGTTGTGCAGCGCTGACTCGGTCCGACGTATTGCGAGCTTCGGCTCCTGCAATAGTTCCTAAAAGTTCTGCGGTAGTTCTCCCAGCTGATGTTGCCGTGTCCACGCCATCACTCACACCGACTAGAACAACTTTATTTTCCTTGAATAAATCTAAAACATCTCCCAGTTCACTCAGGCGTCTGGTTAAGCGATCAATTTTCCAAACAACGACCCTGTCATAATTATCTAGTTCCTTCATGAGCGCTTCGTAGCCAGGGCGGAACTTGCCCTTGCTTCCACTGATGCCCAGATCAACGAACAAATCCCCGCCAGCAATTTTGGTGCCGGTTGCTTGGTCAACTATTGCTTCGGCCTTATCGAAATGCCATTCCTGAGCATCGATGCGTCTCTTAATGTCTTTGATCTGGGTATCCGGGCTATTCGTCTCTTCCGTCATGATTGAAAGTCGAATGTAGGCAGCGGCCCTAAGGGCTGAACTACTTCCACGAGGGGAGGGCTTTTTGGCCATGAATCGAGTTTACCTACAGGCGGCGATACCCCATAGAGGTTGAAGCAAGTCTTGGCGGTGAATATCAACTGTGACGCAAATCACATTAAATATTGCTAGATCTAAATGCGAGGGCTCGAGGCGAGCGCACCGTTAAAAAACATGAAAACAAATAACACAACTCGTCAAGCCGCAATCCAAGCCGCCGTTTTGGCTGCCGGTACTCCTTCTCTTGAGGCAATCGCCAAGATAGCCGAAATCTTTAGTCGGTTGGGTGGTGCCGAGTGACCTCCTACTTCAACCTATTGAAGGGCGATGCCATCCAGCAACTCCGTACATTGGCTCCCAATTCGGTACACGCGGTCATAACCGACCCCCCTTACGGTCTTACTTCAGACCACGACATCAACGAAATCTTGAGCTTTTGGCTAAGCGGGGAAGCGTATGTAAATCCAAAGAGTGGGTACAACGGCACCGGTTGGGACAACTCGGTACCTGGGCCAGAGCTCTGGCAAGAAGTTGAACGCGTTCTGATGCCGGGTGGGTTTGTGCTCGCCTTCGGTGCCTCTCGTACAAGCCATCTCACTGCTATAGCCCTGGAACTTGCCGGATTTGATATACGCGACTCAATTCATTGGGTCTACGCATCGGGATGCCAACGCTCAAAGGATTTATCAAATTACCCAGAACTTGACGGCTCAATTGCCCTCCAATATTCAGTAAAAGGGATGCGCACAACTCTCAAGCCAGGGCACGAACCAATCACAGTTGCCCGCAAAAGAATGTATGAAGGCCAAGACTTGCTCGGAAGTATGCTCGATTACAAACTTGGGGCAATCAACCACAATGGCTTTCTCGATAAAACTAAGGCGGTCGCATCCAATGTGTTGGTAGTCCACGATTTGGATTGTACTGAAAACACCTGCCTTTGCGGCATCGCTACTGACGCTTCACAACAACACTCCACCCCTATCTACCCCCACCACGAGATTCCAAATGCTTCCCTGAATTTTCCAAAACCGAAGAAGTCTGAACGACCTAAGTCCGCCGATGGAACTTCTCACGAAACAGTAAAACCGATTGCCCTAATGCAGACGTTGATTAGAGCCTTCAGCGCACCGGGGCAAATTATTTTGGACCCCTTCCTTGGTTCGGGCACCACAGCAGAGGCCGCTTTGGTCGAGGGTAGGAACATCATCGGCTGCGAAATCACACCTAAATATTGGCCTCTAATTCTGGGCAGATTTGCTTCGTTAGAAATGCGTCGTTTCGACGTTCGTTTGGGTTCGCCATTCACCCTCCAATCGACCTCCGTGCTTACCGAAGACGAGTGCGCACTATCAACTTTGCAGGCCTAGCCAAGACAACCTTGGCGAACGCCAAAAACCAACATCCCCTACACGAGAGAAAACGAGAAAATGAACCCTACAGAATTTCCCGAAGACGGCACGATCACACAGCTAAACATTTCTGACGCCCTTGTTGAAAAATACGGCACTGACATTCGCTTTATTGAAGGACTCGACCGCTGGGCCGTTTACTGCGGAGCAGATGGTTGGCTCCTGGATGAAGGGTCGGTCCGCCTTGATGAAATGTGGAGGAAAACTCTCAAAGAGTTGGAACAACATAAGCCTGCGCAATTGGATGCATTTAGGCTCAAAAGATTTCAATACAAGCGACAAGGTTCAATTCGAAAGAACTCCACTGATTCAGGTTTCGGCGCCACACTGCGCCTCGCTCAAAGAGACCGAAAAGTAAGGATTGCCTCGACCCTAGTAGATAACAATCCCGACGTACTCGCCTGCGCTTCTGGTCTTATTGACCTTACTAGCGGAACTCTGTCTCCCCACTGCCGAGAGAGTGTAATAGTCAAGCGCTTGCCAGTTGTGTATGACCCTGAAGCCATTTGCCCGAGATGGCTCCAGTTTCTCCAAGAAGTTCTTGTGGACAAAGACGTAGTGGATTACGTGCAAAAGATATTTGGATACTGCCTCACAGGAAGAACCTCGTTGCAACAGATGTGGCTGCTCGTCGGGGCAGGTAGTAATGGAAAGTCGACCTTTCTCAACACACTTCAAAGTCTTCTTGGTCCTGATTTTGGGCAGCAGACGCCGGAGAGCGTACTTATGGGCAAGCCCGTAACAGGGGGCTCATCTGGTGAGCTGATGCGCCTAAAGGGAATCCGTGCGGCGGTATTAACTGAGACTGCCTACGACCAACACCTAAACGAAACTCGTGTTAAGGCATTGGTGAGTTCGGACGTAATAGCTGCCAGAGCTATCTACAGCGATTTTCAGCAGTTCACACCAGAAGCCAAATTCTTTCTAGCTACCAATCATTTGCCGATAGTCAAGGGCAGTGACTTCGGGATTTGGCGTCGCCTTGCGGTGCTTCAATTCAGGCAACAGTTTGATAAAAATGCTGATTCAGATTTGGGTTCAGCGCTCTTCAACGAACTTCCAGGAATCCTCAATTGGGCGCTCGAAGGTGCGAAGATGTTTTACGTCGCAAATAAAAAGATTGTCATGCCCGAGCAACTCAAAGACTGGACTTCTGCTTACCGCAAAGACCAAGACGTGATTGCTAACTTCCTAAGTGAATTCACAATAGACGCACCAACGGAAAGAGTGGGAGCAACCGCACTCTACGAGGCTTACGTCACGTGGTCCCGAGAGCGAGGCACCACTGCGATGTCACAAGGCGAATTCGGCAATCGAGTCAAGTCCTTGGCTAAATACGAGCACGGACGCCACGGCAAAGATAATCGCTTCTGCTATAAGGGATTGAAGCTCTCAACGGCAGAAGAAAAGGCGAAACTCTATGACAATACAGAGCAGCCACATTTAGAACTTGCTACCGCTTAATCACAGAGTATGAAGGCGCCATTTCGCCGCAGATACTTGCGCACCGCTTGGAGTTCTGGACCATCTTCTAATGGAGGACGGTGTGGCGCCGAAATACGACTGGGAGAAGTCAAGCGAACGAACCCAACCCCACCCCCTCAGCGAAAAAAGAGAGGGCGGGGTTGGGTTCGTTCTTATTACACACATAGTAAGAAGAAAGAACTCCAAGTTTAAAAAACAAAAATAGAAACATAAATAAAGTAAATATAAAAATAAAAATAAAAATACAGATAGAAGAAAGGAAAGAAGAATGGAAAATACAAAGAGGGTACAAAGAAGAGACTTAGGATCTATTAGAGTTGGAGAACGAGACGTCATTGGCTTGACGTGGTGTGGCGAACAAGGGGCAATGCGCTTAGACCTTCTAGCACAGTTGTTTTCAACTATTGATAACACGTTCGTTTCGGTGGATGCGGCACGAAAAACAATTTCGCGCTGGGTCGAGAAAGGCTGGGCGATCCGACGCACAATCTTGCAAGGTGAGCCTCCGTATGTCTGGCTCACCCCGACCGGACTAAGGCAGGTTGGTCTCAATTATGTCGCCGGAGACCCGTCATTGGCCACGCTCCAACATAACTGTGACGTTAGTTTCATTCGGCTTCAAATTTTAAATCAGGACCGGACATCGAAATGGCGATCAGAGCGAGAAATTCGCTCGGTAGTTCCAGCACGCAAAAGAGACCAGTCATCACCTCATCTGCCAGACGGTGAGGTAATCCTGGCCGACGGCAGAATTATCGCCATCGAAAGAGAGCGCGTTGCTAAAACGATAGAGAGAACAAAACACATTCAGCTGGGGCTACTTTCGCGGCGCTATGACTACGATGCTGGCGTCGATCAGATCACGAAGGCATCACAACCTCGCTACTCACTAGTTATCTATTACGCATCACCTGAGGCATTTACTGTGGCGACAAAAGCATCAGAGGGATTGCCTGCGGATCTCAAGCAAAGACTGAAGGTGCTCCCGTGGCAACGATGAAGACTGCTTCGGGGAAAGTCCGAAGCGAGAACAAATGGCCCCTGCCCGTAGTGGTTCACCCCAGAGGCGTGCGCGAAATCCTTTGGACTCTTGCGGTGATTATCGCGCCAATGGTTTCCTTTGAGATGGCGGGCGGTGCGTATGTGTTCCTAAATTTGGCTTGCGTCGCGTATTTATTGCGTCCTTCAAAACGTGTGCTAATAAAAGTGATGGGTTACTGCTTCACGATTGGTTTGCTCTGGAGTGCACTACGTGGAGGTTTTTCTGAGTACCTTCAACAATTGCTCGATGCTATTCGCTGGTCCCGGGGATCGGACGATAGTTTTTGGGGGTACCTTCTTCGGATCTTCATCGTGGCGCCGTTTTCCGTTCTAACCTTGATCACATTTTCAGCATACGACAGCCGTTGGGTCGACCGTAAGAAAGTTGATGATCGCGTCTGGCGGCGACAACTTCTCAGACGTCGCCAAATTCTGCGTGCGTGGCATCGCGACCATAATCTGGATGAAGTGCACCGATGAAAGCAGTACTCGGCACCGTCTTAGACGGCGACATACATCAGATGGGTTCTCGAGTTGGCAAATGTGACCTCGGAAAGGTTTACGGTTTTGGTATTGAGTGGGAGCAAATGGTTCGCCACGCCTTAATCATCGGCGGAACAGGAACCGGCAAGACCGTGACGCAGATGCGCCTGATGAGTAGTTTCATGAGTATGAGTCAGGCGAACCCTGGCGAACCCCCGATTCGGATTATTTTTATAGATGCAAAAGGACTAGCTGATAACAATAAAAGAGACTTCTTAGAACTTGCACGGTCTCATGGCTACCAAAACATCAATATGTGGCCTGAGCAGCCTCTCGATGGATTCAAAGGAGATGCAAACCAACTTCGCGAAAGACTTAGTGGGTTGTTCAATTCAGGGGAAAGTGCGTTCCACCACGCGGAGTCAGTCTCGATGCTCGATCTCGCCCTAAATGCGGGAGAGATTCCCCGCACCCTTCAAGCATTACTAGAACGGGTAAGGCCAGGAGCAACTGAAAATTTGTATGGACAGATCGCCACCGTTGAATCTTTAATCGGAAAACAAATTTCGTCAACATTTTCAAACAACCAATGGAATTCACTTTATCTTCGACTAAGAGCTCTTCAAGCAACAGTGGGTGATCGTCTCGACTCCTTTGGTAATTCTTGGTCGCTTAATACAACTGACGCGGCATGGATCAGCATCCCAGGAACAAGTTCTCCCCAAGCGGCGGGAGACATCGCCGCTTGGGTGCTCGCCATGCTTGGCGAGCTAGCAACGGTTGGGGATGGCCGAAAGACTTTAGTTTTTCTCGATGAATTCAGTGCCATAGGAAATGATCAGCGCGCTAGTCGAACAGCCGCAGGTCTAGTCGAAAGGACGCGATCCGCTGGCATGGCACTAGTAATTGGATCCCAAACAACTGACAGCCTCGGTGAATCTGCTATTCGGCTCCTTCAAACTGCGGGCACGGTAATAAGCCACCGGAATCCAGCTCCTGAAAACATTTGTGAGCTCGCTGGAACAATTGACGTTTGGGAGGACACTCACGAACTCAACGCAAATGGCGGCAGATCAGCAACAAGTGGCCGTCTTCAACAACAGTTTCGCGTTTCGCCAGAATTGGTGAGGGCTCTACCTTTAGGTGAATGCGTGCTTCTGACAGGTGGTCGTTGGGCACATGTTGCTGTGTCGCGGCCAATTGGAAGGAAACGGTGAACAGGCAATATATTTGAATTTAGATTCTATGCGGTTATCTGCCGGGAAGCGGATCCAAATTGTCATTTGCAAAGAACCCGCTTCAAACCGGAGAAATCTGATTGAGCGACATGGAAACAGTTCTCGCTACCAACGGGATCATGTGTTGTGGCGCTTTCCGTAAGGGGAAAAAAGATGTATGTGGCAGTTCTCAAAGGAACCCATGCAACTTTTTTCATGACTAAGGGTGCAGGTAAAACCTGGATCTAATGCGCGCGCTTCGCATTTACAGATCTGAAGAATTTATGGAAATTCAATCATGCATGGTTCGCATGCTCATGATTAGCGTGTACCGCCCGCTCTAACTGGAATGTCGAATGCTCAATCTGAACCTCAAAATGTTCTGCCACGCACTTTTGGAGATCATCGATTATGGAAGAGGCATGCCCATCATAAAAGCAGTCGTCATCGACAACTACGTGCGCGGTCAAGACGGGAACTCCGGTGGAGATCTGCGTCGCATGTAGGTCATGGACAGATCGAACATGCGGGAGCTCAAGAATATGGGTGCGGACAGATGCAAGATCAAGTCCTCGAGGAGTGGATTCCAGAAGCACATCGACTGTTTCCCAGATAAGTTTCAATGTGCGTGGCAGGATGAGAACGCCGATCAACATTGCCACTACAGCGTCAGCTCGCGTCCAACCAGTCATTGCAATAATAACTGCCGCAATAATGACTGCCGCCGAACCTAGGGCATCATTGACAGTCTCCAAAAATGCAGCCCTCATATTGAAGTTTGCGGCGCGAGCTTTGGTTAGAACCATAATCGAGGCGAAATTTCCAACGAGTCCAATAATCCCAAAGATTGCTAGTGAGCCTGATGCAATCTCTGGCGGGTTGATGAGACGTTTTACTCCTTCGACAAAAACGAAGATACCCATGCCAAGCAGGATGGTCGCCTGTGCAATAGCGGAAAGCACCTCGGCTCTGCCATAACCCCATGTTCGGCGGGAGTTAGCGGGCCTGGTTACCAAGTTTGCCGTGTACAAAGCGAGGAGCAGTCCGCCAGCGTCGGTAAGCATGTGGGCAGCATCAATGAGAAGTGCAAGGCTTCCAGTCAGAATGGCCCCGACAACCTCCGCTAATAGAATTGTCGTGGTAATACCAAAGGCTATAGTTAGACGGCCGCGGCTTGAAGAAGAAGTATGCGCATGATCGTGTTCAGCCATAGAAGTCTCCCCGTTTCTCTTTGAAGCCGGTATTCATTGGTCATTGTTTACTGTATAGTCAGTGTGTGCTGACTATCGCTTCACGGATTGACGTTATGAACCGCCTCGGTCGAGCGATGGCCGACTCTACCCGCTCTCGCATCCTCATGCATCTTCTTGATCGCCCTAGCTATCCAGCACAGTTGGCGCACGACCTCAATTTGACGCGGACCAATGTCTCCAATCACCTGAGTTGCTTGCGGTCCTGTGGCATCGTAATTGCTACGCCCGAAGGACGACAGACCCGGTACGAAATTGCCGACCCGCACTTGACTCATGCATTAACAGCCCTCGTGAACGTGGTTCTTGCCGTTGACGAATCGGCCGAATGTCTTGACATCTTATGCACAATCCCAAAGTGCAACGAAGCGAGATGATGGTTAAAAAAACGGCTACTCAAACTGCCGATCGCCAAGGAATCCAACGCCGGTGGATCTGTTATTCCAGCCCATCGTATACGCAGATGTGGTCTTTCTGCGTTAATAGGATCTTGTGATCAGTCGAGTGGAGAAGGAATCAATGGGCTTCTGGCAAGTTAGAGAAATTCGCGCAGCGTCCGTTTCTGGCGTACTTCTCTTCGGCGCGTGGATTGCATCCATTGCACAGGAGCGGGTCTGGATTGATCTGTCACTTGAAATCGCTGCTCTGCTAGTTTCGGGGCGGACTTTCGTGCCGTCGGCATTGCGGCGCCTATCCAAAGGCGAGATCGGCGTGGGGACGCTAATGACTATTGCCGCAGTCGGGGCCGTCATTCTGGGACAGGTTGCAGAAGCGGCCGCGCTGGCGTTTCTTTTCACGATCTCAGAAGGACTAGAGGAGTATTCGCTGGCACGTACACGTCGTGGTCTGCGTGCACTACTGAATCTGGTGCCGGAAAAGGCGGTGGTACTGCGCAACGGAGCCGAATTGATTATCCCTGCCGTGGAACTGGTCGTGGGCGACCGGATGGTGGTACGCCCCGGTGAGCGCCTAGCTACCGACGGGCGCATTCTGATCGGCCGAACCTCCCTTGATACGTCGGCATTGACGGGCGAATCCGTCCCGGTTGAGGTTGGCCCAGGGTCGGAAGTGTTTGCAGGATCAATCAACGGCACGGCACCGCTGGAAATCGCAGTCACCAGCACAACCGATAACAACTCGCTGGCCAGAATCGTGCACATAGTGGAAGCGGAACAGTCTCGCAGGGGCGTCAGTCAGCGTTTGGCGGATGCAATCGCCAGTAAACTCGTTCCCGGTATTTTGATCGTCTCTGCAGTAATCATCATCTTTGGGTTTATCGTGGGCGATCCGGTCCTTTGGTTCGAGCGGGCACTGGTCGTCCTCGTCGCTGCTTCCCCATGTGCCCTAGCCATTTCCGTTCCCGTCACAGTCGTGGCTGCAGTTGGTGCGGCCAGCAAAATCGGCGTGCTGATAAAGGGAGGTGGAGCACTCGAAACTCTCGGCAAGATTCGCACAATCGCTTTTGATAAGACCGGCACACTTACCCAGAACAATCCAAGCGTTATCGAAGTCGTGACCATATCGACAACCACCAAAGATCAGGTTCTGGCTATTGCTGCTGGCCTCGAGGCCCGAAGTGAACACCCGTTGGCACGCGCCATTCTGGCAGCTTCATCTCAACGGGCGGACGTAACCGACGTGGATACGGTGCCCGGTGCCGGAGTAGAAGGAGTGCTGAGCGGCAAGCGAATCCGTCTCGGGCGCCCTGGATGGATCAATGTAGGCACGCTTTCCGAGGATGTTGCCAGAATGCAGGAGGCCGGTGCCACCGCTGTCCTCGTGGAAGAGGATGGAGTGCTCCTAGGTGCTATTGCAGTCCGGGACGAGCTTCGGCCGGAAGCGCGCGGCGTTATCGACCGATTATCAAGCGCCGGCTATACCCTCGCCATGCTGACCGGTGATAACAGGCTGACCGCAGGTGCTCTTGGAGCGGCTGTTGGGATAACCGAGATTTATGCCGATCTTCGCCCCGAGGACAAGTCGGACATCATTCGGACGCTCAAGGCTCGCCAGTCGACGGCTATGGTCGGAGATGGCATTAACGATGCGCCAGCCCTAGCAACCGCAAATATCGGTATCGCCATGGGTGCTATGGGTTCAGACGTGGCCATTGAAACAGCAGACGTCGCGCTCATGGGCGAGGACCTGCGCCATCTTCCCCAGGTTCTCGATCACGCTCGGCGCACGAGGCACATCATGCTGCAGAACGTTGGTTTCTCCTTACTGCTTATCTCCATTCTCATTCCGCTGGCCATCTTCGGTGTCCTAGGGCTTGCTGCCGTCGTGTTGGTGCACGAACTGGCCGAAATCTTGGTCATCGCCAACGGCGTTCGTGCCGGCCGGATCAGAAAATCTAGCGAGTTGGTCACCGACAGCTGCACCATCGTGCATTAGAACTAGCAGAGATGAACCGCAGAGTTGTAGATCTCAAAAAGATCGAAGAATAACGAATCGCTCGTAGCGTGATTCACTTAAGTCCGAGGCCTTTAAGATATCGGCGAGAGCACCGCGGGAATGCGAGTATTGAATTTTAGCGTGAGGTTGCAGAAACCATAGGGGGCACACCGCCAATCGAAAAACCTGATGCGCTCTTAACAAAATCGGCATCGGCGCGATGAAGTTTCTCCACACCTAGGTTCTTTGCCACAAGTTCGGTACCAACCTTATGCCGCCCACTTGTAATCACGAGTAGTGCATTTCCACTTGGTAATTTAAAAACAATGGAAGATGCAACTTGTCCAACTTCAATGCCCAAGGCATTGGCCGCATCTAAGGCTGTTCGGGCAGAGGCTGAAAGAATTGTGACTTCGCCTGCGCAACCTAACTCTTTAAGAAGTGCGGTAACTCGAACAACTGAAGGGTTAGCCAGAACCTCTTCCACTAGTTATGAAACACGGCTTTCAAGTTTAAGCGCTGACATAAAGGCATCGACGACTTCCTGCTTACTCCAAGGCTTAGGCGCTTGCGTGATGAAGAAGTCTTTAAGGGCGATCTCTGCTAACTCATCGATATCGCCTTCGACAAAGCCAAGGGAGGAGAGAACGGGGAATTGAAGCTCGGCCAGAATCTTTCGCACCGCGTTAACGCAACGAGATCCATCTGTGCTGCCATCGTGTGGGACGCCCATAGCATCGGCAATGCGCTCCATTTTTTCAGGGACGATTTTTGCTTCGCGAGTAAGGGTTTCAACGAGAACTAAACCAATAGTTAAACCATGTGGAACGTGCTTGAGACCGCCAATGGCCTGACCTAAAGAGTGCTCGGCAGTACAGTCGGAGATATTCATCGTAAGTCCTGCCATCATGCTGCCCGCTGCCATTCCAGCTCGTGCGGTTTTGTTGTCGCCATCTTTAAAAGCGGCAACGAGAGCTGGTGTCATCATTCGAACGGCTTCGTAGCCAATAGCATCACCGATCGGAGTGCTGCACTTTGCAATAATTCCGGCGATGGCTTGCGCTAATGCATCGATGCCAGTGTTGGCAGTCATTGATGGCGGCATTGAATATGTAAGTACTGGATCAACCAGGGCAACTTGCGCGCGCAGATTTCCATTAGCAATACCGGCTTTACGACCAGCCTCCGGGTCAGAGATAACCGAGCCGCCAGATACTTCAGAGCCGGTACCTGCTGAAGTTGGTAGTGCAATAAGCGGGAGCGTTGCCACAGGATAGACGGGTGGCTGAGATTGGAACTCTCTAAATGTGCAATTGAGTTGTGCGCACAAACGCGCGGCCTTTGCCGTATCAATTACCGATCCGCCACCGAGTGCTACAACGACATCTGAGCCCGCGGCTTTGAGCGCGGCAATCGCATCATCAACCATTTGAATTGTTGGTTCTCCCGCAGGCTTTTCAAAGAGAGTAACTGTGATGCCTGAGGCAGATTTCATTTGATCAATAAGTTTTGTTGCAGCGAGGTTGAATTTTTCAATATCTTTATCAACCATCAAGAAAACTTTACTCGCACCGAGTTCTAGGACAACTGCCGGCAGAGTCTCTGCTACACCTTCTCCAAAACGAACTTTAACTGGAAGATGATTATTAAAAGCGGTGATGTTGTCCACGATAGCTCCTTGATAAATTGATTGAGTAGATTCTATAGCGCTTTATGCTTCTTTGAGTACTGGGTTAGGATTATATGCAGAGCTATTCCAATTGCCATTCCCCAAATTAAGTCGATTACGACCGTGCTGATTGCGGTTACAACAAGTGCAGTAGCTTCAGATTTAGTAGTTCTAAGTGACTCCATAATCGAGACTGGATTAAGAATTCTGTAACTTGTTCCGAGTAATAGACCAGCGATTACTGCAGTCGGAATCTGACTCACCAATGGGGCGGCGATAAGTGCAATAAAAAGAAGTACAACTGCATGAAATACCGAGGCCATCCGAGATATCGCATGAGATCGTACATTGACGCTGGTACGAGCAATAGCACCAGTTGCAGGCATTCCGCCAAAAAGGGAGGCCGCCACGGTAGCTAAACCTTGACCGAATAATTCGCGGTTAGGTTCGAACTTCTCTTTATTGTGGGCTAATCCATCGGCAACACGAGCAGATAGTAGTGATTCGACCGCGGCAAGCAATGCAATCCAAAGCGCTGGAACTAACAGAGCACCCAAGTTTTCGAACATTGGACTTTGATATGTACCAATAGAACGCGGGATATTGCCAATAGTTGCAATATCTATTGAAAAAACTTTAACGATGATAGTAACTAAAACAAGTGCGACAAAACTTGCTGGAATATGAAGCTTCATATTAAATCGACGGACAAGGTGTGGCCAGGAAAACTTAATAAATAAGGTTATGGCAACAATGAAAAGAGAGGAATAATTGAGTCCCGCATCAAATGCGTTCTTTATACTATTCCACGCCACAATAAAACTTTTTTCGCCCTCACCTTTTTCAATTCCCAAAGCGAGTGGAATTTGTTGTAGAGAAATAATGAGAGCAATGCCTACTGTGAAGCCTTCAACTACTGTCCATGGAACTCGATTAATAATGGCACCAAATTTAAAAACTGCCATTGCAATAACAATGATGCCGGCCATTAAGCCCAGCGCCGGGATTGCGCTCACGCCAAAGTCGTTGATGACGGGGATTAAAATGACCGTCATCGCACCCGTTGGGCCACTCACTTGATATTTTGATCCACCAAATACCGCGGCTAGAAATCCAGCGATAATTGCAGTTGTTAGACCTGCCGCCGCTGACATGCCGGATGTTATGCCAAAGCCGATAGCTAATGGCAAGGCAATAATGGCAACGGTTAATCCTGCGATTAGATCTGAGATGAGATCCCGACGATTATTTGAAAACTCACTTCTGTGCGGCCAGAAGGAGAAGAACATGTATCTATGTAAGCAGACTTAAACCCGCTTGTCAGTTACCGTTGTCCCTCTTATGAGTAATGATTTAATTGAATCTGCAATCCGCGCTCGAAATGGCCTATGGGCAACTTTTTTCTTTATGGGTGTTGTATCGATGGCATGGGTCGCACGGATTCCCGAAATTCGTGATGCTAATGGATTAAACAATGGCCAACTCGGATTAATCCTATTATCTAGCACTATTGGTGCGGTCATTGGTGCACAACTTGCTGGTCGCCTTATTCACACATTTGGAACTAAACCAATCATAAATGGTGCAGTCTTTATCATGCCGATTGGTCTTATTGTGATGGGATTTTCAAATTCACCAATCACTTTAATCGTGGGTTTATTTGTGATGGGTCTGGGATATTCCAGTATGGACATTGCATCTAATACCCAAGCTGTTGTCATAGAAAAACTTTTAGGAAAGCGTGTGATGTCTTCATTTCACGCTTTATGGAGCTGCGGTGCATTTGCGACAACTATTTTAGGCGGAGCCATAGCAAAACATGTTTCACCTCGCGACAACTTAGTCGGAGTTGGTATTGCATGCTTATTTCTATTTATCCCTTCTACGATGCATTTGTTGCCACCTAAGCTCGATGATCACAGCGGAGGAGAAGAAGAGACTCAGGTCAAGATTCCTTTTTTTGGTAAAGATGTATTGCCTCTGTGGGGAATGGGAATTGGATTATTGGGGGGTCTCATTGCTGAGGGGGCAGTAAGTGACTGGGGCGCAATACTTTTACGAGATGACATGGGTTACGAAGTTGGCGTCAATGCATCTGCATTTGCAACTTTCTCTTTAGCGATGATTACTGCCCGTTTTATGGGGGATAGGGCATTGGATCGATTTGGTCCACGAAAAACCGTCTTATACGGTGGTTATTTAGGGGGAGTTGGTTTAGGTCTTGGAATAGCAATTGGTGTTCCGCTATCTGACTCGCATCCATTACTTGCGCTTATAATTGTAAATATCGGTTTTGCCTGCGCTGGTCTTGGAATCGGGCCAATGTTTCCAGCATATATTTTGGCCGCTTCACAAATACCAGGTATTGCATCATCGGTGGCTATTGCACGTGTTGGTGTTATTGGATTGGCAGGGTATTTCATCGGTCCTTCGGTCACCGGTGCATTTGCGCAACTAACCTCTTTGCCGGTCGCAATGACGTATCCGATTTTAATGTTATTACTTGCTGGGTATCAATCTCACATAATTAAAAAGTAGAAGAGATTTAAAAATTAAAGAAAGTACTCGTAATACTTGGGCCGAAATCCGCGCCTGCTCCAACTATTGCAAAAATAATTAAGGCGGCACCCGCTAGCGAAATATCTTTTAGAAAGTGCGTTCTTTCACTTTGCTTTGCAGTTGCATCGCTCTCTTTCCAAAATGCGTGCATCTGGAGAGCGGTAGGAACTAAGAAGATTGCGATTAGAAGCGCGCCGAGATCGGCATACACACCAAATGCAATGTAGAGACCACCAACTAAAATCATCAGACCTGACACAATCACGGCAAGCTTTGCCAGTGGAACTTTTTTGTATGTTGCATATCCAGTGAGCGCTTGAGTTTTGGTGATGTGGGCAATTCCTGAGTAGATAAATAACGCAGCAAATAGCACACGGCCGATTAGTAGTATTGCGTCCATTGGGCTCCTTTAAGCACTGTGTACTTGAATCTCTCAATTTAGTTGAAGTTTCAACTAAACCCTAGGCGACACGCCATAACCACTTGCTATCTGTCAGCCCAAGGGGCTAGTTTTCGAACATCTGTTCGAATATCCACAGCTACAAGGAGCACACCTTAGAAATGTCAGCCCCTCAGATTAACTCCGCCCACGATGTCATGATCGATGGTGCAACTACTCCTATTGAATTTACGTTCAAGGGCAAGCGCTTTCGTATCCACGCAGTTCTATCCAGGTGGTGTGAAGCCGGAGGGTGGTGGAATCGAATTAGCGATGGAAAGTATCGCCCTGATGATGCCGCTCGTGCAGTGTGGCGCGTTGAGGCGGCCCCGATTGGAGCTCTTACAACCTTCGAATTAGAACGCGACGAACTCAGCGGTCAATGGATTATTAGATCGATATGAGTTTTATTCACCTCAATGTTGCAAGTGCCTACTCACTCAAATACGGCACAACCCAGCCACATGATTTAGTTGCGCGCGCAGCCGAGTTTGAGATGCCAGCTCTAGCGCTGACCGATCGTGATGGTTTAGCTGGCGCAGTTCGCTTTGCACAAAATTGTGTTGAGTATGGCATTGCACCAATCATCGGAGTCAATCTCGGTATTGATTTAGGGGGTGTTAAAAACCGCATCACACTACTTGCTCATAGTGATGGGGGATGGTCGGCGTTGTGCCGATTGCTTACATCCCTTGCCATGGTGAGTGATAATCGCAGCCCTGTTCTTACCCTTGAATTCTTGCAACGCTTTAACCATTACAGTTCACATCTCTACGCACTGCATGGCCCTGAATCACCAGTGGGCGCGCTACTAACCGATAACCGTATCGATGCAGCTTTTACTATATTTAACACAACACGAGATTTATTTGCCGGTAACGCCATAGAGTGCGTTTCGCATGTAGTTGCAGGCAAAGGTCCGCGCTCGATGGTACATGCTGCCAAGTCACTGATTTTTGCTCGTGATCACGATATCGATGCCGTTATTACAAATGCTGTACGCATGCGAGATCGCAGTGACGGACCGGTGGCAGATGTTTTAGATTGTGCGCGTCAGTTAGTGCCTTTGCATCCGCGCCATGTTGAGCGCCGCAATGCTGAAGGCTTTTTAAAATCCGGCGATGAGATGGTTTTATTAGCTGGCGAAATTGCGCGTGCAGCTGGAGAGCGCACGCCGCGTCAACTACTTGCAACGACTCGGGCGTGGGCCGAGCGCGCTTTATTATCTCCAGCACGTGATATTGGTTTGGGCGGTGCTCACTTGCCCGAGCCCCATGTCGTCGGTGCGCAATCTGCACATGAGATGCGTATGGTATTGCGCACTCGCAGCGAGGCCGGAATCAACTGGCGCTATAGCGATAGTGGTGCGATTAAAAAAGCGCGCGCACGTTTAGATGATGAACTATCAACGGTTGCAACACTGGGTTTTGAATCCTATTTTTTAACCGTAGCCGATATCTGCGACATGGCGCGGGGTGCTGGTATCCGTGTGGCTGCTCGCGGTAGTGGTGCGGGCTCATTGATCTGTCATTTACTTGGAATCTCAGGTGTTGAACCCATGGCACACGGTCTATTAATGGAGCGCTTTTGTTCACCGCTTCGCAGAGCTCTGCCCGATATCGATATCGATGTTGAATCCCACCGACGTCTTGAAATCTATGACATGATTTTCAAACGCTATGGCGATACAAACTGGAACACACCCAATAATCAATCGCGCTGCGCAACCGTTGCGATGGTCGATACATATCGAGCCAGGCATGCAATTCGCGATGCCGGGGCGGCCCTTGGCCTTCCTGCGATGGAGATTGATATGTTGGCAAAGTCAATGCCACATGTACGTGCACGCAATATATCTAGCGCACTTGAAAACCTGCCTGAACTTAAATCCCTCAATGTTAAAGCCCCGCTTACTGCGATGACGATCGCCCTAGCCGAGCGCCTTGATGGACTACCGAGGCATTTAGCAATGCATCCATGCGCGATAGTTTTATCTGATGGTGGCTTATTAGATCGCACGCCTCTGGTTGCTAACGCTAGCGGTTATCCGATGTCCATCTTTGATAAAGATGATGTCGAAGCTATTGGTTTATTAAAACTCGATGTACTGGGTGTGCGCATGCAATCTGCTATTTCATATGCTCTCACTGAAATCGAACGTACGCAGGATATGAAGATCGATATCGATGCAGTGCCACTAGATGATGCACCGACATATGAGTTGATTCAATCAACACGTACCCTTGGAATTTTCCAAGTTGAAAGTCCGGGCCAGCGCGAACTAGTCGGCAAACTCGAGCCTAAAACCTTTACTGATTTGATTATCGATATCTCTCTCTTTCGTCCAGGCCCGGTTAAAGGTGACATGATTACGCCCTTTTTAAAGGCACGTCATGGGTGGAGCAAAGCCCAGGTTATCCACCCGGATCTCTATGAAATCTTGCGAGATACTGAGGGAGTCGTCATCTTTCACGAGCAGGTAATCCACATCATCGCGGCGATGACAGGTGCTTCTTTAGCTAGCGCCGATGAAAAGCGTCGCGCGCTGGGAGATAAGAGCGGTGCACAAGAGGTCTGTGACTGGTTTTTCCCCGCCGCGACATCGCGCGGATATGAACTACCCATCATCAATGAGATTTGGGAGCTTTTGCGCGCCTTTGCATCCTTTGGTTTTTGCAAAGCCCATGCCGCCGCCTTTGCCATGCCCACATACCAATCAGCTTGGCTTAAAACACATTACCCCGCAGCTTTTTTAGCCGGGGTTCTCACGCACGAGCCGGGCATGTATCCCAAACGTTTAATCGTCGATGAGGCGCGTCAAATGTCGATTGCTATCGCACCGCTAGATGTTAATGAGTCAGACTCTGTATATCGGGTTGAAGAAAATGGGGGAGCAATACGTATTGCGCTATCGACTATTTCAAAGGTTAGTGATGGTGAGATTGCATCGATTATCGCCGGTCGCCCTTACACAGATCTCTCTGACTTCATACATCGCTCTGGTAGCAGCGTTCCAGTTACTGAAAGCATGATTCTTACAGGAGCTTTTGATCGTTTACATACCGATGTTAACCGCCGCGATCTTTTACTTCATCTATCTGATTTAGAACGCTCGCCGAATAAAACTATCTCTGGCGCACAAATGAACTTAGCGTTTGCTCCGCCCGCTCTCATTAGCAGTGGTCTTCCCGATATGAACTCTGCCGAAAGCGTGCGCCATGAAGTTGATCGCTTAGGCATTGACATGTCTCATCATTTAATTGAGTTTTATAGTGATTTTCTTAATGCTATCGGCGCTGTTCGATCATCGCAGTTACTAGAGGCCCGTTCACGCTCTAGTGTTCTTGTTGCTGGTATTAAAGTTGCGATGCAGACTCCACCCGTACGCTCAGGTAAACGAGTTATCTTTTTAACCCTCGATGATGGCTATGGCTGTAGCGACGCGGCATTCTTTAGCGATGTACAGACCGACTATGCCAGCGTTCTGTATTCATCATCTCTATTGCTGGTTCGGGGCATTACCCGCCGAACAGGTGCGCGTGGAATTTCAATTAATGGAACAGGTGCCTGGGATTTGCGCGCGGCATATGAAACGTGGCGTACTAAAGAAAGTACGCTGGCAATATGAGTTCGGCCTCAATTCTTCATGTGGACATGGATGCGTTTTTTGCCTCCGTTGCCGAGCGCGACAACCCCGAACTAAAAGGTAAAGCAGTGGTAATTGGAATGGGTATGCGTGGCGTTGTTTCGGCCGCTAATTATGAGGCTCGTAAATTTGGAATACATGCAGCGATGCCGGTGGGTCGAGCTCGCCGATTAGCACCTCACGCTATCTTTTTACCGGTAGATATGGCGCGCTATAAAGAAGTCTCATCGCACGTGATGAATATCTTCGAAAGTTTTACTCCCTGGGTCGAACCCATCTCCCTCGATGAGGCCTTCTTAGATGTGAGCGGGGTAGAACGCTTAATTGGCTCACCGCGCGAAATTGCAACATTGATACGTGCAAAGGTAGAAGCGCAAGAGGGAATAACATGTTCAGTAGGAATTGCTCCATCAAAGTTCATTGCAAAACTTGCATCGCAGAACTGCAAACCCAATGGATTGCTTGAGATTACCGCTGATCGCATTCTAACTTTCTTACATCCATTACCAATTCAAGCGATGTGGGGAGTAGGAGAAAAAACAGCACAAACTTTAGAGCGTTTAGGTTTGCGAACTATTGAAGATATCGCGAACCTGCCACGCGCTACTTTGATTCGTGCTTTGGGGCAGGCCAGTGGGGCATCACTCTATGAGCTTGCTTGGGGTCGCGACTATCGCGATGTGACTCCCCATGATGCTGAAAAGAGTATTAGCGCGGCGGAAACTTTTGCCCGCGATTTAGATAGCCCTGCTGAAATTTTGACTGAATTTTTGCGCTTGACCGAACGGGCATCAGCGAGGTTGCGCGATAAAGAGCTCTTTACTAAGACTATTTCAATAAAAGTGCGCTTTGCCGATTTTTCAACTATTAATAGATCTAAAACTCTTGCGCTTCCGATAAATGGAACACATGAGATTTATGAGGTTGTAAAGACCCTCTATGAAGCACTCTCAATCGACCGGGCTCGCCTTCGATTAGTCGGAGTCAGCCTTGAGAATTTAAGCGGGGGTGCTCCAGAGCAGTTGGTATTAGGAGCGCGGGAGAGTGGTTGGCGTCAGGCCGATGGTGCAATTGACCGTGCAAGGGTTCGATTTGGCGCAGGGAGCGTGCGTCCAGCCCGATTAATCAAACCAGCCTCAACAGAGGGTGAATAAGTAGCACCTGCGAGAAAAATTCTCTATTATGGCCATATGCCACTATCTGATCACGAGAAGCGAATGCTCCAGGAGATGGAAGCTGCGCTCTTAACTGAGGATCCACGCCTATTTTCAGCGCTATCTGGTGATGCTCGGCCGCCGCGACAAACACGTACTCTGATTGGGGCTGTTCTCATTCTCAGTGGAGTTGCCACACTCTTTGCTGGCTTAGTGGCCAAAACGACTCCCATTGGAGTTCTTGGCTTTCTCATCGCACTTACTGGAGTAATTGCAATTGTCTCCTCAGTAGGAAGGCGTACCCCTCGCATAAAAGGCGCTCGCAAGAGCGCTGGTCTTGGTTCACGCCTTGAGCAGCGGTGGGATGAGCGAAATAACCAATAACTACTAGCTGTGATGAGATGGCCTCCCGGAATAAGGGGGGCCATTTTTAATCCCTGAAGGGTGGGGCGTTGTGGATGAAAACGGTAAAAATCTGGCTAAAAGTGGTGTGAAAAGGAGGAAAATGGAGTAAAGTGGGGAACTAAGCCGAAGTTTTATACGGCGAAGGACCTTGGGGAAGGGGTACACATGTTTCTTGGTACCCATGAGCCACGTCTGGATGACAAGGGCCGACTCATTCTCCCCGCAAAATTTCGTGAAGAGTTGGCATCAGGTTTAGTCATTACTAAAGGTCAAGAGCGTTGCCTTTATGTTTTTCCATCGAGTGAATTTGAAGTTATAACACAGACGCTAAAACAAGCGCCAGTCACTGCTAAAGCAGCTCGCGATTACAGCCGAGTGATGTTTGCCGGCGCGCACGATGAGATACCTGATCGACAAGGTCGCATAACAATTCCGCAGAATCTTCGTACATATGCCGGACTTGAAAAGGATTGCGTTGTCATCGGTGCAAACACACGCGTTGAAATTTGGGATTCACCATCGTGGAATGAGTATTTAACAGATCGCGAAAAGAGCTTTGCAGATGTTTCAGAGGAGGTATTCCCAGGTTTGTTCTAACTAACTCTCATTTGTGGCCACCGCCGACCTTTCGAACGTATCGGCGCCCCTTCCCCGGCGCCGCTACTAAATAGATCCGTCGGCCGGCGGTGACCAGAGATGAGAGTTGAAAACAGAGAATGTAAATAGAAATTAAATGTCAAGCAAAGGGGGAGTAATGATTGATAAAAACGCACACATATCTGTAATGCGTGATCGATGCCTCGAACTCCTCGAACCTGCAATTATGGCAACTGAGAATCCAATAATTGTTGATGCGACATTAGGTCTAGGCGGACACACTGAAGCATTACTAGAAAAGTTTCCAGCACTAACAGTTATTGGTATCGATCGCGATCAAGATGCCTTGGCTAAAGCAACTCACAGACTGGCGGCATTCTCTGATCGCTTACTTACTTCTCATGCCGGCTTTGATTCAATTGGCAGTGTTGTTGAGTCGTTTGGATACACACAAATTACTGGCGCACTTTTCGATCTTGGTGTTTCATCAATGCAGCTGGATGACACTAAACGTGGTTTTTCATACTCTCACGATGCTCCACTTGATATGCGAATGGATCAGAGCCAAAGTTTAACAGCTGCCGAAATCATCAACACGTATGAACCCGGTCAATTAGTTAGAATTTTACGTTCATACGGCGAAGAGAAATTTGCAACGCGCGTAGTTGAATCGATTGTAAAAGCACGTGCAAAAGCTCCACTTAATTCAACTACCCAGCTTGCAACATTGGTCAAGAATGCTATACCTGCAGCCACTCGCCGTACTGGTGGCAATCCAGCTAAGCGAACATTTCAAGCCCTTCGCATAGAAACCAACGATGAACTTGGTGCGATAACTCGAGCTCTGCCAATTGCACTAAAATTGCTCTGCGTCGGAGGACGTCTTGTTGTTATGTCCTTCCAATCTCTTGAAGATCGAATAGTAAAGGATCTTTTTGTTGGATCGACAACATCTGGAACACCTCGCGAACTTCCATTTGAGTTACCGGAGTTAGCAGCGAAGTTTTCGCTTGTCTTTCGCGGAAGCGAAACACCTGATGCCCAAGAACTCGAAGAAAATTCACGTTCAGCATCAGTTCGTTTGCGTGCTATAGAAAGAGTGGCCGCATAATGGCATTGACGGCAACGGCAGGTACTCGTTCGCGAGAAAAGTTTGCGCAAAAATCGACGGAAGTTGCCCTAAAACTTGTTCCTGATATTTCTCCTGGTGCACAGGCAGATAGAAAATTCTTTGCAATTTTTGTTTCCGCCGTAGGGGCCACTGGCTTACTCCTACTCCTTATTATAAATACACTTTTGGCACAGGATGCTTTTGTGCTGACGCGCCTTAAACTGGAAGTGAAGATGGTCAGTGATCAGCGCGAGGCGATAGCACGTCAAATTGACGCTCAATCATCCCCAGAGGCACTTGCTCGATCCGCTGCCGCACTTGGAATGAAACCTTCAGAATCTCCAGTATTTTTAAACTTAGATGCCGAAAGTAGTGAATTGCAGAGTGTGAGCAATGGGTAATTTTGCCCTCGCGCACGGTCGCATTCGACTCTTAGTACTTGTAATTACTGTCTTCATGCTTTTGTTTGGAGTTCGCCTTGTCCAAGTTCAAGCTTTACAAGCTGGGGATTATCGATTGCGTGCAGTTAATGAAATGGAAAATACTCGTTCGCTTCTGGCCCCACGCGGTGAAATAACCGATGTAAATGGCGTTGCTTTTGCGCGAAGCGTGGCGGCAACAAGTATTGTTGTCGATCAAACACAGATCACAAATCCTGCACGTGTAGCGAGTTTTATTGCACCTATTTTAGGTTTACCTGCTGCAGAGGTTGAATCAAGCATTACTGGTGATCGTAAATGGAGCATGGTCTTCCAAAATGCTAAACCTGCAACCTGGCAGAAATTGAATTCAGAGATATCGACTTATAATGAAAAATTTCCAGCGATGAGTCCAGATCGCATCATTGGTTTTTATCCAGAGCGCAGCTACATTCGCGAATATCCCTCAGGTTCACTTATAGCCTCACTCGTTGGCTTTGTAAATCGCAGTGGAACCGGAGCAACGGGCCTTGAATCCAGCATGAACTCAATAATTTCAGGAGTTGATGGCAAATACTCCTATGCAAATGGCTATGGCGCCGAAATTCCTGGATCTCAGTCTGAAATTATTCCAGCCCAAGCAGGAACGTCGGTGCGTTTAACTATTGACCGTGATATTCAGTGGGTAGCTTCCAAGGCAATCTCACAGGCTGTTAAATCATCGAGAGCTATAAGTGGAACCGTCATTGTTATGGATCCTGCAACAGGTGAAATTTTAGCTCATGCTACAGCTCCAACTTTTAATCCAAATTTCACATCTAAAGTTTCCCTCGTTGCGATGCGAAATCCATCAGTTCAAGATGTTTACGAACCTGGCTCAACAGGAAAAGTTATGACAGTTGCCGCGGCTTTAGAAGAGAAAAAAATTACCCCCGAAACAGTATTTACGATTCCTTATACGCTTAAGCGTTCTAATGAAGTTTTTCGTGATCATGAAAAACATCCCACTCAGCGTCTTACTTCCTCGGGTGTTTTAGCGGTCTCCAGCAATACTGGCACTATAAAGATTGGTGAACTCCTACCAAACCAAGTACTTTTTAACTATCTTTCGAAGTTCGGTGTTGGTGTTAAAACTGGTTCGGGGCTTCCGGGTGAATCCCGAGGAATTCTGCCTGAAGTAGCCGATTGGTCAGGTACAACTGCTCCAACGGTCGCATTTGGTCAGGGATACTCCTTAACATCGATGCAGGCCACGAGTATTTTTGCAACGATTGCAAATAACGGTGTAAGAGTCTCTCCAACTGTAATTGCTGGTACGAGTGATTCAAGTGGAAACTACACTCCTGCACAAGGTCGCACGAGCGAGCGAGTTGTAAGTATCGAAACCGCCAAGGCGATGCGAATAATGATGGAGAGTGTTGTTTCATCCGCGGGAACCGCGCCCAGTGCGGCAATAAACGGTTATCGAGTCGCAGGAAAAACCGGAACTGCAATGCGCATTGATGACACGTGCGGATGTTATCGGGGCTATACCGCATCATTTATTGGCTTTGCACCTGCAGATAAACCTGCTTATGTAATCAGCGTAACGATTCAAGATCCTAAGGGAATGCATTGGGGCGGTGCGCTTGGTGGTCCAGTCTTTAAACAGGTCATGTCTTTTGTTTTGCAGAGTCGACACATTGCACCCACTGGTACAACCGTTATTCCGGTGGCGCTCACGGAAAGAGATTTAGTGGCAAAGAAGGTGGCACATGCAAAGACCTCTAAATAACTCCACCAAGAATCTTGCTTCAATTCTCTCCGTAGTTGGCGCAACATCAACGATGAATCAAGAAGAGTTATCCTCGATTGAAATAACGGGGGTGTCACAAACTAGTAGCAGCATCGTTGCAGGAGACATCTTTGTAGCGCTGCCGGGTGAGAATTTCCACGGCGCAGACTTTGCACTCGATGCAGTTGCCAAAGGTGCTGTGGCAGTTCTTAGCGATGCTTTAGGGGCATCAAAGATTACTGGAGTACCGGTTTTAATTACTTCGAATCCTCGCCGATCAGCAGGGGTTTTAAG
This sequence comes from uncultured Candidatus Planktophila sp., assembly GCA_964358665.1. Classification (GTDB taxonomy): domain Bacteria; phylum Actinomycetota; class Actinomycetes; order Nanopelagicales; family Nanopelagicaceae; genus Planktophila. The sequence continues at coordinate 4,394 of CAYHOY010000009.1, read as the reverse complement.
CGCTTGGTTCTATGCCGAACCTATGCGAGATTTATATAGCATTGGAATTACCGGTACTAACGGCAAAACTACCGTGACGACTTTACTGCACCAGATTATGCAAGCAGCAGGGCGAGACAGCGGGCTCATAGGTACAGTGGAAACTCGGATAGGCAGCGAAGCGCTATCGAGTAAAAGGACAACACCGGAAAGTTCAGAGCTACAGGCTCTCTGTGCGATTATGCGAGAACGTCATATGCGAAATATCATCATGGAGGTTTCCAGTCACGCAATAAGTTTAGAACGAATTCGAGGAAGCCACTTCGCTGTGGTTGGATTCACGAACCTTTCTCAAGACCACTTGGATTTTCATAAATCAATGGAGAGCTATTTTAAAGTCAAGGCCGAACTATTTACTTACGAGTTTGCCGATCTGGCTGTCATTAATATTGACGACCAATACGGCGCGAGACTGGTGGATTTAACGCAACTTCCAGTGATAACGCTCTCTCGTTCAAATTCGAAGGCGACTTGGCACTACGCATCCATTACTCGTGACTATGTTGGCGCTTCAGTTTCAATTAGAGGAAGTGGTGGAATTCTCATCGAAGGCAAGACATCCCTTTACGGCGGATTCAATTATGACAATCTGCTAATGGCTGTAGCAATTGCTGTTGAAAGTGGAGTCGATCCGATAGACGTAGCTGCAATAATTCCGAAACTAACTGGAGCCAAAGGTCGGCTAGAAGCAGTTCGCCTAGGACAAAAATTCACTGCGCTAGTTGATTACGCACATTCTCCCGATGCTGTTGCACGTGTTTTAGAAACCGCCCATGAAATTTCAGATGGAAATGTCATCGCGGTTTTGGGCTGCGGTGGAGATAGGGATACATCAAAGCGCTCATTAATGGGAATGGCGCTTCGAGATGGTGCGGATATAGCAATTTTTACTAGCGATAATCCTCGAAGTGAAGATCCTGAAGTAATTCTGAAACAAATGATAGAAAATATTGAGATTTCAGCGCCGAATCAAGTAATCAGTGATCGCGCCTTAGCGATTAAAACCGCCGTCAATCACGCCAAAACCGGTGATGTTGTGATTATCTTAGGGAAAGGACATGAAATGGGGCAGGACATTGATGGTGTTATTCATGCCTTTGATGATCGAATCGAATTAGCCCGAGCGATTGAAGATAAGAAATGATCACTTTAACTGCTGGCGAGATTGCCCTACTTGTAGGTGGAAAGCTTCATTGCGATGCTAACTTACTAATATCAAAAGCTCCAGTGTTTGATTCGAGATTGGCAACACCAGGTAGTTTTTTTCTTGCGTTAAAGGGTGAAAATAGTGATGGTCATGAATACGTTGCAGAGGCGTATCGTCTTGGATCAGTATTTTCACTTACTACTCGCTTGATCGATGGCCCTTGCATAATTGTTAATGACGTAATTTCCGCAACATCCATACTTGCCGCCTTTGTGCGTACTCGGTTAAGCAACCTATCGGTTGTCGCAATTACGGGGTCGCAAGGCAAAACAAGTACGAAGGATTTATTAGCTCATATGTTGGCGGCAGTTGGTCCAACCGTTGCTCCATTCGGGTCATTTAATAATGATTTAGGATTGCCTATTACACTTCTTGAGTGTGACGAGCGAACGCGTTTCTGTATTTTGGAAATGGGGGCGCGCCATAAAGGCGATATTGCCCGATTATGTGAAATTGCTAAGCCAGATATAGGAGTTGTATTGGTTGTAGGTACCGCTCACTATAGTGAGTTTGGTTCACAGCTCGCGATTGCTGAAACTAAGAGTGAGCTTATTCAGTCGTTGGGCAAAAAAGGGATTGCAGTTTTGGGAAGCTATGATGAATTTACTCCAGCGATGGCTTCTCTACACGATGGCGTTATCATTACATTTGGAGAAAAAAGTGACGTTGATGTTCGTGGGGCAGATGTAGAAATTCGCGAAGGTAGACCGCACTTTGATCTTGTGACAAAAGCAGGTCGTGATGCAGTGGGAATGCGGTTAATTGGTGCCCACCAAGTTTCAAACGCCTTAGCTGCCGCTGCCGTAGGTACTGCGCTCTCACTCCCGCTAGAACTTATCGCAAGTTCTTTATCGACAGCGGAAGTACACAGCAAATGGAGAATGGAGTTGGTTGAGCTAGATGAGTTACTTCTAATAAATGACGCTTACAATGCCAACCCAGCATCAATGGAGGCAGCGCTCCGCGCTCTAGCTTTTTTTGCCCAAGAACGTGGGGGTCAATCCTGGGGATTTTTAGGAAAAATGCATGAACTCGGCGAGTCAGGCGAGGTTGCGAGCAGAGATATTGGCACTCTTGCATCTGAGATTGGTATTGACCATCTAGTAATTGTGAACGCCCCTGAGTATGGAACTGGAGTGGGTCCTATGCAATTTCACCATGTAGCAAATATTGCCGAGGCCACTAATTTCGTTAACTATTTTGCGCAAGGGGACATAGTTTTAGTAAAAGCATCGCGCGCTGAACATTTTGAATTTCTCGCCCAAGAAATACGCGAACTCTGGACGATTAAAGTAAGTAGTCAAGAATGAGACAAATCCTAATTGCCGGCGCAGTTTCACTTTTGTTCTCACTTTTTGGTACGCGGGGGTTAATAAAGATTCTCGCAACACGCGGATATGGGCAGATTATTCGCGATGATGGGCCAAGTAGTCATCATATAAAACGCGGAACCCCTACCATGGGTGGTCTAATTCTCATTGCTGCCGCTCTTGTTGGATATTTAACGGCGCACCTTTCAACCCAAAACTCGCTCACCATTTCCGCGGTATTAGTCTTAGGGTTAGTAATAGCACTTGGAGCGCTCGGCTTTATTGATGATTGGCTTAAAGTTTCACGACAAAAATCCTTAGGCTTAACCGCTAAGCAAAAACTCTTTGGACAGGCATCAATAGCTGCAATTTTCGGTGGACTTGGAGTTAATTTTGCGGACACATCCTCCCTTACCCCAATTTCATATTACCTATCTGGCGTTCGTGAAACCTCTTTATTTCTTGGTCCAATAATTGCAGTTGCTTGGGTGGTACTAATGGTGATGTCAGCGAGCAATGGAGTAAATCTGGCAGATGGCCTAGATGGTCTTGCAACCGGTGCATCTGTAATGACGTTTTTAGCCTTTATTTTGATAGGCGTGTGGGAGTTTGGACAAGGGTGCGCAATAAATGCTGGCACAGGGTGCTATCAAGTTCGAGATCCACTGGATTTAGCGGTATTAGCCGCTGCATTTGCAGGTTCCTGTACTGGTTTCCTATGGTGGAATGCATCTCCTGCAAAGATTTTTATGGGCGATACAGGTTCGCTTGCTCTTGGCGGGGCATTGGCTGGATTAGCTGCAACACTGCGCGTGGAATTGCTACTGATTCCACTCGGCGGACTCTTTGTAATTATTACGATGTCGGTTGTAATTCAACGCCTTTATTTCAAAATTAGTGGCGGAAAACGTGTATTTAAGATGGCTCCGTTGCAACACCATTTTGAACTTTTAGGATGGGGTGAAGTCACAATTGTAATCAGATTTTGGATAATTGCTGGACTCTCCGTCGCTTTAGGTCTGGGTCTTTTCTATGCCCAGTGGGTAGTCAAGTAAATACGATGTCGCTTCACTGGGAGTCAAAAAGAGTTTTAGTTCTTGGAGCCGGGGTGACAGGAAATGCGGTTGCAAAAACTTTGAATGCATATGGTGCCCTCGTCGATTTAGTTGATGAGAATTCAAATGCACACAGCGTTTTTTCAGTTCTACATCCGAATAGCATCAAAGTATCTGATTACTCGGCGGTCGTTATTTCCCCTGGTTGGCAACGCAATCACCCATTAATTCTTGAAGCTTTTGCAGCCGGAATTGAAATTCACAATGAAATTGATATCGCATGGAGAATTGCTAAAGAGATAAGTCCAAACCAAAAATGGTTGGCCTTAACTGGCACAAATGGAAAGACCACAACGGTCGAAATGGCCGCTGCGATGCTCCAGCGTGCAGGTTTAAAGGCTATTGCATGCGGTAACGTAGGCAATACGGTTATTGAAGCTGTAACGCATAACGACACATTTGATTTCTTAATTCTTGAATTATCATCATTCCAACTACATTGGATGAAAGAGGCGAGATTTGTTTGTGCGGCTATTTTAAATATTGCCGATGACCATTTGGATTGGCATGGTAGTTTTGAGGAATATTGTGATACAAAGTTTTCAATATTAGATCGCGCAGAACATGCAATTCTAAATGGCGAAGATCCAGAGATTGTCCTTCGCGCTAACAGATTTCAAGGCCCGAAGAGTTTCTTCTCATTAGGCACACCAGCACCAGGCGAACTAGGTGTGGTGGAAGATTTACTAGTTGATCGTGCATTTGTGAGTGATCCGCAAGAAG
>CAYHOY010000008.1:0-73574 GCA_964358665.1 uncultured Candidatus Planktophila sp. | reverse complement strand
AACGCCGGTTAGTTCTTGAAGGACAAGATATTAAAGCGCAGGTAGCTGATTTTGTATATGAGACTTTGACAGCATACATAACAATTGCAACGTCAAATGGTTATGCCGAAGAATGGGATTTAGATACGCTTTGGAAGGCGCTAAAGACTATTTATCCAATCTCATTTACCATTGAAGATTTAATTGCTTCGGTTGGGTCGCGTAATGCTCTGGATGCGGATTATCTGACTGCACGAATCATTGAGGATTGTGAAAAAGCATATGCATCACGTGAAGAAAATTTAGGTGCAGAAGTCATGCGCGAGTTGGAGCGTAAGGTATTACTTTCAGTTCTAGACAAGAAGTGGCGCGAACACTTATATGAAATGGATTATCTTCAAGAGGGTATTGGGCTTCGAGCAATGGCTCAACGCGATCCATTGGTTGAATATCAACGTGAAGGATATGAACTCTTTTCTGCGATGATGGATGCGATCAAGGAAGAGATTGCCGGCTTTCTTTTCAATATTGAAATCACCGTTGAAACCTCAAGCAATGAGGTGACTGGGGTCGGTCTTGAAGCAAAACCCCTTCTTGCATCAGGTTTGCAGTACACAGCCGCCGACGAAACTGGTGTTAAAACCACTGGTCAGGTCTCTAGGAATGCACCATGCCCTTGCGGATCTGGAAAGAAGTTTAAACGCTGTCACGGGGCGGCTTAGAGCAGCGAGAGCGCAGTACATAGCCAGCGACCGTCTACACCTTCAAATCGAAAGGTAAGCGCGCGCAAGCGATCTCCGAATCGAACAGTAACGGTAGCTTCACAGACACCATCAAGAGGCTCGTCGATATGCACTTTTCTAATGTGTCCTACTTCCTTCTCGCTGCCTGAATTAATCAACAATTCATTAAAGATTCGATGGTGAAAGGCTTTGCTTAACTGAGCAGGTGTTCGTCGTCCAGCATATATTTCGAGAACATTCCGTGCGAAATTTTTGCACCACTCCTTTAACTCTGGGAGATCTTGAGTAGAGGTTGGTTGAGGGGCAAAATCAGGATCAAATTCATCGTCAAAGGTGCTGGGTACACAATAGAGCTTGCTCTTTTTTTGAAACGCTGGCACCAGGCGGGGCCGAAAAATCTCAAGGATAGGGTGTAGCCAGTCTTCATTCTCATCACTGGAAATGGCAGTAAGTGTGATTGCAGTGAATGTGGGTAACTCGTTGTAGTTCGGGTTTGTTGTCATGGAGCTAGATTCAGCCCTTGCGAATGGAATCTCCTCAACCAATAGGTGGAGATTTACTCATACACATGGATGAGTGTGGATAAGATGAGGTAGGTATTACGGGAATGGCATTGAGTTCTCGCTATGTCTAACAAAAAAGATTTCTCACGCTCGCGCACCCCATTAGCCCTCACCCTGATAGGAGCATCTTTCCTTTCAGCGCTCGCTCTCACTTACCTCTCGCAACGGGGCGGTGATTATTGGGTCGCCACTGCAGGTATGGTGCCTGGACATCAGATTGTGTCTGGGGATGTACATCTCGAGCATCTTGATCTGGGGTCAAACGCCTCGCTGTACTTGAGTTCTTTTGACGATCCACTTGGCCTAGTGGTGGTTACGAAGATCGAAGCTGGCGAAATTCTAAATAACCAAGATGTGAATTCGACTAGCAATCTGCCGGCGGCAAGCGCGGTCCCAGTGAGCATTCGAAGTGTAGATCTTGCTGCAGGAATTCAAGTTGGAGAAGCACTCGATATCTATTGGGTAATCGATAATCAAAATGGAGAATTGCCCGTGCAACCTGTCCTGATTTTGGGTGGAGTAATACTTTTAAACTTTGATCAAAAAAGTAAGAATTTTGGTACGGACGCTGCATTGACCGTCTCTGTTGAAGAGACGCAAGTTTTACGGCTACTGACTGCAACCACTCACGGGCGTTTAGTTATAGTTCGCTCCCATGTCTGATCTCGAACTTCCAACGGTAATAACTGCTATCGCTAGCGCATCGACTGAGGGATTTATAGCCAGCACTCTCTTTGCGCAAGGTTGGAACGTTGTTTTTCGAGCTATTGATATCGATTCCCTTGAGAATTTTCTCCTCAATAATTCAGAGCGCGCTGAGACAGCAATGCTTATCTTCGCTCCAGATTTATCGGGAATAACTCGTGAACGCATTGATGCAATCACCTTACGAGTAAAACAGGTCGTGGGGTTTTCTGAAACGCCAAGTGAGGATTCTCACTTGGGGGAGATGCATAGACTGCCAAAGAGTGACACTGATTTAGTAAGCCTAGTTCGAGGATTTGTCCGCGCTCCTATGCTGCGTCAAAGCACACAAATGCAGAATAAGCGGAGAAAAGCACATGTTTTAGCTATCGGGTCTGCTGGCAGCAATACTGGCTGTACAACCTTGGCTATTAACATCGCAATGGAGTCGAGCGTACTCGAGAAATCAACACTGCTCATAGATGCAAATTTTCGTGCGCCTTCCATCGCAGCATTGCTTGCAATTCGAAACGTTAAGAGCGAGGCAGGGTGGCGAACAATTGCGCCGATGCTTTCGATTGCTGAAATCACTCAAGATCAAGTGACATCTGTGCAAGCACTTATGGAGAGTGCGATCGATTCTTTTGACAGAATTATTATCGATCTCGGATCGATATCTGGATTATCAAATCGTTTGACGGATCGCCGATGGACTTCGACGGTCACAACATGGTCGTGCGATCTAGGAGATGAACTAATGGTTGTCGCGCGCCCTGATGTTTTAGGATTTCACCGACTTGAGCAAGTCAGCGCATTGATCGAAAAAACTTCAATAAGAAGTGGACTTAGTTTCACTCTCAATATGCGTTCGCCAGGGCGCAAAGGAGCCGAGGAGGAGGTTAGATTCTTAGCCATTACAACACCACTTCGACCTTTGAGTGTTCGGGTCATTGCTCGAGATTCCCGTGCAGTAAATTTGGCGGAGAGTCAGAAATCGACCTTGATTGAGGCTAATGATCGCTCTAACCTACGAAAATCTATCGCCAAGTTGGCCAGTGAGATAGAGCACTGATTTCTAATACTATTAGTACATGCGCGCCTATCTTCCAATTCTTCATCGCGATCTTTTAGAATTCTTGAAGGCAGGTAGTTTTAAAGCATCCACAGTTTTTGCACCAACGGAAATTTTTGTTAGTGAGAATCTTGAATGTGACGAGGAAGAGCTTGAGTATCTTCTTTCAAAGAGTGCTGGAGAGGCAGCACTTGAACTTCGTGCATCTACAACTTCACCAGGTATTGTTTTAGCGCTAGAGCTTGATGAGATTCAGGGCGGTGAAAGCCATCAAGCCTCTTTACAGTTAAACTCTCCGCTTAGATGGAACCAAGTTCAATGTGCTTTAATCTCTTATGCCAACGAAGAAGAATTACTGTGGTTTGCAACTCAAGAGATATCTCAAGAGTTACAAAACTGGTTATAACGATGCCGCAGTTTGAAACTCTAATTCATGGTCGAAGCTCAGTCACAATCGATCAAGCTCATCGACTTCGAGAGTTAGTTGCAGATTGGCAACTACTTTCGGATCTTTCATTCGCTGACCTCATCCTCTGGGTACCTATTCGCAAGGATGTAAAATTATGGCCGACCGGGCATGTTGCCGTCGCACATATACGCCCAACCACAACAGCGACAGTCTTTATGGATGATGTGATAGGCAATGAAGTAACGTGGGGTAGCAGGAGTCAAATTGACGAAGCGCTATCAAGCGGCGAAATTATTCGAACCTCTGAGCCTGAAAGAGTTGGCGAAGTATTAATTAAGGAAGAGACGGTGCCTGTATTTTTCGATGGGGCAGTTATTGCCGTAATTTCTCGTCATCGAAACTCCGATTTAATGAGATCTCCAGGGGCACTTGAACTTAACTACCGAGAGATTGCTCATTCGCTCTATCGAATGGTCGCAGAGGGATCATTTCCTTACCGAAATGCTGGCTCTCTCTTTGAGCCAGTTCCCCGCGTTGGAGATGGATTAATTCGCCTTGATGTAAATGGGGTAATTTCATTTGCAAGCCCAAATGCACGATCTGCCTTTAGCCGGATGGGTTGGAAGCGTGAAATTGAAAACCACAAACTTGGCGATATCGCCGAGGCGGTCACTAAAAATTCCCCTGATGCACATGAGGAGGGGATCAAGACCAGATTAAATGGCAAAGTTTTACGCCGCGTGGAAATCGATAATCAAGGTGTGACAATTGATTTGCTAGTACTTCCGCTGCTTGTTGGTGATGATCGCATTGGAGCTATTGTGTTGCTCCAGAATGTCACTGAACTTAGGCGTCGTGATCGCGAGCTAGTTACTAAGGATGCAACGATCCGCGAAATTCATCATAGAGTGAAAAACAATCTTCAAACTGTATCAGCGCTTTTACGACTTCAAGCACGACGTATCGAAGATCCAGGAGCGGCTTCGGCTCTAAATGAGGCCGTGCGACGCATCGCATCTATCGCTCTGGTTCATGAAACTCTTTCAAGCAGTAGTGAAAGTGACGTTGCCTTTGACATTGTTTTAACGAGTTTAATTACACATGCTCTAGAGCTAAGCCCTCGAATGGGTGAGCTCTCAATTGAGCGAAATGGCGAACTCGGTTCTTTGGAGTCACGGCTTGCGACTCCACTCTCCTTAGTTATTACCGAATTAATGCACAACGCCCTAGAGCATGGATTAGCTGAGGAAGGCTCGACCTTAACTATCAATCTGGCTCGTTATAGCAATGAGTGTGTAATTACCATCGTTGATAACGGCATTGGATTGCCTGAGGGATTTAATTTAGCAACTTCTTCAAATTTAGGTTTACAAATTGTGCGTACTCTCACAGAGAATGAACTCAAAGGTGTTTTACGATTATCATCCACGGATGCTGGCACTACTGCTTCACTGCGCTTTCCGCTATAAATGGTGCAAGAGAGTTAGAAAGAGTTCTGTTGCTCCTGTAGACGGGCGCGATTACGTGCAGCACGACGTTTAAGTGCTCGACGTTCATCCTCAGATAAACCACCCCAGACCCCAGCGTCCTGTCCACTTTCAAGTGCCCAGGCCAAACACGCATCCTTAACGATGCATCGGTTGCAGACTTTTTTCGCCTCTTCAATTTGAGAGATTGCTGGTCCTGTATTTCCAACTGGGAAGAAGAGTTCTGGATCTTCATCACGGCAGGCTGATTTATGTCGCCAATCCATCTGCGTGCCTCCCCTAGCCCCGTGTTAGCGAGGCCTCATTAGCTGTTGCTTCTTTGTTAATACGCCCACAATCTCTGCGCAAGAGGTTAATTCTCTCGCCTTCTCCTCGTATTAACAAGGCGATATGCAAAGAGTTTTCCAAGACCGTGGGTGATTTATATCGCGTGTGCCCCCGACAGGAATCGAACCTGCGCACCCGCCTCCGGAGGGCGGTGCTCTATCCCCTGAGCTACGGGGGCTCATGGGTTAACGCCGTCAAGATTATCAGCGGGTGCGCAATAGGTGCGAAACTGTAAGAATTGCGCCTATGAGTTCAATCGCCTATTTCGCTACTGGTTGTTTTTGGGGCGCTGAGCGCCGTTTCTGGCAGATGCCCGGAGTTATTGAAACATCTGTCGGGTATATGGGTGGGAGCGTTAAGAACCCCACATATGAACAAGTCTGCACCGGAACGACTGGTCATGCCGAAATGGTGAGAGTGATCTTTGATGAATCAAAGATCACTTATCAACGTTTATTGGAGGAGTTTTGGACGATGCATGATCCAACATCGTTGAATCAACAGGGCGGTGACATCGGAACCCAATATCGAAGTTCAATATTTACTACAACGCCGGAACAATATGTCACTGCTGTATCTTCGCGCGATGTATATCAAGGAGTGCTGACAGCCCACTCATTAGATGAGATAGCAACAGAGATTATAAGCGCCGATGGAGTTGAGTATTTCCCTGCTGAGGAGTATCACCAAAAGTATTTAAAAAAGAATCCACTTGGTTATGACTGTCATTCAAGCACGGGAGTTGCATACCCAAAGATTGGAATCTCGGTATGAGCGAGAGGGCCTATCCAGTAAAAATAGACGAAACGGAGCTCAAAGCTAGGCTTGACCCATTGTCGTATGATGTTTTGCGAAACGCTGCAACCGAGCGACCATTTACTGGCGAATATACAGATACAGATAAAATTGGCGTCTATAAGTGTAAAGCGTGCAGCGCGGAACTTTTCAAAAGCGAAACGAAGTTTCATTCTGGATGTGGGTGGCCATCATTTTATGCACCTTCTAGCGATGATGCAGTAGAACTTATTGAAGATCGCTCTCTTTTCCCACGTGTACGAACTGAAGTGCGATGCGCTGCGTGCGGATCTCACTTAGGTCATGTTTTCAAGGGAGAGGGTTATGATGTTCCAAGCGATGAGCGTTGGTGCATAAATTCAGTTTCGCTATTCCTTGAGGATATTTAGTAATCTAAACCGCGTGATTCGTGAACTGCTTGATAGCAGTACCACGCGACAACACTTCGATATGGATGAAGCCTTTCACCGTGTAAATCCAATGTTTTAGCAAGCGTTTCATCGCTGTTCTTATGGACAATGTCCCAGCCCCGCCGAACAGCTAAATCTCCTGTAGGCCAGATATTTAGCCGGCCTAATTGAAACATCATAAACATTTCAACCGTCCAACGCCCGATACCCCAGAGTGATGTTAGAGCCTCAAAAATCTCCTGGTCATCATGTATTTCATCGATACGTTCGATTGGGATGGTGCGATCTATTACCGCTGCCGACAATCCTTTTAGGGTACGAGCCTTTGCTCCAGAGACGCCAATTGTCCGCAGATCCGAATCTTCCAATTTTACTAATTTCCGAGGCGTAATCTGTCCTTTGCACGCAAGCACTAAACGGGCGTGAATAGTGTCGGCGGCCTTCGTTGCAAGCTGTTGAGAGATTACCGAACTAACAAGTGATTCGAAATTAGTTTCGGTTTGAGCATTTCTGCCAATCGTGCAGAGTGGGCGTCGTGCGATGAGTGGAGCAAACTTCTTATCTAATTCACTGACCTCTGCGACTATTCGCCGCATTTTTTGGGTCGAGTGAAGCGCCATTGTTTATAGAGAAAAAGTCGGGTATTCGTCTGTGACTAAAAGCAAGGCATACCCTGCTACACGATTCCAATACGCAATAGTTCCAACGACTACCTCGGCACATTTTTCCGGATAGTTTCCGGTGAAAATAACACTAAACCATGCAAAGATCGTCAGAAAATGGGCGTAGAATATATACACGATTCCAACAATGTACAGAGGAATTGCTAAAAACCACTTAACAAGTGGGAGCCATCGATTAAGAATTTTCGCATCCACGGGTGGAAAAACTATGCTCACAATTTCGTTCTTTTCGATTGACGGATATTCATCAGTGAGAAGAAATGAATACGCAAATAGTCGCGTTTGTAGAGAGAGTAATGCTTCGGCAAAAGCTAGCAAATAACTTGGATAGATCTGTCGAAAAACTAAAGCAAGAAGTGCTGGTAACAAAATTATTCCCGCAACAAAATATGGAAAGGTGTCACCATCTCCGCTTGAGGGCGCAAATGAGGCACAAAAAATAAGAAAGGGTATAACGAGGATGGGACGGAAGAACACGGTCGCTCGATTGCGCTCGGTTAAAGTCACATCGATCTGGGTCTCAATTTGTTGGCTCATGGGGAGAAACTACCTTCACATGAGCGCTTTGATTGCATGTAAGGCTTTTGTGCCGTACTTTTACACTTCTTGCATAGGCTTTTACAGGCATTTACAGGCATTTACAGGTTTTTGTAGGTTGGAGCAGGCGAGAGCAGAAAATTGGAGTCTTTGTGGCTGGAATAAAGGAAGTGGCTGACGAGGCTGGAGTCTCAACTGCAACTGTTTCACGGGCTCTACGCGGTTTACAGCATGTTAATGAGTCGACTCGGCTGAAAATTATCGCTGCAGCCCAGAAATTAGAGTATCCATTAACGCGTGCAGACTCGCCTCCCGGTCGTACTAACAGTGTTGGTGTTGTGGCTCCCTATATTTCGCGCTGGTATTTCTCGCAGGTAATTAGTGGCGCAGAACAAGCTCTACGCGAGGCTGGATTTGATCTCTTGCTCTATAACTTCAACGCAATGAAGGGGAGAGAGCGCTTATTTCAACATCAACTTTTGAAAGGTCGAGTTGATGCATTGATTGTTATCTCGTTACCTCCAACGGAAGAAGAGTTTGACTCAATACTTTCCCTTGGAATACCTATCGCATTAGTTGGAATGGATCATGCACATTGTGCAAGTGTGAAAATTGATGATGTTGCCGCGGCTCGTACTGCGACGCAACATCTAGTTAATCAAGGGCATAAGAAAATAGGGTTAATGTCTGGAAGGCCCGATGACCCATTTAACTTTAGTGTTCCGCAAGATCGACGCAGAGGGTTTATGCAGGTTTTAGCTGAGAATGGTTTGGAGTGGTTACCTTCTCGCGAGGTGCATGGCGATTTCACGATGCACACTGCGTCTCGGGCAATGGATGATTTGTTGGCACGACCAAACAGGCCGACTGCAATTTTTTGTGAATCCGATGAGATGGCGATTGGTGCACTTCAAGCGTTACGTCGACACGGCCTTAAATCTCCTGAAGATATTTCAATTGTCGGTTTTGATGGTCACGAGATGGCCGAGTTCTCTGATCTAACGACAATTGAGCAACCCGTTACATTAATGGGTGAAATGGCAGCGTGGTCAATCATGGAACGGTTGCGAAAGCCCCACGTGTTACCACCCTCTTTAGTTCTTCCGACCACATTAGTTGTACGAAACACCACACGCAGATTGCTCCCAGAAGAGGTTTAAGAGAGTCCAGTTTCATTTATATAAGCATCACGGTAACCTACAGGAATGTCTGACAGTAATGTTCAAGCCCCCTCATTAGCAAAACTTCTTACCCATCATTCGGAAAAATGGCGAGGTTTTGATCGGGACGTCCTGCCCTTACCTGTGGCAGAGATGGATTTTCCAATCGCCGATCCAATCCGCACCGTACTTCAAGAGATGATTGCTCACTCAGATCTTGGTTATTTAGGATCAGTTCCAGAGCTTGGACAGGGATTTGCACAGTTTGCAGCGGCGCGATGGAACTGGGAAGTTGATACTTCACAAGTCAGAGTTGCTGCCGATGTTGGTGTCGCAGTGGTTGAAGTTTTGCGCGTGTTTACCAAACCGGGTGACAAGATTTTGATTAATTCACCTGTCTACCAGAATTTTTATAATTGGATACATGAGACGCATCTTGGGAAAATTGATCTTCCTTTTACTCGCACTGGCTCTGAAGAAGGGATAAACAATCCTTGGCAACTTGACTTAGATGTTATGGAGAAGATTTACGCTGATGGTTTAAAAGTGCACTTATTGTGCTCGCCACACAACCCATTGGGCAGGATTTTCTCAAAAGCTGAGCTTACTCGTATCGCAGATATGGCTAAAAAATATAACGTATTAGTAATTAGCGACGAGATCCATGCGCCGTTGACATATATTTCAAGTGATTTCACTCCATTTCTTGCGGTGAGTGATGCGGCACGAGAAGTAGGAATAACCGTTACCGCAGCTTCAAAAGGTTGGAATATTGCAGGCCTCAAATGCGCAATCATTGTTTCGAAGAATGAAGCAATCAATGCCAGATTGAATGAACTTCCGATGGCCGTTCATTTCCGAGCATCGATTTTAGGCGCATTTGCCTCTGCTGCAGCTTTTTCTGATGGTGGGATTTGGCTCGATTCAGTTATGAGGCAGCTAGACCATAATCGTTATCTGATTCGTGACTTACTTGCAGCCAAATTGCCTTCAGTTAAATATCACATTCCACACAATGGTTATCTTGCATGGCTGGATTTGAGTACGTTGAATCTTGGTGAAGACCCAAGTGCGATCCTGCTTAAAAAGGGGCGTGTGGCCTTTAATCCAGGACATTCATATGGAGCTCAGTGTCCTCAATACGTCCGACTTAACTTTGCGACGAGTCCGGAGATCATTTCAGAGGCGATAGAGCGCATTCTTAATACGCTTTGATGAAAAGCACTGATTGCGATGTAACCATTATTGGAGCTGGCCATAATGGTTTAGTTGCTGCGGCATATCTTGCAAAAGCAGGGAAGAAAGTGCGAATTTTAGAAGCGAATGGGGAAATTGGCGGAGCCACAACCAGTGTTCGTGCATTTCCTGGCTTTGATGCTCGAATTTCACGATACTCATATCTGGTCTCACTTTTACCGGATTCAATCATCTCTGAATTAGGCCTTAACTTTGAGTGTATTTCCCGCACCGTTTCAAGTTATACGCCGTATGAACATTGTGGCGTTAATCAGGGGTTATTCGTTTCACGCCAATGGGATGAAAAAACTCAGGCCTCTTTTACCCTTTTGGATCCAAGCGGAGAAGAAGGTAAGGCGTGGCAGAAGTTTTATGGTGAGATTGCAGAGTTTGCAGAATGTATTGCACCAACGTTACTTAAACCACTCATGACAAGAAGTGAGTTAAAAACCTTAATAGCAAAACCATCCGTATGGAACTACTTGATTGAAAGACCTATTGGCGAAGTTATAACTGAGCGCTTTAAAGAGGATTTAGTTCGTGGAGTGGTTTTAACAGATGCTCTTATCGGTACTTTTTCTTCAGCTTTTGCGATGCAAGCAAATATATGTTTTCTTTATCACTTAATAGGCAATGGCACCGGAGAATGGAGAGTTCCGAAAGGCGGCATGGGGGCGCTAGTTTCAGAGCTTGAAAGAGTTGTACGTGATGCGGGAGTAGTTATTGAACTCAACCAGCGTGTTATAAAAGTTGAGAGTGATTTTGAAAGTGCTACGGTAACGACGGCAGATGGAGAGGAAATTCGCTCACAATACGTATTATCAAATGCCGCGCCACAGATACTCGCTGAACTAAGGGGAAAAATGGCTCCCAAAAGCCTGGATGGCTCTCAGATGAAAATTAATATTTTACTCAAACGGTTACCAGAACTTAAATCAGGTGAAGATCCTCGATTAGCCTTTGCCGGGACCTTTCATGCCAATGAATCTTTTTCATACTTTGAAAACGTATATGAGCAGGCTAAAAAGGGCGAGATTCCGGCGATGTTGCCGATTGAAATGTACTGTCACACTTTGAGCGATCCCTCAATTCTTAGCCCTGAACTTGCAGATTTGGGGTATCAGACTTTAACGTTATTTGGCCTACACACCCCCGCTGCACTTTTCGATGATAATAATGATGGCGCTCGTGAAGAGGCGTTGAAATCAGCCCTTGCATCACTGAATCACTATCTAGCTGAGCCTATTGAGCGTTTAATAGTTGGAATTGAAGTCAAAACACCGCTGGATATTGAAGTTGAAATTGGCCTACCCAGGGGAAATATTTTCCATCGAGATCTACATTTTCCATTTCGTGAAGATGATACTGAGCCTAGTTGGGGAGTAGAGACAGATGACGCGCGAATATTTATCTGCGGTGCAGGAGCTATTCGTGGCGGTGGCGTCAGTGGCGTGCCTGGACATAATGCGGCAATGGCAATCCTGGCTAAGGATTAGGCTATGACCATGAATCAACGCCCCGAGACAATTGCCATTAGCGCAGGCAGACCAGAAGTTGGTCCTGATGCTGCACTCAATCCACCAGTAGTTTTAACATCAACTTTTCATTCAGGTGGAGCCATTGGCTACGGACGGTATGGAAATCAAACGTGGAAAGCGCTAGAAGAAGCGATTGGCGCACTTGAAGGTGGATCGACTTTAGTCTTTTCATCAGGAATGGCAGCAATTAGTGCGGTATTTTCAATTGTGCCTATTGGTGCTCCAGTCGTTGCATCTAATCAGGGATATAGCGGCGTCATGACTCTTCTCAAATCTTTTCAGGAGAGCGGTCGGTTAGAGGTTCGATTTGTTGATGTCGTAGACACGCAATCGGTGATCGATGCCATGAAAGGAGCGGCCCTTGTCTGGCTCGAATCTCCGACTAATCCAGGTTTAGATGTCGCTGATCTCACGACGATTATCTCTGCAGCTAAAAAACTCGGTATTGGAGTTGGCGTCGATAACACTTTTGCGACACCATTGGTGCAAACACCGTTGGCAATGGGCGCCGATATTGTTATGCACTCGGTCACAAAGTTTTTATCTGGGCATAGCGATGTGCTTATGGGCTCACTATCAACAAACGATCCCGCGCTGCTCAACAGGCTGCAGGATTCACGTAGCTTTAATGGTTCTATCCCCGGGCCTTTTGAGACATGGTTGGCGCTTCGAGGGCTCCGGACATTTCCATTGCGTTTTAATAAATCACAGGAAAGCGCAAAAACCCTTGTCGAGAGGTTGAAAGCTCATCCAAAGATTTCTCGTGTTAGATATCCGGGCTTTGGTGCAATCATCTCTTTTGAAGTTGATGGCACGGCTGAGCAGACTCAAAAAATCTGTGAGTCATCTAATTTAATAGCTCATGCGACTAGCCTGGGAGGTGTCGAATCCCTCTGGGAGCGCCGCCGCCGATGGCCGATGGAGAGCTTGTCGGTTCCTGAGCAGTTAATCCGCCTATCGGTTGGGTGTGAGCATGTTGACGATATTTGGGATGATATTAACCATGCGCTCGCGGCTATCTAGAGAAATATTCCGCAATAGCGAGTATTTTTAATGCATGGTCAAATTTTTCCGCCGGGTATTTGCCGCAATAACTGTAACTGTATTGGCCTTTCGCGCCGTCGGTTCATTTCTATCATGGATTGAAAATCAAGAAGATACATCAGCTAATGCTTGGATCGATGAAGAAGAGTATGAAGATGTCTAGCTCCACATATATTCCTGGAATATGTAATCTTGGTGCGAATGAGATTCGTCAACGAAAGTTAGTTGGATTAGTTGGATTATTTTTTTCAATAAGCTCTTTGATTGGATTAATGTCTATTGGAGCAGCCCGTGAAGCACGTCTAGGAATATTTCTTCCACTTATGGTTGCTTCAGTTGGTGTTGTTCAAGTGCGCAGCAAATTTTGCCTAGCATATGGATTTGCTGGCACTTTTAATTTTGGCAAACTAGGTGATATTTCAAGGGTTAGCGACCCAATCAACAGAAGCGCGGATAGAGGCGCGGCAGTAAAGGTACTTTTAAAATCTTTTCTGCTCGCATCTATAGCGACAATGGTGGTTTTCGTACTACCCTTCTAAGTATGAAGATTCAAATTCATACACGTAATGCAGATTTAGCCGAAGACTTTAGAGAAATTGTAGAAGAAAAACTTAACTCTATGGAGCGATTCAGCATCACCATTGAACGTGTAGAGGTTGAAGTTCTTCATGAAGCCAACCCTCGCCAAGGGAAAAACTCACATCGAGTAATACTGACATCTCACGGTGCCGGCCCTCTCATAAAGTCAGAGGCGGCTGAGTTTAACGATTTAGCGGCATTTGATTCGGCGGTGAAAGCCTTTTCATTGCAGATCCGAAAAATTCATGAACGAACGAAAGAGTACGATAGAGAAACATTAAGAAAGAGAAAGAGTGCAATCTAAATAATTGCGCTTCCATCTTTTTTAGTGGCCGTTAAACTCGCAACTGCAGTAATTGCCAGGGTCATCACTATTACGCCAAGGCTAAATTCGATTGTGATGTGAGGCAGCCCAACGTTTAGAATTTCATGAACTCCAATACCATGGAAGGCTTCAATCACCATTTTGACTCCAATGAAAGCTAGAATAAATGAGAGTCCTTTAGAAAGAAAAATGAGTCGATTGAGCAAGTTTTGAAGCAAGAAATAGAGTTGGCGTAGACCCATTAGAGCAAATATATTTGCACAGACTACGATGTATGGGTCCCGTGTAATTCCAAAAATCGCTGGAATTGAATCGAGGGCAAATACTAGATCGGTAAATCCCAGTGAAATTAGGGCGATCAAAAATGTTGAAGCACCTCGCCGTCTCATCCAGGTAACAACTCGATCTTCTTTCCACTCTTCCTCACCTTTATCATCAAGGAGGAGGCGATAGGCTGTATAAATAAGGAAAGCTCCAAAGAGGAAAAAAGCTGACGAGAATCTACCAATGATGGCACTACCTGCAGCAATAAATCCACCACGCAAAACAAGTGCAATTAGAATCCCTAGAAGTAGAACTAGCTGCTGCCGGTTCTTATCAACCTTTAGGCGGTTCAAGATTATGACAAAAACAAAGATGTTATCGACTGATAGGGCATATTCCGTCATCCACCCAGCAAAAAATTCCTTTTGTGCATTTGGATCTGAGGTCCAGTTTGGCATTAATAGGCCAAAAACGATCGCAGATGAGACATATACGATGGTCCATATCGTGGCCTCGGTTGTGGTGGTCTCCGTGTTGCGGCGCAAAATAGCTAAAATTAAGTCAAAAATAATGACCGCTGAAAGAACTCCAAGAGTGATGAGCCAAATGTGCGTAGGTTCCATGGCCGTATTGTGTCAGTTAGTTAAGGCTCCATATACAAGAGAGTGCAGGAATTAGCGTTTTGCCAGCATGGTTTTCTATCTCTCCTGAACTGATGATGATGGGAACGCCTTGCAGTTCAATTTCTTGCGCCATAGTTGAGAGATTCATAGCTACTGTGATCGAACCACGTTTAAAGATGAGGAGGTCACTTTTCATTGACCCATGCAATGGCGATTCGAGCCATGCAATATCACCAGTACCTGTTAAGTGAAGTGCCCGAAGTGCCAATGCGCTTCGGTACATAGTGAGAACGCTCTTTGTATCATCGATTTCACTCTCTACCGTCAGCGATTTCCATGACGGGCTCATAGGTAGCCAAGGCTTACCTGTTGTAAATCCAAATGGCGCTTGTGATCCACTCCACGGTAGGGGTACCCGTGCGCCATCGCGACCCTTTATTGCGCCATTTGTTCTAATAAATGAGGGATCCACTCGGTCGCTATCGTGAAGTTCGCCATCAGGTAGACCTAACTCTTGGCCAGCAAATATATATGCCGAACCAGGAAGAGCGAAAACAAATAACGCTAGCGCTCGAGACTCAGCTTCGCCAATTCTTGAGGCAACACGGGGGGAGTCATGATTGCTCAACGCCCACGTTGGTAATGCATTTACTGTCGCATTAAGTTGAATTGATCGGTTAATAACGTCGAATAAGAATGCTCCATCAAAAGGGGCAGTGAGTAAATCGAAGTTAAAGACTTGATGTAACTCATCAGGGCGAACATAGCGGGTTGCATTGATCGGAGGATGAACCCAAGCTTCGGCAACTGCCATGACATCTCGATTACCGTACGAGTCAAAAAGCGTTCTCCATTTACGATAAATATCATGCACGCCTTGACGATCAAAATACGGAACGCTCTCTAATAGTGCGTTGCGTTTGCTAGTCTCCATCTCAACATCTAAACGAAGTGCCTCACTTAACCCAGCAGGATCCGGATGGTGCTTTTGAATGTCTTCCTTGACTAATCCATGTGCAACATCAATTCGAAAGCCATCGACCCCAAGATCTAACCAAAACCTCAAGGTAGTTTCGAAATCATCATTGACTTCTGGGTTCTCCCAGTTTAAATCTGGCTGAGATGAATCAAAGAGGTGAAGGTAGTACTGACCATCCTCTACTTGCGTCCATGATGGCCCACCAAAGAGTGAAATCCAGTTATTAGGTGGAGTGCCATCTGGATTTGAATCATAAAAGTGGAAACGGCTTCGCTCAGGTGAACCTCGACCAGATTTTAGCGCCGCTTGAAACCATGCATGTTGATCAGAAAAATGGTTTGGGACAATGTCAGCAATAACTCGAAGGTTTAATTCATGCGCATGATTAATAAGAATCTTTGCATCCTCAATATTTCCAAAACGGGGATCAACATCCCGTGGATTGGCGACGTCATACCCCCCATCTTTATTGGGAGTGGTGTAAAAAGGGCTTAGCCAAATTGCATCAACGCCAAGATTTTGTACGTACTGTAAGCGCGAAGTAATTCCGGCTAAATCCCCATCGCCGTCGCCATTACTGTCGCAGAAAGAGCGGGGATAAATCTGATAAACCACCGCTTCTTTCCACCAAGG
Source organism: uncultured Candidatus Planktophila sp. (assembly GCA_964358665.1). Lineage (GTDB taxonomy): Bacteria > Actinomycetota > Actinomycetes > Nanopelagicales > Nanopelagicaceae > Planktophila. Next base: position 57,504 of record CAYHOY010000008.1, on the reverse strand, counting down.
CGCTGATTTCATGCGTTGAACTTAATTGAGAGCGCGATCGGTATTCAATGCAACAAACCTGAAAGCGTGTGTCATAAGGTTGCGCTTTTATAACAATTCAACATTGCAACGCCATTAGAATCTTCCCGGCCAGCCAGATATTAAAACGTGTCATAGTGAAACGATATTGAACCAGTTGCCTATGGGGATGGAGTCGGGCTCGGGTTACTTTTTTTAGTTTTTTTCGTAGTCGCGGAAGCTATTGGTTTCACTGGCTTTGTAGGTTCAACCGGTGCACCACCCAGTGCCGCTAATGCCTGATCACGAAGAAGTACTGCGTCTATTACCGTGTTTTTCTTTCGATTATCGACATCCAAGGTTTTGCTTGTAATACTATTCACGGCCTTGATTGCAGTAAAAAATGCTTTATTAATCTCTCTGCGGACCAGTTCCCATTGATTCTTGTCAACTCGATACTTCTCCATGTCGAGTTTGTAGTGCTCTAGTGCCAACTTGTACTGCTCCTGTTCACTTAAAGGAGCAACTCCGGGAGCCGGTGTTGGCGATGGAAATTCATGGGCTAAGGCAGTAGGAGCACCTACTAAAAGCAGATTTAAGCTGAGGAGAAGCCCAGCGCAGCGCCTGAAATTCATGGGTACATAATGGACTAAATCTTTGTGTTTTCTCTGTGAAAGAGCTGCCAAACCGCCCGCTCATTGGCATCTGTGCCAACACGTGAAAGAGTGGGGCATGGCCGAATTGATAATGATTGTTGACGATGAGCCCGGGGTTCGGGCGCTCCTGCGAGATACGCTCAGCATCGCCGGGTTTGATGTGGTTGAGGCCAACGATGGTATGGCCGCGCTCACTCTCTTGCGAACCCATAAGCCCGTTCTTATGGTGATAGATATAAACATGCCTTTGATGGATGGTTTTGAGCTCGTCGAAAGACTTCGTTTATCTAATGATTTAACACCCGTCTTAATGTTGACTGCGCGTGAGGATAAAAGCGATATTGCCAGGGGATTAAAGATTGGCGCCGATGATTATGTTATAAAGCCCTTCGGAATTGAAGAGTTAATTTTGCGGATTAAAGCCATACTACGTCGTTCATATAAAGCTACCGTTGGCCCAGCGCTATTAACCTGTGGTCCGATAACCATCGATGACGAGCAGCATTCAGTAACTTTTAATGGAGAAGAAGTTGATCTTTCGCCAACAGAGTATCGACTCTTGCAGATTCTAATTGAAAAAAAGGGGCGCGTTTTAACCAAAAAATTACTACTCGATGAAGTCTGGGGAATTACTTTTGATTCTGAAAGCACCGTGACTGATACGTATATTTCATACCTACGCAAGAAATTTCACAGAGATGGCTTTGAGGGGATTAAAACTATTCGCGGTGTAGGTTTCCAGATTCAGGAGCCTAAGTAAGGTTAATGAAGAGCAAAACTCGACAGATTTTTTCGACGGTTGCGCTTACTTCAATCCTTTCTTTTCTGATTGGTGGGTTCGCCGTGTGGGGATCCTACAATTCAGAGATATCCCTTGTTGAAAATAATTTGAATACGGTTGTTTATGATATTGGTTTAAGTTCTGATGATCCGTTAGCCTCCGCGCTTTTTAGCGTCTCGCAAAATAACTTTGACATGACAGTTGCTTTTAAAGCATCAAATGGAGAATTTGCCATTCTTAAACAGTCTAAGAAAGCTGTACTAGGCACAACAACAAAGTTGAGAATGCGGACTATCCCTCTTCAAGCAGGAGAAAAACTGGTCATAGCGGCATCCGTACAAGATATCAATGAAAATCTCACTCGAAACCTGTGGCGACTTCTGATATTTATTCTATTTGCAAATGGAATTGCCTCTTTTATTTCCTTATCAATAACTCGTTCTGGTGCATTGGCGATAGAACGGGCTCACCGCGAAAAGATGCAGGAGTTTCTAGGTGATGCCGCGCATGAACTTCGAACTCCTTTGACCGTGGTTAAAGGGTATGCCGAGCTATTGAAGGATAAAGCGTTAGATAGCGAACGAGAGGATTTGGCATTTGAGCGGTTACATATTGAAATCAAACGCATGGAGTCCTTAATTGCAGATCTCCTTATTTTGGCCGAGTTAGGTGAGGAAGGGCCAACTGAGTTTTCGGAGGTTAATCTTTCAGATCTAGTAAGCGAAAATGTTAAAGATTTTCAAGTAATAGCACCACAGCATCATCTCGAGCTAGATCTTGAAGATGGAGTAAAAATGCAAGGATCAGAGAAATATTTGCAAAGATTTATTGCTAATGCGCTCACAAATATTAGAGTGCATACCGACGCCGACGCGCCAGTTCGAATAACTCTGAAAGCTGGGAGAGAAATCAGATTAGTCGTTGAAGATGGTGGTGCCGGATTACCTGCGGCATCGTATGGAGAGAGAATTCAAGGCTTAAAGCGATTTGATCGATCTAGGTCACGCGAGACCGGCGGGAGTGGACTCGGAATGTCCATCATGAGTGCTGTAATAGAGCGCCATGGAGGAACTCTTTCCTTAAAGAAGAGTGAACTCGGCGGTTTGGCAATTGAAGTTCAACTTCAGCGCACTTAGACTAAAGCGATGGAATACATTCAGACACTACTCCTTTTGGCCAGCTGCGCAGGAATTTTCTATTGTGTACGAATGTTGCGCGCTCTGCATACAAAGGTAAGTGTATCAACCTCTAAAATCACCAACACTTTAAATCTGCAGAAGAAAGAAAATTTGCACTCCTATTACCAACTAGAGGCTTTCCACCAGTTAATAGCACTCTTAAAATTCACCTCTCCGATTCCACCCACTCGCGGTTGGGTTGCCTCTCCGGATCTTCTTCTAACCATGACGGATATTATTCGCACTCATAAACCACGCCTAGTAGTTGAACTCGGATCAGGTGTATCAACTGTAGTTATTGCTAAGGCCGGTGCTAAGAAGTTGATAAGTATCGACAACTCAGATGAATTTGCAGCTAAAACCAGGGCTATGCTGAAAGAGCACGGTGTACGAGGCGTTGAAGTAAGAGTCGCCCCATTGACTCCCCACATCTCGGGCGTTGATTGGTATGACACCTCGAAGTTAGGCGACATAAAGGGCATTGACTTACTCTTTATCGATGGTCCTCCAGGATCAAACAGTCCAGATGCACGCAAACCGGCCTTGCCAGAGTTATTAGGGCGGCTATCGCCAAAAGCCGTAATTATTATGGATGATGTTAAGCGCCCAGCTGAGCGCGAGCTAGCCGAGGCCTTTGCTAAAGCACTCCCAAACCATGTTCTGACATTTCATCACCATGAAAAGGGAACTGCGGTAATTTCGCCCAAATAAGCCATGCCAATTTCATTAGTAGATGCGATAGACGATGCATGTGCACTCATTCTCAATACAAACACGCTTGTTCGGGTGGTTCTCTCAGGCCGCCGGCGAAACATGGTGACGGATTTCGAGCGTATCGATATTCGTCCCGTTGAGATAAAGGGGTCCATAGTACTGCAAATGAGTTACAGCGATGGGCAATCCAAAAGCGTTAAGAACCTTGGCATTGAGGAGGAACCTATCCTTAAACTATTAGCAAGTGGTTATGCAAACATTTTAGTCGAACACACATCAGGCTCCATGTCTATTCGTGTTACTAAAAGTGGAGATGCTCTCGTTCATTATGAAAAGAGGGAATTTATCCAAGATTTAAGCCACGATAAGAAGAAAGCTCGTTTATTAGATCCAGCCGATCCATTTTTATTAGAGGTAGGTATAGTCGACAACAAAGGTTTAATTAAACCGAGTAAGCAAGATAAATACCTGCAGGTTGAAGAGTTTTTGCGTCTGCTGGTTCCAATACTTCATACAGCGATAAGCGCTGGCCACATACATCAACCAAACAAAACACATCCTTTAACGATTGTAGATCTAGGGTGTGGACATGCTTATTTAACCTTTGCGGCTCATCAATACCTTCGTTCAATCGGAATTCCAGTTAAGATTACCGGAATTGATGTTCGAACAGCATCGCGTGATCGCAATAATGCGATTGCAAAAAAGCTAGGTATAACTTCGACAATTAGTTTCCGAGCAGAAGAGATTGCAACGACAACTGCCGAAAAGCCCGATGTGGCTATCGCACTTCACGCATGTGATACGGCAACCGATGATGCAATCGCATGGGCAGTCAATGGCGACGCGAAACTTATGCTTATCGCTCCATGTTGTCACCACGATATTCAGACTCAAATGCTTATAACTCCTGAGCCTTGGGGAGCACTCACTAAGTTTGGATTGATGAAAGAACGTTTAGGCGATTTACTGACGGATTCTCTGCGGGCTCAGATTTTGCGGATTGCTGGATATCGAGTCGAGGTCATTGAGTTCATCGGAGGAGAACACACCCCTCGTAACCTAATGATTAGAGCGCTAAAGACCGGAGCCGCTCCTGATGCTATTGATACCCAGAGATACCGAGAGATATGTAATCAATGGGGAGTTACTCCCGTCTTAGAAGGCAAAATTCCTTCTCTCTTCATCGGTTAGACTGCCCGCATGTCCAAAGTCCTTGCCTCGCTTCCAGTTGGCGAAAGAGTTGGCATTGCCTTTTCTGGCGGTCTGGATACTTCTGTGGCCGTAGCATGGATGCGCGAAAAAGGAGCGATTCCCTGTACGTATACCGCCGACCTTGGTCAATATGACGAGCCCGATATCGTTTCAGTCCCAGACCGCGCTAAAGAATATGGCGCTCACATTGCCCGACTTGTCGATTGCAAGAGCGCACTCGTTGAAGAGGGCTTAGCGGCAATTGCTTGCGGTGCTTTCCACATCAGAAGTGGTCTTAAGCAGTATTTCAACACAACTCCTCTGGGTCGAGCAGTGACTGGAACAATGTTAGTTCGCGCTATGCACGGAGATTCGGTTGAAATCTGGGGAGATGGTTCGACATACAAGGGCAACGATATTGAACGTTTTTATCGTTATGGACTTTTAGCAAATCCAAATTTAAGAATTTATAAACCATGGCTAGACGCAGATTTCGTTAACGAACTCGGCGGTCGCAAAGAGATGTCGGAATGGTTAGTTGCACATGGAATGCCATATCGGGATAGTGCAGAGAAGGCTTATTCAACCGATGCAAATATATTAGGTGCTACGCATGAAGCTAAGAGTTTAGAAAACTTAGACACCTCTGTTGAGTTAGTTCAGCCGATTATGGGGATCCGGTTCTGGGATCCATCGGTAAAGATAGATAGTGAAGATGTAAGCATTAACTTTGTTCAAGGTCGCCCCGTAGCAATAAATGGCAAAGAATTCTCAGATGTTGTTTCACTCATGCAAGAGGCAAATGCAGTTGGTGGCCGTCATGGAATTGGAATGGCCGATCAAATTGAGAATCGAATTATTGAAGCAAAGAGTCGTGGAATTTATGAGGCTCCAGGAATGGCGCTTTTATTTATCGCGTACGAGCGTTTGATTAGTGCAATTCACAATGAAGACACGATAGCCAATTACCATGCTGAAGGTCGCCGTCTCGGTCGCCTCTTGTACGAAGGCCGTTGGCTAGATCCACAAGCGCTCATGCTCCGCGAATCTCTTCAACGGTGGGTCGCATCTGCCGTTACCGGTTCAGTGACGTTGCGCATTCGTCGCGGAGATGATTACTCGATTATTAATACGACTGGACCGGCCCTAAGTTATCACCCAGATAAATTGTCGATGGAGCGCACAGAAAACGCCGCCTTTGGGCCCAAAGATCGCATTGGACAACTCACCATGCGTAATTTAGATATTGCCGATACTCGCGCTAAGTTGGAGATGTACCGTGCACAAGGTCAGTTGGGCGATGGTGAGTTTAAATTAATCGGAGAACTCGAGTAAGGGAATCTAATGAAAATCCATAAGAGGCTAGCAATCGCAGCGATTTTTGCGCTGTCCATTTCATTACTTACAGCATGCGGAGATAAAGTGACAGATACATCGACTGAGAATGCAGCGCCTGGACTTCCTACGGTAACGGCAAATGCTGGGGAAGTACCAACTATTTCAGCACCGACAGGAACGCCGCCAGCAACCTTGCAGACATCCGACATTATTGTTGGTACGGGTACCGAAGTTGTTGCAAGTTCAACGCTTACCGTCCATTACACATTGATGTCTTGGTCTAATGGGGCAATTGTGGAGTCCTCATGGAATAGTGGTCAGCCGGCGACATTCCCGCTCTCAGGAGTTATCGCGGGTTGGCAGCAGGGCTTACCGGGCGCAAAAGTCGGCGGACGCCGCTTACTCGTGATTCCGGCCGATCTTGGTTATGGTCCTAATGGATCAGGACCTATTGGTCCAAATGAAACACTAATATTCGTCGTCGATATTATCGGAGTTTCATAGTTTGCCAGTTGTTTACCTTGGCTCGATAGTATTTTAAGGTGAAGAAATTAATTGGTGAGTATCTTGGAACTCTCACTTTGGTGGCCATCGTTGTCGGATCTGGAATGATGGCAACATCGCTATCGCAGGATGTTGGAGTTCAGTTGCTCATTAATACCATTTCGACAGTATTTGGTTTGCTTGTATTAATTCAAATCTTTGCACCGATAAGTGGAGCCCACTTCAACCCTGTAGTGACAATGGTTGACTTAATTGAGCGCAAAGTTAGTTTTTCACAGTTGATTCAATATGCTGTGGTACAAATTTTAGGTGCAATATCTGGTGCAGTATTGGCCAATGCAATGTTTGACCATCCACTGATTGAAACTGCGACAAAGCAACGCTCGGGTGGAAATCTTTATCTGGGAGAGGTTGTTGCAACAGCTGGATTAATTCTCATAATTAATCTCTTAGTCAAGCAAGATAAATTGACGCTCATTCCTGCAATGGTGGCGGCATGGATAGGAAGTGCCTACTTCTTTACGAGTTCAACCTCATTTGCAAATCCCGCAGTAACTATTGGACGAACTTTATCTGACTCGTTTGCTGGTATTGCGCCAAGTTGTGCACCGCGATTTATAGCTGCTCAAATTCTCGGCGCTCTTATCGGTTTAGGCTTAACAAAGGTGCTAACTAATGACAAGTAAACCAACCGTACTTTTTGTGTGCGTCCACAACGCAGGCCGTTCACAGATGGCAGCCGGATTCATGCGTGAATTGAGTCATGGCCGCGTTGATGTTCTTTCAGCCGGCTCTGCACCTAAAGACTCAATTAATCCAATTGCAATCCAGGCAATGGCTGAATGTGGAATCGATATCGCCAATAGTGTTCCAAAAATATTGACTGCAGATGCTGTGCTGGCCTCTGATGCCGTTGTAACCATGGGATGCGGAGATGCATGTCCGATCTACCCTGGAAAGCGGTATGAGGATTGGGTACTAGAGGATCCCGCAGGTCAGGGAATTGAAGCGGTTCGCATTATTCGAGATGAGATAAAAATCCGAGTTGAGGCTTTACTCTCAGAACTACTTGAATAAAAGAGCTAAAGGCTTTGGCCACGTTCAAATTGATGTGGCCACTCAATCTTTACCCCAAGTTTTTCGGCAGCATTGAGCGCCCACCTGGGATTACGAATCATTGCTCGAGCTAAAAAGACTGCATCGGCCTCGCCGGTTTCGATGATGTACTGAGCCTGTTCAGGTTCGGTAATTAAACCAACGGCCGCTGTCAGAATGTCAACCTCCGTTCGTATCGCCGCTGAAAATGGAACCTGGAATCCAGGAGTCGCTTTAACGGGTGCATTGTGAACATTGCCGCCCGTTGAAACATCGATTAAATCCACGCCAAGGGTTTTTAGTTGAGAGCAGAGCTCAATTGAATCAACTAAGTTCCATCCATCATCGACCCAGTCGGTAGCCGAGATACGCACAAAGAGTGGGGTGTCGCGTGGAATTGCACCACGAACCGCTTTAGTCGTTTCAAGAAGGAATCTAACTCGATTTTCAAAGCTACCGCCATATTCATCGCTGCGAGTATTTGCTAATGGTGAGTAAAACTGATGAAACAAGTATCCATGAGCTGCATGAATTTCTATTACATCAAAGCCAACTGTGATTGCGCGTTGAGCAGCTGCAACAAAATCAAGAGTAAGTTGATGAATCTCATCGGTAGTAAGTGCGCGTGGTTCTGGATATCCGTGAAATGCAATCGGCGATGATGAAACGCTCTGCCAGCCACCTTCATCGATCGTAGCCATTCGGTGATCATCCCAAGGGCGCATGGTCGATGCTTTACGACCAGCATGAGCTAATTGAATTCCCATTCTTACATTTTGGGAATGTGCAAATCCAATCATGGGTATAAATGCTTCGGCATGTGCCTGGCTGTGAAGTGAGGTACAGCCAATCGAAATGCGACCCTCAGGCACGACACCAGTTGCCTCGACCATGATTAAGCCCGGTGATCCTGTCGCAAAAGAGTTTAAGTGGGCTCGGTGCCATTCACCGATAAGACCATCAATTGCTGAGTACTGGCACATTGGTGAAACCCATACGCGATTCTGAAATATCACTGAACCGATTGTTAAAGGATCAAATAATGTGTTCATGGGGTGAGTCTACCTTTAGAAACTACGGTGCGATAATGAATTTTGCACCAGCGATGATCAAAACAAAGCCTAAAGCCCGCTTAATTCCGGTGCTTGAGAACTTCGAGATTCCAAAGCGAGTCCCAACGAAAGCCCCTAATAAAACCGCGACCAAGAAGATTGGCAGTTCATTTGGGAGTGATCGTGTAGATTGAAAGTTGCCGAGTAATCCGGCGATCGAATTTACAAAGATAAAGGCGGCAACAGTCCCACTGGCCTGCTTAACGCTCACCCACCCCAACCAGATAATAAGAGGCGATAAGAAGATTCCTCCACCGGTTCCGGTGATGCCAGAGAGCAGGCCTATACCAGCGCCGATGGTTACGGCCATCACCACGTTAAATGAATGATGTGGCTGGTCAACTTGCAGCGCCTGTATCAGGAACCGTATTCCCGAGATCAAGAGAAGGACTCCAATAATTGGTTTGTAAATATGACTAGGCAAATTAATATGGCCACCAATAAAAGCCGCCGGGATTGAACCAATGATTAGGTATGCAAAAAGAGATTTATTGAAGTAATTGCTTCGAATATAGCGGAAACTGGTATAGGAAGATACGAAAATATTAAGTGTCAATGCCGTTGGTTTAATAACAAGTGGAGGTAAATCAAAGAGCGTCATTACTGCGATGTAAGCCGATGCTCCTGCGTGGCCAACTGATGTATACAAGACTGCACCAAGAAATAAACAACCCGCGATCAAAAGTGTAATGGGGTCAAACATTAAGGTTCTTGAACCAATCGAGGGTCTCTGGGTTTGCTAATGAGTCACGATTGCGAACTTCACGGCCATTAATTACGTCGGTTACGGCTAGTTCGACAAGTTTATTTGATTTAGTGCGCGGTAACGCCGGTGCAACTAAAACTAAATCTGGCACATGTCGCGGGCTTGCTTGGGTACGAAGAGCTTTTTTGATTTCCTTCTCAACCTCTTGTGTAAAACTCATACCCGGCTTAATGACTACAAATAAAATTACACGTGTATCACCCTCCCAATCTTGAGAGACAGCCATCGCTTCGAGTATCTCCGGAAAGGTTTCGACTACTCGATAAATCTCGGCAGTTCCAATTCGCACGCCCTTGGAGTTCAAGGTCGCGTCGCTTCTTCCAAATAGTATGAAGCCACCAGTCGACGTTTTGGAGGCGAAATCTCCATGCGTCCAAACCCCCGAAAAGCCATCAAAGTAGGCTGCAGAGTATTTTTCATTACCGTTGTCGGCCCAAAAACCAAGTGGTTTAGATGGAAATGGCACAGTACATACGAGCTCGCCCTTTTCATCAATTGCTGCAGATTCACCTTTGGCGTTAAATACATCAGTGGCCATTCCTAAACAAGCACCTTGTAACTCGCCGCGATAAACCGGTTGTGTAGGGACTCCAGCTACGAAACAACCGCAAATGTCGGTGCCGCCGGACATTGAAGCTAAGTGCACATCGCTTTTAATGCATTGATACACATAATCAAAACTTTCTGGGGATAGAACCGAACCAGTAGAGGCAATCACTTTAATCGTGGACAAATCATGAGAAGTGGCCGGTATGAGCCCTTCTTTATGTGCTGAGTCTATGAACTTTGCCGATAACCCAAGAAAATCCAACTTTTCATTGTGTGCTAAATCAAAGAGGCGGGAAGGTGTCGGAAACATGGGTGCACCATCAAATAAAACAATTGTGGCACCTCGTCCTAACGCCATTGTCAACCAATTCCACATCATCCAACCACAGGTAGTAAAAAAGAAAACTCTCTGCTGCGCTTTGATTTCAAATTGATAGAGCTGCTCGGCCGAAGCTTTGAGTAGAACTCCTGCACCGCTATGGATTATGCACTTTGGCTTTCCAGTAGTGCCCGATGAAAAAAGCACAAAACCTGGATGGTCAAATGGCAGGGGAGTGAAATCAAGGGGAGTTCCCATGTATGGTGCTATCCAGGATTGGAATTCACTGATTTTGATAGTGGCGGTAAGAGTTGGTAATAGTAATTGAATCTCTTGAATTTTGGAGGCAGAATCAAAAACTTTACCGTTGTATTGATACGAATCAGCAGCTAATAAAATCTTAGGCTCAATTTGACCAAAGCGATCTTGCACGGCTCCTGGGGCAAAATCAGGTGATGCCGTTGAAACTATTGCGCCAATACTTAAAGCACCTAATGCGAAAATAATTGTTTCGGAGACATTAGGAACCCACGCGACAACACGATCTCCTTTAACTACACCGGCGACCTTTAACGCCGCTGTAGCGGCCGCTACTTGATCACGCAAATTACCCCAAGTTAATTCACTTCGCGCTCCATCTTCTAGAATTGAAACAATTGCCACCTCGGCAGCATTACCCTTTGACAATAAGTTTTCGGCTACATTTAAAGTTGCACCACTAAAAAAGCGTGCAGAGATAAAGTCTTCGCCAGGTGTATAAAATTCTCCGCCCTTTTCACCAATAATTCCGCAATCATCCCAAGCCCTTGACCAAAATAGACCTGGATTCTCAATGCTCCAGGTGTGTAATTCGGCATAAGAACGTAAGCCAAGATCTGATTGAAGCCGAGTGATAGCCATGCCACTCGTGTCATGAGGTCGCCAGAGCTGCGTCATCATTGAGATTTTTTGGTAATTGCCCTTAACCGAAGTCGATAGTAAGCCCCGGATAATCCACCAGGAGCGAACATCACGACAAAGATAAAGAGGAGACCTAACACAAAGGCGGGTTCGGCAATCGGACCACCTATCCATTTAGGAATAGTTTTAAAGGAGTCCTGTTGGGTTAAATCCTGCATGCGTGTTGTTGCCACCGAATAGAAAATTCCTCCGATAACAGCGCCCCAACGCGTTACGGCACCACCCAGGACCACCATTAGAAGAAGAGAGATTGTTACTCCAGCATCTGCAAAACGCGGAGCCGCACTTCCCGCAGCTATAAGCATGACTGCACCGAGGAGTGCTGCAAGGGCTGCACTTATTACAAAGGACAAGAGCTTAAAGCGCTGAGTGTTTAGACCCAGCACTTGAACTCGCAGCTCATTGTCTCGAAGCGCGGCAAAGACTCGTCCTGCAGAGCTTTCAGTAACCCACCAGATCACAACGTATGTGAAAATAAGTGCGGCTAACGCAGTCCAATAAATATATTTCGTGTTGGCAACGCTTATCCAAAACTCAGGAATTAAATCGGCATTTAGCGCGATTCCATTCTCTCCGCCGGTTAAGTTAAAAAAGTTTCGCTGAACTATTACGTGGCCAGCTTCGCCAAATGCCAAAGTAACCATTGCAAAAGTAATTCCTGATGTTCTAAGTGATGCCGCACCGACCAATAGCGCAAGTAGTGCACTCACGGCGATTGAAATCAAGGCTGCAAGCCACCAGACAACAACCTCATGATTAATCAATATGCACGTTACATAAACGCCTGTGGCGAAATAAAGCGCATGACCAAAGGACAGAAGTCCGGTAAAACCAAAGAGGAGGTCGTATGTAAGTGCTAAACCACCCCAAATAAAGGCAACGGCCATCGTTTGTTGAAGCCCTGGTTGGCTTAGGGGATTTGAACCCAATAACGGCGCTAACGCTAAAAGCACAACAAATAGCCCAAGAAGTGGACGTGAATATTTCCAGCGCAACATTATGCACGTACCCTTCCTAGAAGGCCTTGTGGTCTAATCAATAAGACAACGGCGAGTAAGATAACGACCACGAAATCTCCAAGTCCAGTTGCATAGTAATTAGCGAACTGGCGAATTACGCCAATCATCATGGCAGCTAAGAAACTTCCTGGAACTGAGCCCATGCCACCGATGACTACAACAATAAAGCCATAGATTAAATATGTTCCGGCGATTAATGGAGAAACTCCGTTGGAGTAGACAGAGACTAAAACGCCGCCAACACCTGCAGCAAAGCCACCTAAGAAAAATACGGTACTAAATGCTCGGCGCACATTGACTCCAAGCGCGTTGACCATATTCCTATTCTCAACACCAGCACGGATTATTAGCCCAATACGCGTGTACTTGAGTAGTGCCCAATTGCCTATTAATAGCAAGATTGCAGTGGCGATATACACAATCCTGTCGGCAGGAATTTTCGCTCCACCAATATCAATAGCCGTCAAAAACCACATCGGAGTCGGGAACATTCGAAGATCATTGCCGAACCAACCTCCGAGCACGGCACCGACAACAAGCGCTACGCCCACCGTCACAAGGGCTTGATCGATGTGACGGTCATATAAACGCGTAATCAATAACTGTTCAATGAGGAGTGCAAATAGGCCCGCCGCTAAACCGCCAACAATCATTGCCAGAATAAATTCCGGTATAGAAGTTTCAAAGCCCATTTTGCTTGCTACCCAAAAACCTACGAATGCGCCGACGGTAAGAAAACTTCCATGAGCAAAGTTAAGAACACCCATAAGGCCGTAGATAAGAGAGAGTCCGGAGGCAATCAAAAAATAAAGTGCGCCTAAACCGATGCCCGTGATGCCGATCAATATGAAAGTATCCATTTACTTATGACCCCCACTCACGCCCAACATCTGGTGTACCCACGACGGATCATCTAAGTTTTCTGGTCCACCTTGAAAAATCACTCTGCCTTGATCCATGACAACTACGTGATGGGCGATGCGCTTAACCAGGGCCAGATTTTGCTCTACGAGAAGCATTGTTGCTGCTTCGGCGACTTTTGCCAAGGCGTTCGCGACCTCGGTCACGAGCTTTGGAGCGAGTCCCTTAGTAGGTTCATCGACTAAGAGAATTGCATTTGTATTTAACATTGCGCGTGCGATGGCGACCATCTGTTGCTGACCACCAGAGAGCGAGCCCGCTAATTGCGTTGCACGTGTGTTTAGTTCTGGGAAAAGTTCGTAAATGCTTTCAAAAGCCGCACTATTTGTCTTAGAACGCGAGGCTAAAGTTAGATTTTCACGTACTGAAAGAGTGGAAAAAATCTCACGATCCTCGGGCACGTAGGCAACACCTGATTGCGCAATTTTGTAGGTTGGCATTCCAATGAGTTCCTGGCCATTTAGTTGAACTGAGCCAGTGCCGGGATAGAGTCCCAGGATTCCTTTAAGGGTCGTTGATTTACCGACACCATTTCGTCCGAGAAGTGCAGTGACTTTGTGAGAAGGAACATCGAAATTCACTCCATGCAAAATGTGAGACTCATTTATTTTTACGTGCAGATCTCTAATCACAAGGGCGTTCATAGCGACTCTCCAATATATGCCGACTGCACTATTGGATTATTAATAACATTCTGTGGGGTGTCACAGACCAGTAGCTCGCCATAGTTCAAAACCGCAATTCTATCGGCTAAACCTAAAATAACCTCCATATGGTGCTCAACGATTAATACAGTTTTCTTATGAATCGTGGCTAGGGAGCGAATAATTTCTACTAACTCAGGAACATTCTCAACGCTCATCCCAGCCATAGGCTCATCTAGTAAGACGATGTCGGATTTCGATGCCAAAACGATGGCGATTTCTAAACGGCGCTTATCACCATGAGAGAGCGCTCCGGCTCTTTGCATCGCATAATTGCTTAGACCTACTTTTTCTAAACACTCATGGGCTTGTGCAACGACTTCAGTAAATTTATAGGCGTTTTTAGTTAAGTTCATTGACCTACCGTGGGCTGATTGTGCAGCGATTCGCACATTCTCCAAACAGGTCAAATTCACAAATACACTGGAAGTTTGAAAAGTACGCGCGATTCCAGCTTTAGCTCGCTCGTGTGGTGGCAAATCTGTGACATTTAGATCGCCAATGTATATCTGCCCACGCGATGGTCTGCGAATTCCACTCAGTAGGTTAAAGAAGGATGTTTTGCCTGCACCGTTTGGGCCAATAATTCCTAGCGTTTCATTTTGATAAACAGAGAGTGAAATGCCATCGAGAATTTTTGCACCACCGATGTCAAGAGAGAGATCGGTGGTGCTGAGTGCAGAAATCAATTGCCAACTCCTTAAAATAATGAGCTAAATATATAAAGAACCCCAGCGTATTTCTACACTGGGGCCCTTTAATCTATATGTGGTGTGTTACTTACCCACTCCTGAGATTGTCTTCTGCAATAAAGGAACATAACCAGTTGATGTCTTAGTCAGACCAACAAGGAACATTGGTTGAATAAGAAGGTGGTTCGAGGCATTGACTGTCATCAAGCCCTTGACTCCGACCCAGGTGTAGCCCTCAAGGTTTGAAATCATTTTATCTACATCTTGAGATTTGTTTCCAGTAAGAGCTCGGACAATCATCTTGGCGGCATCTGCACCAGTTGAGGTGAAGAGATCCTGTGTCTTCTTATTGGCGGTAAACCATGCAGACATAGCACTGGCAGCCTGTGATTTACCTACGCCAGGGAAGTAGCTATTTGTCATGATTGCATTAGCGCCATCAAAGAGAGTTCCGTAGATGTTATAGGTCGCTGCTCCTGCAAGACCTGTGATTGGTCGTGACTTTGCGAAAGCGCCTTGAACCTTAAGGGATGTCAACATTGCGCCTGCTGTAAGTGCATTTGACCAAGCGATAAAGATATAAGTGCCCTCGGCATCGACTGCCTTCTTCGCAAAAGGTGTGAAGTCAGATGTGGATGTTGGAACTTTGATCTCTTCAAAGATCGCGCCCTTTGGTGCCATTAATGCTCGGGCAGCTGCGATGTTTCCAAGACCAAAAGCATTATCTTCAACGAAGAGAATTACTTTCTTACCTCTGATTGGCTTAACGCCAGCAAGTGGAGCTAAATCTTGAGATGATGAGTTTCCAGATCGGAAAACATACTTATTGGCAGCCGATGTAATTCCATCGAACTTAGCTGGACCAGAGATATATAGAATCTTGTTCTGAGCCGCTAGCGGTGCAAGAGTAAGCGCAACTCCTGATGATGCGGTACCAACGATTATTTTAGTTCCGTTACCGACCATGTCCTTAAATGATGCAGTAGCAGATGCAGGATCTGCGGCATCATCTTTAGTTGTTACAACGAGCTTTGCGCCGTTGATCGACATCTTGCCTTTGGTGTAATAGTTCAAACCCCATTCGAGACCATCGTTATATGCAGCTCCATATGAACCAAGTGGGCCTGATGACGAGGTGATTACACCAATTTTAATTTCATTTGCAGCCTGTGCTGGTGCAATGTTTGGCATGATGACAGCTAAAGAGAGTGCGGCTACTCCCAAACGTGCTAGTGAGCGCTTGCTCATAGTGTGATCTCCTTGTTGATAATGCCAGCCACATCGAGGGTTGGCTTGCTTAAGGTAAATCTATCTGCTCGGCCAAGAAGTTGATCACTTCTTTGACTACGGTTAGATAACAATTTTGAGGGAAAAGGTGCACAATCAGCGTATGTCTCTACCAACTCAGCGCACTCTCGTTCCCGTCAGAGGTGGATCTCTCGCAGCCTTTCGATATGGAGATGGAGGGGGAGATCCAGTCCTTTTGATTCATGGAGTGACATCATCAAATCGCGCATTTCAACTCTTTGCAGATGCACTAATTGCCCGCGGAAAAGCTGTGTATGCAGTTGATTTGCGAGGTCGTGGCGATTCAAATACTTTGCCAGAGCCATTTGGGATGGCCCAACATGCACAGGACATGGCTGCCGTTATAGAGAATCTTGGGTTGGAAAAACCTGATGTGATTGGTCATTCAATGGGTGGATTTGTAGCAGCCGCGCTGCACGAGTTATTTCCGGAACTAGTTAATGAGATTGTCTTTGTCGACGGAGGGTTGCCTCTGCCGCTGCCTGCGGGAGTGAGTCTAGAACAAGCAATGCCATTTATTATGGAGTACATAAGAAAACGACTATTAACTGAGTATGAATCTAAAGAAGCCTACAGAGAGTTTTGGAGATCTCACCCGGCATGCGTAGAAGGTTGGGAATTAGTTCTCAATGAATATGCAGATTATGACTTACGTGGAACCGCACCACATATGAGACCTGCATCTAATATAGTAGCTGTAGAAGCTGACATTCGCGAAGAGTATGGCGACGAATTAAATGTACGCGCACTCAAAGGTCTTAACAAAATATCCTTATTGATAAAAACCGAGCGCGGACTATTTAATGAAGAGCACGGGGTATATCCAATGGCTTGGCTAGAACAAATTCTCCCAGAATATCCAATGATAAAGTTAGAGTATCTTGCAAATTACAATCACTACGAAATTATGTTGGAAGAAAGTGGCGCTGAAAAAACTGCCCAAATAATTTACGGAGAGCGACTATGAGTTTAAAAGGCAAGCGGGCATTTATAACTGGCTCATTTCAAGGGATTGGCCTAGGAATTGCAACTGCCCTCGCTCGCGAAGGTGCTGAGATTGTTTTACATGGCTTAGCAGATAGCGAAACAATTAAAAGGGCCGAATCTATTGTGAGCACTGCTGGTGCACCAAAAGTTGAGTCACATGTGAGCGATCTTCGAGATAGCACAGCAACAGAGGCGCTAGTTGCGGCAGTTCTAGGCAATGGCCCAGTAGATATTTTGTGTAACAACGCAGGCATTCAACACACCGCATCAATCGCACAAATGCCTCGCGAAAAGTGGGACGACATCATTGCTATAAATCTCTCTTCCTATTTTGACACAATGCGCTTATTGCTCCCACACATGCAGGCTCGAGGATATGGCAGAGTCATAAACACATCCTCAGTTCATGGATTAGTCGCATCGGTTGCTAAGGCACCATACGTCTCAGCAAAACATGGAGTAATTGGTTTAACTAAAACCGCAGCTCTGGAATATGCAGCAAGCGGTACACGCGAATCTGGCGGCGTAACGGTAAATGCGATCTGCCCTGGTTGGGTAGAAACTTCATTGATCGAGCCACAAATCCAAGCCCGCGTTGCACTCTTTAATGGTGATCGTGCTGCAGGTATCGCCGATTTATTATCTGAGAAGCAGCCTTCTAGACGAATGTCTACTCCGGAGGAGATTGGAGCCGTTGTAGTGTTCTTATGTTCTCAGGCCGCGCATAACATTACCGGCGTTTCAATCCCGGTTGATGGGGCATGGACTGCGCAGTAGTTTGAGTACATAACAAAACCCTCGGACTATTTCTAGTCCGAGGGTTTTTTAGTAAATTGTTAAGACTTCTTACTTGGTTCTGGCTTTGGAGTCTTTTCTGGCTTTGGAGTCTTTTCTGGCTTTTCTGCCTTAGCTTGCTTTCCTGGTGCTACAGGCTTTACTGGTGCTACACCCTTGACTGGAACAGGTGGCTTAGTGAGTTCAACTGGTTTAATTGGCTTTACTGGCTCATCACCCAATGTTGCTACAGCAGCTTTAAATGCATCCATAGCGGCATCCATGGCCTGGTTATGAGTTTTAACGGCTTGCTCTAGTTGGTCACTAGTTACACCAGCGATTCCAACTGCAGCTAAGAAATCAGCATCTGCTTTCATTATTGCAGCTTTGCGCGCGGCAACGGCGGGTGCGGCCTTTGCTTCATAAATGGCGCGAAGGGTTTGATACTGCTCAATTGCTACTTTCCAATCGGCGTAATATTTTGCTACTGCGATCTGCCAATCGGTGTTGTATTTATCCATAGCGATGCGATTGGCGATTGCAATCTTTATTACTTCAATTCGATACTTCAACATGTCAATTTTATACTGTGCTAAAGCTGCTTGATAAGCAGTTGAATTCGTGGCCGCTGGCAGTGGTGTTGAATCAGCCTGCACTGCAGTTACTGATCCAGCCATCAAACCTGAGGCCAGTAGGGCTACACCCAAAACTTTTCTTACCTTCATGTTTCGCTCCTCATTAACGATTCGGGCCTAACTGGCCCGTGTTTAAAAAGTAAGATCGCTCTTTGTGCCTATCCTGAGAGAATCCTCAAGTGTTTGTGTGGCATTTAAAGCCAATGAATCGCTTTGGAAGAGAAAATAGGCTTAATTCATGAGAACCGGCACTCAAATCCACAGAACAAGAGGAGAAAATTTGACCACCTTGATGACTGTGGAGAGGGTCAGTTGTACCATCAAAAGAAAGGTTTCTCTCATCTCTTGTTAGGGAGTGATGACGATGTTAAATACATCTTCGAATAAGCACTTGGATTTAAATCAGTTTTTTCTAACTTCAATTTTATTAGTTTCATTGGTTTTAAGTGTTGTTCAATCACCACCTTCTTTTGGTGCAAATCCACCTTCAGCGCCAACATATGTCGAGGTTATGAATGATTCATCGCAAGTTGCAGTCACATGGGACGTCCCGACGTCAAATGGCGGTGAATCCCTGCTCGAGTACACCGTAAGAGTATGGGTTGTGCCACCGCCAACCAATCAAGGGCTAGTTGACACATGCACAACTAAGCAATTGGGTTGCGTTCTTGGAGGATATGTCTCTGGCGTAACATATTACGTAGATGTTATTGCAAGTAATAGCGGGGGCTCAGGAGCACCGAGTGCTGCCAGATCATTTACTCCAGGAGCTGCAAGTAGAGCCCCGACTAATGTCACTGCCACTAGTGACAGTAAAGGTCTTCTGACGATTAGGTGGACACCAATTACAACTATTAACGCCGGAACATTTGCTTGGTATGCAGCAGAGGTATTTACATCGATGGATATTTCAATAGGTGCATACTCTGGATTTTGTTCTGAGACTTTAATCAGCGCAAGTAGTTGCCAAATTGGGGGTTTAAAGCTTGGACAGGTTTACTATGCGCAAGTAAGAACGGTATCATCATTCGGTTCCGGATATCCTTCTTCACCCCGCGTAAGCGTTATCGCTGGAACTTCGCCCACTCCGACTCCAACTGCATCAACAACTACAAAGGCGACTCAGAGCGCCGCTCCAAGTAGCGTCCTTAAGCCATCCCCAATCCGTCGTCCGGCGTCATCTTCAACTATTCCTAGAAACGTGAAAGCCACTTCACTTTCCAGAGCTCTTCTGATTTCATGGACTCCACCAAGGCACACTGATGGATTAAATATTCTTGGATATCACGCATTGGTAACGGCAGTTGGCTATCACGGAAAAGGATGGCTTGAGTCATGCGTAACTTCACCAAAGAATCTTGCATGCACGATTAAAAATCTTCAACCAGATCAGGTCTATAGCGTGAATGTAATCACGGTGTTTGCAAGTAAAGAAAGTCCTCGATCAAAAACTTTTCAGGTACGAACTAAGAGTTAGGTAAAGAGATGAAAAGCGAAGTAGTTCAAGAGATCTTCGACAAATTAGATTCAATGGGACTGTCTCCAAAACTAGGGGGAGTTTCCGACATCACCGTTAATTGCCAACTTTTAGATGCCAAAGGTGGCTCAGGCAGTAAGACAATCACCTATGAAAATGCAGTTCTATTTGATGAAAAGGAAAAGACAATTTTCCTGTATGAAAAAACTGCAGAAAAGAGCAAGGGGTTTTCATTTGGTTCTAGCTCCGAATCAACATTTCAATCGGGCAAAACGCTCTCACGGCACGTTAAGGGAGTTTTTATGGGAGCAAACGGGGTGAAGATTGATTATGACTATGACATAGGGGAAATCTCGAAATCTATTAAGTCCATCGCCGAGATGCATAATCTGAAATTCAAAACCGTTATCCGAAGAAAGAGTGCTGAAGCTTAACTGGTACTCATCAATTTGAAAAAATCTAGAAGTCTCACCAACTTGCTGGCTTATTTTACGCTGAAAACAGCGTACTTGCGAAAAAATCTATTTTGATAGAAACCGAGCGCGGGCTCTTCTATTAAGAGCACGGAGGATATCTAATGGCCTGGCAAGATCAAATGCCCTAGCTGAAGCGGTAGTTTTGTTCACTAGCTACCCACAACATCACGAGTCCCTCGATACCAGTCGATGGTGGTTGGGCTGACTAATAGTAATTCCACTAAAAGTAGCAATTAACGTTTAGAATCTCACGGTGGAGAAGACGGGGGTGAATTAGTGGCTCAATTAAAAGCTCCATCTGGTGAGTATTCATTCAACCTCTCAAATTTGCAAAAATTTTTCGCATTGTTAACTTTGCTTGTGCTTGTAGCAATGACGTTTTCTACGTTTAACGCATCTCAGGTGTCAGCAAAATATAGTGTGATCTTGACGGCAGCGGAAAAATCATCGGGATCAATCATTTCCGCTCAGCAGAAAGTGCTTGAGTACACAGTTGAAATCAAACAATGGAGTAAGGGTGCTTTGCTCAGAAGTGATGTTGAAGCTGCTCGGGACCTATTCACCAAACATTTATATGCATTAGATTCAAGTGAGATGGTCGGTAGTGGTCTTATAGACCCTTTATTTCTTCAAGCTCTAAAAGAGATAGACGTAATCATTCAAAGATCACCCCAGGGCACACTTCCTATCCAATTACAAGATATTACCCGTGCCCAAACCGATCCCATTTTAGAAAAAATAATAGATTTTAGTGCACAGTTAGTCACTTCATTTCAAAGAAATATTGAAGTAAAATTGAGAGAAGTCGCCATGGAACGTGAAAAAATCACCACAAGAAATCTATGGCTTCGTTATCTTCTTCTTCTCATGATATTTATTTTAATTTCCTGGGTAGGTGCTTCTTTTTCGGCACGGTACAAGTCAATTCAAAACTCAATAAAAACGCAGATGGATGAACTTGACTTAAGTAGAGCGGAATTAGGGGTAGCACTGCTGGCTATCACCGAATTAAAGGTATTGGATGACGAAAAAAATGAATTCATCTCAAATATTAATCACGAACTTCGCACGCCTCTGACATCAATCATAGGATATCTAGGTTTGATAAATGAGTTAACCGAAGAAGAAAAGAATCCTAAGGTTGCAAAATTTCTAAAGATTGTTGATCGAAATCTATTATCACTTCTTGATCTTGTAGAAAATATGCTTACAATTTCAAGGTTGGAGGTTGGGGCAAATCCGAATGTTTTCAAGCGCATAATTTTGGATGAAATAATTGCAGATGCAATCTTTGTCTTACAACCATCATTGGATGCTGCAGCGATTTCCATAGAATTTGTTGCCGAAAATTCTTATGACAATTCTCATGACGACTGGTCAATTGCTGGAAACAGGGGTCAAATTTCGCAAGTTTTTATTAATCTATTCCAGAACTCAGTCAAATTTAGCCCGAGAAATTCAAAAATACATGTTGGAATAGTCAATGTTTTGGATAAGAACGGTGCGAAGTTTGTACGTGTGAGCGTCTCCGATCAAGGAATGGGTATTTCTACCGAAGACATGAAAAAGTTATTCCACCGATTCTTCCGATCAGAAAGCGCTGTTCATGCTCAAATCCCAGGAACAGGTCTTGGATTGTCGATTGTCAAGAAAATAGTCGAACAACATGGTGGACGAATCAATGTTGAATCGGAGATTAACAATGGAACAACCGTGCATATTGAACTACCAGTATATGTAAGAGGAATGGATCAACTTATCCAGGAGCGCCGCCTTCCTGTCCTCGAAAAAGCTATCGAAACAATTGCAAATGCTCCACTTGACGAACTCCGAGAAATTGCTGACGAAATGGGAGGTGCAGTTGCCTCCTACACATTAAAAAAAGAGGGGGCAGAGCTCATTAATTTCTCAAAGTGGTTGGCGGATTCGCCTAATCTCACGGAAGAGGAGATTGTCTCTAAGAGGAATACGATGCTTCTTAAGTTGAAAATGGTTCTGGTAAAACTCGAACTGGGATTGTCCAACAATGTGGATTGAGAGCCCTCCCCAATTGCTTCTGTAGCTACTTAGCCCTGCGCAATAAAGGTACAAGTAACGACTATAGGACCATCAGTAACATGTCATTGGTAATTCCGCGTTCGCGGCTCAGCCATGTCAGACTGTACCAAATTACTTCTTTTTAAGTTTGTAGCCAGATGGGCACTTGGGATTTACAACAGCTATTTTCTTAGTAACTTTTCCATTTATACAAATGATTGCACTCTTCTCTGCGACAGCTTTAACGGAATTTTGAGCCAGATAATTCACATATGGCAGAGCCTGTTCATAGAAAGTATGTGGTGCATTCAGATAAGACTTGTGAAGAATCGCGCAGATTCACGCCGCGGCGAGGGTCGGTATCACCTTCCATAATTTTCAAATCCTCAATAGTTCTTGGGCGATTATTTGGTATAGATCCACTCCACATTTGGTGCCGCCCAATTTTCCAGTAATCCGTACCTTTATTTACGGCCAAAATTGGGTCTACAACGTTAGCCTGTCCCTCACATAGCCATATTGCGTTTCCACCTTCACGACATTGAACGCCATTGTTTGTGGATGTTTGCAATTGATGAGTAAGTTCGTGAGCAGGTAAAACTGGGTCGCCATTGGGACTAACCGCCACAGTAGTTTCGCATGGTGCTTGCATAAAGATCAGGCGTTTTGCTCCATAAGTTGCGCCGCGCATTGGCATGCATGCGTGCTTTGGTTGACAGCGATTTGAGCATTTGAATTTTGCACAGTAGAAAGTAATGAGTTCCTAGCCAAGCCAGCTACAAAAGGAAAATTTGAACTTTCGATCGGTCGGAGCGAGTTAGTAGCTTGAGCAGAAATCTCCGCAGGAAGAACAAGTGAGACAATCAATGCGAGTAGCGTGATTGGTCTCATTTTCATTATGAGTGAATCGTCCTACTTTTTATTTATTGGTATTTCTCATTGAAAGGTCATTGAAACTTCACACTTTTCTCAACGCAGCAAGACTGTAAAAGAATTAACTCTCTGCTCTGACTTACTCGGTGGGTTGTGAGGGATTCGAACCCCCGACCCAGGCATTAAGAGTGCCTTGCTCTACCAACTGAGCTAACAACCCGAGGCATTCAGGTGCCGGAAACACTTGAATGCAGAGGGAAACCTATCAGCAACCAAGGCCTTGTCGCACACAGGCAACACCGCCAAAATTGAGATATGAGCCTCTTGGAAATACGGGTTGCCCTATGTCTTTTACTTTTTATGACGGCTCTTCCTCAGAGTGCGGAAGCGACCCAGCCAACGGCGGTAGATGTGGTTGAAATGTTGCTAGTTAAGGGCCGCGCCCCTAAAACTGGATATGCTCGCGAGCGGTTTGGCACCGCTTGGAAAGATGTCGATCGCAACGGCTGCGATACTCGCAACGATATTCTCAATCGCGACTTGACCTCGATATCCTACAAAGTTAACTCCGAAGATTGCGTAGTTCTAACTGGGATTTTAATAGATCCTTATTCGGGGGACTCTATAAATTTCCTTCGAGGCGTTACAACGAGCCCTGATGTGCAAATCGATCATGTGGTTGCCCTTTCTAATGCGTGGCAGACCGGAGCATTTAAATTAACCATTGAAAAACGCACGGCCTTTGCAAATGATCCATTGAACTTGTTAGCGGTTAAAGGGCGATTGAATTCGCAAAAGGGCGACGGTGATGCAGCGACTTGGCTGCCGCCGAAAAAGAGTTATCGATGTTCCTATGTGGCAAGGCAAGTTGCAGTTAAATATAAGTATGGATTGTGGTTAACTTCGCCAGAAAAGGTGGCAATTTTAAAACTACTTCAACCTTGCCCTGGGCAGTTAATACCTGCAGGCTAAGTGAATTAGTGTGCAGAATCTTTCACTCGTTTGCGAGAGCGTTCGATTTCGGCTTGGGCTTCTGCTGCATCGACCCAGTTGCCACCGGTGACACTCTTGCCAGGTTCTAGAGCTTTATAGACCTCAAAGAAGTGTTGAATTTCTGAAAGTTCGAAGGCGGGAACATCCTGAAGATCCTGAAGCGATTCTTTACGAATATCGCCAGCTGCAACACAGAGCAGTTTGTCATCTCCGCCAGCCTCATCGGTCATGTTAAACATTCCAATAGCTCGACAAGAAACTACACAGCCAGGAAATGTCGGTTCATCTAACATCACAAGCGCATCCAGTGGATCGCCATCTAAAGAGAGCGTGTTCTTAACAAAACCGTAGTCATATGGATAGCGCGTTGAAGTAAACAACATGCGATCTAATCGAATCTCACCAGTTAAGTGATCGACTTCGTATTTGTTTCGGCTGCCAGCTGGGATTTCAATAATGACATCAAAGATCATTGGAGCCGACTTTCTGTTAGGTCTGGCGTGTTACAACAAAACTTGGGGTGAACGACGGGGCTCGAACCCGCGACATCCCGGACCACAACCGGGTGCTCTACCAGCTGAGCTACGTCCACCATGAGTGCCAGAGTCTACCTTCTACTACGGCAGCGGCGGAACGAAGACTGCGCTGCGGTAGTAGGCAAGTTCAGCAATTGAATCTTGAATATCTCCAAGTGCACGGTGGTTGCCGGTTTTGGCTGGGGAGGCAAAGTAGGCCTTGGGATACCAACGGCGCGCTAACTCTTTTATCGATGAGACATCGATGGTTCGATAGTGAAGGAATTCGTTAAGGGCTGGCATATCGCGGGCGATAAAACTGCGATCCACGCCGACTGAGTTTCCAGCAAGTGGAGATTTCCCCGGTTGCAATCCGCACTCAAGTAAATATGCAATAACTTTCAACTCGGCTTCGACGAGTGATATACCGTTGGGGATTTCTGTGATTAATCCTGAGTTCGTGTGCATCTCGGTGACAAAATCGTTCATCTCCGCTAACTCTGAAGCGCTCGCCCGGATTACGACATCGACACCATCACCGATCACATTGAGCTCGGAATCAGTGACTAGGACCGCAATTTCGACGAGGACATGCTTTTCAATGGAGAGCCCAGTCATCTCGCAGTCGATCCAGATTAAATTCGGTTGTTCATTGGCCATGCGCGCCTGGCAGGAATCGAACCTGCGACAACCCGCTTAGAAGGCGGGTGCTCTATCCGACTGAGCTACAGGCGCCTGTAGGGTCGAGGATGCGAAGTCTACCGACACATAACGGTAAGGTTTCATCTCATGGCTGAGTTCATTTATACGATGAAAAAGGCGCGAAAAGCGCATGGTGACAAAGTAATTCTCGATGATGTCACGATTATGTTTTATCCCGGCGCAAAAATCGGTGTGGTCGGCCCCAACGGTGCCGGTAAGTCCACGGTCCTTCAAATCATGGCCGGTCTTCAGCAGCCATCTAATGGTGAGGCCTACTTAACTCCCGGCTACACCGTCGGAATTCTTCTGCAGGAGCCAGTTCTCAATGAGAGTAAAAACGTTATTGATAATGTTAAAGAGGGCGTCGCCGAAACCGTTGCAATGCTCGACCGCTTCAACGTAATCAGTGATGAATTAGGTAACCCCGACGCTGACTACGACAAGTTATTAGCTGAAATGGGCGATCTGCAAGAAAAACTTGATCACCGAAATGCCTGGGAGCTCGACTCACAATTAGAACAGGCGATGGATGCGCTGCGCTGCCCACCACCTGATGCCGATGTTTCAGTCTTGTCAGGTGGAGAAAAACGGCGCGTTGCATTATGTAAATTACTTTTGCAGGCCCCAGATTTATTACTACTTGATGAACCAACTAACCACTTAGATGCTGAATCTGTTTTATGGCTTGAACAACATCTCAATAAGTATCATGGCGCCGTCGTTGCGATTACTCACGATAGGTATTTCTTGGACAATGTCGCGCAGTGGATTCTAGAACTCGATCGTGGTCGTGCTTATCCTTATGAAGGTAATTACACAACGTATTTGGAAACAAAGTCTGCGCGTTTAAAGGTCGAAGGCCAGAAAGATGCCAAGCGCGCCAAGCGCTTAACTGAAGAGCTCGAATGGGTTAGGCAAAATGCTAAGGGACGCCAAGTTAAATCTAAAGCCCGTCTGGCACGGTATGAGGAAATGGCGGCCGAAGCCGACAAGATGCGCAAACTGGACTTTGAAGAGATTCAAATTCCACCTGGTCCGCGTCTTGGTAACGTCGTAATCGAAGTCGATCATTTAACCAAAGGCTTTGGAGATCGAGTCCTAATCGACGATCTCTCATTTACGTTGCCCCGCAACGGAATCGTTGGAGTGATTGGTCCAAACGGAGCCGGTAAAACAACGCTCTTTAAAACGATTATGGGGATGGAAACCCCAGATTCCGGAACTGTAAAGATTGGTGAAACGGTCAAGATTTCATACGTGGATCAATCCCGTGGCGGTATCGATCCCAAAAAGACGTTGTGGGAAGTTGTCTCTGATGGCCTTGATTTCATTAAAGTCGGAATGGTTGAAATGCCATCTAGGGCTTACGTATCGTGCTTTGGATTTAAAGGTCCAGATCAACAAAAACCTGCCGGAATTTTGTCGGGTGGAGAGCGAAATCGTCTGAACTTAGCGCTCACATTAAAGCAAGGTGGAAATCTGCTCTTGCTCGATGAGCCGACAAATGATTTAGATGTTGAGACACTTGGTTCTCTTGAGAATGCACTCCTAGAGTTCCCGGGTTGCGCAGTCGTTATCTCTCACGATCGATGGTTTCTTGACCGCGTAGCGACCCATATTTTGGCCTATGAAGGTGATTCGAAGTGGTTCTGGTTTGAAGGCAACTTCGAATCATATGAAGAAAATAAAATTCAACGTTTAGGTGCCGATGCTGCGCGTCCACACCGAGTTACGTATAGAAAGCTGACTCGATAAATGAAATACATTAATAAACAATATGTCCGCTGGGATGATTTAGATGCGATAGGTCATGTTAATCATGCAAAATATTTAACTTATGCGCAGGAAGCTCGATTCGCGATGCTCGGCTTTTTTAACATGGTTGTAGCGCGAGCTGAGGCCGATTACAAAGCGCCAATTGCCGAGGGCAACATACTTATTGATGTAACTACGTGGGTTGCATCCATTGGTACGTCATCATTCATTTTAGTGTACGAAATATCAAGTAACGGAACTCTGTATGCACGAATTAAAACTGTGCAAGTTACAGTAACCGAGGATACAAAAAGCTCTCGCCCACTTTCCGATCTCCAAAGGGAAACTCTTAACAAGTACTTAGAGACGGAGTAATAATGTCGCAGCTTGCCTCACGCGCGCAGCGCCCTTGGTGGAGAGATGCGGTTACGTATCAGATTTACATCCGCTCCTTTGCAGATTCAAATGGTGATGGGATTGGAGACGTTGAAGGCATCCGTTCGCGCCTGCCATATTTAAAGAAACTTGGGGTTGATGCCATCTGGATTACGCCGTGGTATCCATCCCCGCAGCACGATCACGGTTATGACGTCGCCGACTACATGGATATCGAACCTGATTACGGCACGTTGGCCGAAGCTGAAACATTAATTAAAGAGGCTCATGAATTTGGCATTAAATTAATTGTTGACATTGTTCCTAACCATACTTCTAGTGATCACGCATGGTTTCAAGCTGCATTAAAAGCTGCCCCAGGTTCAGTTGAGCGCAATCGATATATTTTTAGAGATGGCAAAGGCGCTAACGGTGACGTCCCACCAAATAACTGGGAGGCTGTTTTTGGAGGTCCGGCCTGGAAGCGTGTAACTGAGGCCGATGGAAAGTTAGGTCAGTGGTATTTACATTTATTTGCCGTCGAACAACCCGATTTAAACTGGGAAAACCCAGAGGTCGTTTCTCATCTTGAAGATGTTTTGAGGTTTTGGTTAGACCGTGGCGTAGATGGCTTTCGAATAGATGTCGCACATGGAATGTTTAAAGAGGCAGGTTTACCGGATATCAAAAAAGATCCTGCCGCTGAAATGCTTGGCACCGAACACAAACCTTTCTGGGATCAAGAGGGTGTGCACGATATATACCGTTCGTGGCGAAAGATTTTTGATTCATACCCTGGAGATCGCATGGCAGTTGCTGAGGCGTGGGTCAGTCCGGCGTCGCGTATTGCCCGTTATGTTAGGCATGATGAGTTACAGAACTCTTTTAACTTTGAAATGCTCACGACTCTCTGGAAGCCAGATGAGATCAAGAAAAAAATTAATCACTCAGTCGATGCCCTTTCTGAAGTCGGCGCACCAACTTCGTGGGTATTTAATAATCATGATGTTGTGCGATCGGTTGATCGTTTAGATCTGGGGTTAACAAATCACGGTGATACTACGCTTTCGCGCCAAGGCGATCCTACGAAGTTCAATATTGAACGCGGCACTTTGCGCGCACGAAGCGCTGCTTTAATGATGTTGGCGCTACCTGGGGGCGCATATATGTATCAAGGCGAAGAGTTGGCGCTGCCCGAAGTGCGCGATATTCCAGAATCGCGCCTTACGGATCCACGCTGGACAATGAGTGGGCGTTCCGATCGTGGCCGCGATGGCTGCCGTGTTCCGTTGCCTTGGTCAAGTAATCCGGCAGGCGCCTTTGGTTTTTCAAACGAGGATTCATTGACACCAGATCAAGCGTGGTTGCCACAATCACCGTGGTGGGGCGGATTTTCTGTTGATTCACAAGAGGGGGTAGAGGGCTCTACTTTGTCTATGTATCGGGAAGCGTTGGCGATTCGAAAGGCCGAACAAGGTTTGGGCGATGGAGATATGGAGTGGATTGAAGCGGGTGCCGATGTTGTAGCTTTTGAGCGCCCTGGAAATTTCGCGTGTTACATCAACTTCGGTGCTGACTTTGAACTTCCATCTAACTCGCAAATATTGTTGGCAAGTGGACCAGTACATGCTCACACATTGCCAACCGATACGGCAGCGTGGGTGAGATTAACTAACTAATGCCAAATACTCAGCTCCAACGCCGCGTAGTTCGCACACTTGCTAGTGCGCAAGTTCTCAATGGAGTTGGAGTCGCTGGCACCGTTGCCGCTGGTTCGCTTTTAGTTTCATCGATCACCGATTCTGAAACTTTGGCGGGCTTAGCACAGACAAGTGCTGTACTGGGTGCAGCCGCGCTTGCACTTCCATTGGCGCGTTTAACTGCACGTGGAGGTCGACGGTTAGCCTTATCGGTCGGATATATCTGCGGAGTCATCGGCTCGATATTTGCAATTCTTGGTGGTGCTCATCGTAGTTTATTTTTCATGTTACTTGGCACGTTTTTAGTTGGCGCAGCATCTGCGGCTGGTTATCAAGCTCGCTTTGCTGCTATTGATTTAGCAACTAATGAGACCCGCGCGAAACAACTCTCCTTTGTTGTCTGGGGATCGACTATCGGCGCGGTAGCTGGACCAAATTTAATGGATCCCGCAGGTAACCTAGCCGAGCTCTTTAATCTTCCTCGATTAGTTGGTCCTTATTTAGTATCGGCCGCAACTCTATTTTTTGCAACAATAGTGATTCAAACCTTCTTGCGGCCGGATCCATATTTAACCGCTGAAAAACAAGCAAATCTTACTCAACACCGAGGTTCAACTAAGGCGGCACTTTCGCATATTCGTTTGAATCCGAAAGCGCTTTTTGCGATTTCAGCAATTGCAATCGGGCATATTGCAATGGTTTCAGTGATGGTTATGACGCCAATACATATGGCGCACGTTGATGTAACGCTTCGAATTATTGGCTTTGTCATTAGTGTGCATGTTCTCGGAATGTATGCGTTTTCACCGGTTGTCGGCTCTCTCAGCGATCGCTTAGGACGAATACGTGTTATCAAAATTGGTTTAGTTATTCTCCTTGCCTCAACCATTGTTGCTGGTACCGCCGCCGCCAATAATGCGATTCAATTGGGAATTGGTTTATTTTTACTGGGATTAGGGTGGTCATGTACTTTGATTGCCGGATCTGCTTTTTTGTCAGAGTCGGTCTCGGTCGAAATGCGCCCAGCATCGCAAGGTGCCAGTGATTTAGTAATGAACCTGGCGGGTGCTGGCGGGGGCGCACTTGCTGGAATCATCATCGGAACCTTGAGTTATGGCTGGCTCTGCTTCTTCGCTGCAATGCCTGTAATTGTGTTGGCGATTAACTCTAGAAAATTGTCGCGGGTTTAACCTATGAGTAGTTTTTACGAGCAAGTCGGTGGGGAAGAGTTCTTTTCCAATTTAGTGTCACAGTTTTATGCTCACGTTGCTACAGATCCAATTTTGCGTCCCATGTATCCAGATTCAGATTTAAAAGCAGCCGCACAACGTTTGCAGTTATTTCTCGAACAGTATTGGGGCGGGCCAACTACATATCAAGAAAATCGAGGGCACCCACGTCTACGGATGCGTCATGCGGGGTTTCATATAAATGCAGCTGCGCGCGATGCTTGGTTAAACGCAATGCAACAAGTAATCGATGGCATTGAAATGGATTCCACGTTACGTGCACAGTTGTGGAGTTATTTTGAGATGGCGGCGAATTCGATGGTTAATCAACCAGATTGAGATAGATTTCCAACTTTTAATATTTCTCCATTACGTAGATACCAAAGCGTTCCTTCTGTATCTCGAACTGTTGTAACTCGTAAACCAACTTTTTCTACTACTCCCTGGACATCCAAAACATTAACGTTATCGCCGACGCCATACTGATCTTCAACTAACATAAAGATTCCAGATAATGTATCGCGCACCAACGTTTGTGCTCCGAGGCCGATTGCAACACCTAAGATGCCAGCTGATGCGATAAGTGGTCCCAAATTAAAACCAAATTCACCGAGAACCATAGCGATTGCTACAATCCATAAAACTGTTTTCAACGTCGCAGCCAAGACTCCACCAATTGTGCGAGCGCGCTCTTTTTGTCGAGCGATCATATTTCGAGGCCCCGACACCAAGGAGGTCGCTGAGAGACGTTTCATGGCTCGTTGGATTGCCCGGCCCCCAAAACTCTGAACCACAATGGCTGTAATAAGGATGGTGATGATTCGAAGGGGAGTACCGCTGACCCAATCGATGAAATTTCGCGCTGAATCACTCATAGGGTTATGACTGTAGCCAAATATTTACCAAAATACTGCTATGAAATACCCGTGCTGAGGCGTGTTGTAGTGCAAGATAAACCAATCGGCGCAGGCCATGCGCCAGATCGGGAGCGATTATGTCGCGCACACTAGTTCTAAATGCCACCTATGAACCGCTAGGTGTCATTACTGAGCGCCGCGCTCTAATACTTGTCCTGAATCACCGTGCCACGATGATTGAAGAGTCTGGCGATGTAGTGCACTTTTCAGGTGGCCAATTGGATCTACCATCGGTAATTCGCCTCAATAAATTTGTGCGCATTCCATATCGACATGCCGTGCCATTATCTCGCCGTGCAATATTTGCCCGAGATGGTGGTAGATGTGTGTACTGCACCGCACCGGCAACTTCTATTGATCACGTGATTCCTCGTAGTCGTGGCGGTGCTCACATTTGGGAAAATGTGGTTTCAGCATGCCATAAATGTAATCACTTAAAAGCTGACAAACATCTGAAAGAGATTGGCTGGAGGCTTCGCCACATACCGAGAGAGCCCGTAGGAGCGGCATGGAGAATCCTTGGAACTGGTCGCACCGATGATCGTTGGCTTCAGTATTTACAACCATTCGGCGTGGCTGCGGCAACTGCTTAAGTAACTTACACTCACCCCATGCAATTTTTAATGAGCACCGTCGAAGATGGCACCGTCGCAGGGCCAGGTCTTAGCGCAATCGAGACCGCTATCACTTTTTTTGTAATCCCAGTCGGGATGTTTTTTATTATCGCGGGCTTGTCATGGATTGCGTCTCGGCCACGAACAACAAAGACGCACTCATCTATTACTTCAATTAATTAACAGCGCCCTGAACTTTTAAGGCACGCACTAATCCATCTCGCGCATCCACAACTAATTTGCGCAACACGGCCGGTGCTTCCTTGCCAGTGGTAGATAGCCACAACTCAGTTTTATCAATTGTTGCTTGAGAAAGAACCCACGTTGGGTAAAGCCCAGCGACAATTTTGGCCGCACCCTCGTATGATTTTGATTCCCAGACCGAGATGATTGAATCGAAGTAGCGATCAACGTAGTTAGCCAACAATTCACGCTGAGTTGGGCGCTGGAAACCGGCAATTAATGCCGTTCGAACTGAGTTCATAATCTCCTCATTTACAATTTTATTCCAGGCATAGTTTTTTGCATCCGCAGTTGGTGCAGATGCAAGCGCGGTTTCGTAGAAGCAGTTACCGCTCGTGGTGTTGTCTTGTGCTAATTCGGCATCAAGATCGGCTCTAGTAAAGGCCGACCGTTCAGATAAAGCGATAATAAAGAACCAGCGAAGATCAGCATCTACAACAAGTCCTGGCGCAGAGCCGTTGAGTAATGCCCGAACAGATTCAATGTCAGCAGGCGATACCGCGTTCTGTGCAAATGCACGGGCAAATAAAAGTTGCAGATCGCTGCCAGGGGCTGCGTTCTTTGTGAGTTTGTCCAATCCCTTTGCAATTTTTATACGCATCTCATTGCGCTGATCATCTGTGCAGTATGACTCTACCGATGTATACATCTGAGTCAATGTAATATTTACAACTGCATCATCATTTTCACCAGGTAGTCCAGCAAAAGCGATATCCAAGAAATCACTCGTTGATATTTCCCCATCACGGTGCATATCCCAGACAGCTGCCCAACAAAGTGCGCGCGTCAAAGGATCAGAGATCTTTCCAAGATGGGTCTTAAGAGTTTCTAAAGAGCGTGCATCAAAGCGCAATTTTGCATACGAGAGATCACGATCGTTTATTAGTAGCAGATCAGCAATCTTTTCTCCTGCGAAATCTGGAACAACCGTCAAAGGGCCAGCAACATCGAGTTCAATCGATCTGCGTAAATTCAAAGAATCACCTTCAATGTCATAAAGGGCTATCGCCAAGCGATGTGGGCGCAGTTCTGTAGAGCCTGCTGGTATTGCAGGAGCTACCTGCTTAATTGCGACGGAGGCGTAGGTATCTCCATCAAGTACAAGCTCTGGGCTGAGAGTATTTATACCTGCAGTCTGTAACCAAGTCGCTGCCCATGCATCCAATGGTCTTCCACTAGTAGCTTCTAACTCATCGAAGAGATCTTTCAACGTTGTGTTTGCCCAAGCATGCTTAGCAAAGTATTTCTGCAGGCCTGAAATAAAGTTTTCACGGCCGACATGGAAAACCAGCTGCTGCAAAACCGATGCGCCTTTGGCGTACGTGATTCCATCAAAGTTAGCGTTTACAGCCTCGATATCGACCATATCTGTAACGATTGGGTGGGTGGAAGGTAGTTGATCTTGGCGATATGCCCAGTTCTTTCGTTCGCTATTGAAACTGGCCCAGCCACCTTTAAATCGTGTGCCTTCGGCCAATGCAGAGTATGACATGAATTCGGCAAAGGATTCATTGAGCCATAAATCATCCCACCATGACATTGTGACGAGATCGCCAAACCACATATGTGCCATTTCGTGCAAAATTACATTGGCACGATACATATATGTTTTTTCGGGCACACGTGAGCGAAAAACTAGTAGAGCTTCAGCGAAAGTAACTGCTCCTGCGTTTTCCATGGCACCGGCATTGAAGTCAACGACAGCGATTTGATCATATTTATCAAAAGGATAAGCGAGCCCAAATGTTTTTTCAAAGTATTCAAAGCCTTGCTTAGTGAGCAGGAAAATATCCTCTGGATCCAAATACTGGGCCATTGACTTACGGCAATAGATTCCAAGCGGAACCTCTTTTTGACCTTTATATACATCGTGTACATGTGAGTATGGACCTGCAATGAGGGCGGCAAGATATGTTGGAATTCGTGGAGTCGTTGCAAATTTCCACAACTTCTTATCACCGATAACTTCTGTGGATTCAACTGGGTGATTTGAAATCGCTTCCCAGTGACCAGGTGTTGTAACGGTCAAGGCAAATGTGGCTTTTAGTGAAGGCTGATCAAAACAGGCAAACATGCGGCGAATATCAGCAGTCTCGCCCTGCGAGTACAGATAAATCTCACCATCGGATGGATCAACCGAGCGCTGTAGGCCCTCTCCAGATTTAGAGTAGATTGCTTCGATTTCAATAGTTAAGTGATTTTCGGCTTGCAAATTCTGCAAAAAGATTGATTCACCATCGAATCCATTTGTATCAACGGCATTTCCATTCAGGTTGGCAGAGATCACACGTTGACCACAGGCATCTATAAAAGTGGAGTAACCGGGAGTATTGCATGAGAATCTGACTTCAGATTTTGAGTAGAAAGTATCTGCACCGGTAGTAACATCGAGAGTTACGTTATAACTTTCAACCCGCAAATACGATGCGCGCTCTGCCGCCTCGGCTCGAGAGATATTGACTCCTGGCATTTATTTGCTCCTTTTGTAGGTATCAAGCCAACCATGACACTCTTGCCCCATGGAACGCCCCTCAATTCGTAGTTACAGTATTCGAGGTACTCGAATTACAGAGGCTCAAAGGGCTGCAAAAAGTTTACTGCAAGAGATTCACGGAATTCCAGTCGAGAACAAATTTTTGGATCTGCGAGCGATATTTCCAGAGGCTCAAAAAATTATCATGGAGATTGGCTTTGGAATGGGCGAGGCCACGGCAATCATGGCTACCAACGCACCCCACAATGCTTTTCTAGCTGTAGACCTTCACCCACCGGGAATTGGCAAGCTCTTGGTTCGGATTCAGGAACAGGGAATCACTAATATAAAAGTCATTGAAGATGACGTACATGTTGTTCTGCCCTACATGATTCGCGATGAAAGCCTCGATGGAGTACATCTCTATTTCCCAGATCCATGGCCAAAATCCAAACACCATAAGCGCCGAATAGTTACTCCTGCTTTTCTCGAACTCGTTGCGTCAAAGCTAAAGATAGACGGATACTTTCACTTAGCCACTGATTGGGCTCCTTATGCCGAGGCAATGCAAATAGTTTTTAGTACATCAACTCGATTTAGCGGGGGAGTAATCGATAAACCTGAATGGCGCCCCGTTACACGTTTTGAAGGACAGGGGATTGATAAAGATCACCGAGTTACTGACTTGCTGTATCTTCGTACTTCGTAATTTTGTTTATGCGTCGAATATGACGTTCATCATTGGTAAAAGATGTTTCAATGAAAGCATCGATAATCCTCTTACACTCATCTATTGAATGCATTCTTCCTCCGATTCCGACGACATTTGCATTGTTATGCTCCTTAGCTAACTGAGCGGTCTCGATACTCCATGCAAGGGCTGCGCGAACACCTTTAACTTTATTAGCAGCTATTTGCTCACCGTTTCCTGAGCCACCTAAGACGATACCGAGTGAACCGGGATCTGCAACCGTTGCAATCGCAGCCGGAATACAAAAATCGGGATAATCATCAACTGCATCAAATTCAAAAGGGCCATGATCTATAACGTTATGACCCTTTGATTCAAGATATTCCACAAGCGCGCCTTTAAGTTCGAGTCCTGCATGGTCGCTGCCGATATGAATCCTCATACGTGCATCCTGCCATTAACCATGGTTAGACAATGAAAAACCCGCCACATGATTGCTCACGTGGCGGGTTTTTCACCTTTAGGAGGAGGTTACATGTTTCAGAGTTTTAAGGTTTCATCCCCATGCCGCGATTGCCATCCATGTTTCCATGTCCGCGACCGCCCATGCCAGGACCGCCATTTCCAGGACCCATTGCTCCGCGCACTGAATCGATTTGAGCGGTGATGCGTGCAGTAAGACCTGACTTAAGTGTTGTTGCTTGCGCTGCAGTCATTTTACCTGCAGTAACAGCGGCATCAATGTTTTTAGTCGCCTCTGCAACAAGTGCAGTAATGAGTGCAGATTTCTTTGCACCTGCAATTGCACCGAGTGTTTCACCGGCTGCAAGACGTGTCTTGATTGTCGCTGCATCAATGCCAATAGTTGTAGCGATTAGCGCCTCATGCGCTGCACGTCGTGCACTATTAGCTGCTGACTCTGAATCACGGTCTGCATGATGGGCATCGCGTGCTGCAGTCACGGCTGCAGTGATCGCATCTGACTGTGCTTGAGTGATTGTCCCCTTAGTTACTAGTCCTGCGAGAATGCTCTTTAATGCAATCTCTCTCCCATCCATCATCTGTCCTGCCATTGGGTTAGCAATAGCATTAACAGTTGTCTTGGAAATGCTGGTACGCACTGAAGCTGACTTACCTTGAGTTGCAGTTGCAACTCCAACCGAGCCAACTGAAAGTGCGGCCGTTGTTAAAACAACTGCCACAATCTTCTTTTTTGATGACATTTTCATGTCCACCTTTCTTCTATCGGAACCGCCAGTGACCCCTCGTCATCGACTACCCCTAATTAACTCCTTGATGCTGAAGATGTTAGTAATTCGTGCTTAAAACTCCGTGTGAATAATTCCCAGATTTGGGCTGAATCAACGGGGATTACCCGCTGTTTCTGTGGAAATTCACGCTGGGAAACCCTTATTTCTGGAGAAAGTTGCGCACTCCACACTAAAACACAGTTCATTCCCAGAAAAGAGAAATGGAAGTTCCCCATGAACAGTCGTAGTAAAGCCATCGCAATTTCACTTGCAATCACGATTTTCACAATGCAAGGTGCAATAGCTGCTGCAAAAACATCCGTCACTGTTAAAAAAGCCGGACGCTCTACCACGCAAGCACCCAACACAATCCTCAGCGGAGGTGGAGTTCCGGCAAGTTCAATCGGTATCGATGGCGATTTCTATATTGATATAAAAAATGCAAATCTCTATGGTCCAAAAACAAAAGGGGTATGGAAAATTGCAACTTCTCTTAGATCTCCTGAAACTAAAAATATAACTACACCCGTGTCGGGTCCAGCCGGAGCAGTTGGAGCAAAGGGAGCAACTGGTGATCGTGGCTTAACTGGCGCAACTGGCCCGACAGGAAATACCGGAGCCAAAGGCGATACAGGATTAACTGGAGCACCCGGATTAGTTGGGCCAGCTGGCGCAAATGGAGCGCAGGGTCCAAGTGGAGCAACCGGAGCCAAAGGTGATGCTGGTGCAAATGGAACACCTGGAGCAAACGGTGTTGCCGGCCCTGCAGGTTCAATCGGCGCAACAGGCCCCTCTGGCTTGGCAGGTGCAAATGGATCTCCTGGAGCAAACGGTGCAGCAGGTGTCAAAGGTGATACGGGATTGACTGGAGCAACTGGTGCAACGGGTGCAACTGGTACAACTGGCGCAGCGGGATTAACCGGTTCTGCAGGAATTTCAAATTCATACTTTGTAGATATACAACAATGGACTCTTTCAACTTCACTTAATTCAGGTACAAGTGACTCGGCTCAATTTGGAACGTTGGTCGGAAGCGGTGCATATACTTTCGAAATTATATTGGATGGAACTTTTTCACCCGGCACGGCGACACTAATGTCCATCGGAATGCAATTGATTGCTTCTGTAACTCCTATCTCACTTCAATATAGAGTTTTTACAAGTGATTCAACCTCTTTTATAAATGCTGTTGGAGGTCGCCATTATCAGTTCTTAATTATGGGAACAATTGTGTGTGGCGCTTCGACAACTTCTTTGACTTTAAGGGCAATTGATCAATATGGAGCTACTGCTTCAAATATGCTTTCCTTTAGCGGAAAGATTCTTATCAATAAAGTGGGGGCTATTGGTTAGTCGAGGTGCATCAATGACAAATTGGCATTAAGAAAAGTACTAATTCTAAAAAATAGCTAGCCCAGGATGTCTCGGGCTAGCTATTTCCTAGTAATTGTTACTCTTTTTTAACTCCTGGCTTGCCAATTGATTTACCATCAAGGGTTTTGTTCTCCGATGATTTAACTTGAAATTTACTGCATTTTCCCCATGGGTTGAATAATTGCCATTCCACTGATTCACTCATCAAGTGAAATACCCCCGAGCATCCACCTTCGCATCGGTCTTCATTCTTTCTGTCGGACTCTTGATTGCAATTGCGCCTTCAGTGCAAGCCAAATCACTTGTCGGCTCCTCTTGCGCCAAAGTGAATCAGCAACGAGGCGATGGACCTGGTAGAACTGTGATCTGTAAGAAGGTTGGATCAAAGAAGATTTGGCAGTTATTGGTGAAATCTAAGCCAACGCCACAGCAAAGTAGCACTTCTCCAATAAATACACCTTCGCCATCTAAATCTCCTGATTCACAAACTATTACTCCTGCACCCACTAGTTCTCCGGAAAACTCATGTACCAAAACTCCAGAGTTTAATTACAACTTTATTGATCCTAAATATGTTCGCGTTGTCACTCCTATTGGAGAACAGACTGGTTCCGGTGGAGTAATTGCAGTTCGATCGTATGTGCATCCTGCAAATGAATATGCAGGTCAAGAGTTGCCAATCTTTGCGCCAACCGATTTGACTCTATCTTCGGCAAGTTATTACAAGCCACCGGGTTCATCCGATACATATAAGCCGGAGTACTCGTTGTATTTCGAAGCCGGTTGCGGAATCTCAGTAAAGTTTTTCCATATTAAAGGTGTTGTTGGAAAAGTCGCAGGAGCGGTTCCTGTTGAACCATCTAATAGCAGTGCCGGGCAAGCAGTGAAAGAGACACCTGTAAAAGCGGGCGAGCAGATTGGTTGGTATAAACTCGGCGAAACAAGTGTTGCATTTGATTTCTGGGTTGATAATGCTGCAATCACAAATAAATTTATAGTCCAATCGCATTTCTCAAACAGCAACACACTCCACAGCGTTTGTCCTTACGATTTTTATTCTTCGGATAAAAAATCTATTTGGTTATCAAAATTAGGGGCACCGGGATCTAATCCCATCCCAGGGACCGGCTGCGGGAGTATTTCTCAGGGGGTACCTGGCACTGCCGATGGAATGTGGTTCATAAGTGAGAACACTGAAGTTGATCGCTTGGTTTACGACGGTGCATATCAATCCCAAATAATGTTCTCGATTGATGCAAGTGGAATTATTCGCATAGGCGGACTCAATGCATCTGGTGCACCTACCCAAATGATGGTCAATTCAAATTCGAGCACATGGAAAAAGCCCTCGGACATCACTATTGGGGCTACTCATTGTTGGTCGAATTCCCAACAATCGGTACGTGTAAATCTAGTGAGTGAAAAAACCATGTCGGTACTCGTGGGGACTGGAACGTGCGATGGCTTGGGCAGTCAGTCCTTAGGAAGAATGTATTACCGCTAATGTGGAAGGCGGTTATTTAAGAAAAGCCGTTTTCTGCCTGTAAAACTTGGAGCGGGTGACCGGGATCGAACCGGCATGGCCAGCTTGGAAGGCTGGGGCTCTACCATTGAGCTACACCCGCAGGGTGGGTAGGGGCTAAAGATACTGGGTCGGTAAGAGATGAGTGAAATCTCGTCTAGACTCCTGCATTGCGCCTCGGGGCGTAGCGTAGTGGCTAGCGCGCCTGCTTTGGGAGCAGGAGACCGGGAGTTCGAATCTCCCCGCCCCGACCAGTTCTTTTTACTTATTTATAACTTATTTAGGAGCGCCCGTGAAAAGCACCATTGAGACACTTTCTCCAACTCGCGTTCGCCTTGATATCGAAGTTGAATATAGCGAGATGAGCTCACATGTAGCAGATGCTTATAAGAAGATTGCCACACAGGTAAATGTTCCGGGCTTTCGTAAAGGAAAAGCACCAGCAGCAATGATCGATCAGCGCGTTGGTCGAGGAACAGTTTTGGACGAAGCACTCAATGCTGCACTTCCGGATTTCTACGGCAAAGCAGCGAAAGAGCATTCAGTAGCAGTTATTGGTCGTCCAGTTGTCGATGTTAAAGAGTTTGTCGATAATGAAAAACTCGCATTTACCGTTGAAGTTGATGTGCGTCCAGAAGTTAAGTTGCCAGATTTTTCAACAATCACGATTGAGGTCGAGGATGTAGTTGTGGCCGATGCAGATGTTGACGAGCAGGTTGAATCACTGCGCACACGATTTGGAACATTAACAACGGTAGAGCGTCCAATTGTTAAAGGCGACTTTGCAACTCTAGATCTGGATGCATCTATTAACGGTGAATCTGTCGAGGGCGGACAGGCCAACGATATTTCTTACGAAGTCGGTTCAGATCGCATGATTGAAGGCCTGGATGAGATTTTGATTGGAATGTCAGCGGGAGAAGTTAAGAAATTTGAAACTCAACTTGTTGGCCAAGCCGAAGGCGAAAAAGGTGAAGTTGAAGCGACAGTGAAGGCGGTTAAAGAGCGCGAACTACCACCGGTAGATGATGCCTTTGCAAAGCTAGCATCCGAATTCGATACCTTGGCTGAACTTAAAAGCGATTTTGTTGAACGTCTTGGTCGGGTTAAGAAGATGGAACAGGGAACACAAGCCCGTGATCGTTTAGTTGAAAAACTATTAGCCGATCTAGATATTCCCGTTCCAGATAATTTAGTTGAGCTTGAAGTTACTGAACACCTTGAAGGTGAAGGTCGTTTGGAAGATGCCGAACATCGCGCAGAGGTCGATGGCCAGGTTCGTTCATCACTTAAGTCGGATTTCTTACTCGATGCAATTGTTCAAAGTGAAAATGTCCAAGTCAATGAAATGGAACTTACCGAGTACTTAGTCCGTACTTCACAACGCTATGGAATGGCGCCTGAGCAATTTGCCCAAGAGTTGCAAAAAGCTGGGCAGATTTCGCAGTTAGTCGCCGAGGTAACGCGTGCCAAAGCATTGGCGTCGGTTTTGGGCCGAATCACCGTTAAAGATGCATCGGGCAATGTGATCGATCTTGAGGCACTACGCCCAAAGCCCGAGCTCACTGATCTGGTGGACGAGGCTTAACTCTCTTTGTGCTTCTAGCAGGTGGGCTTTAGCCCTAAGCGAACATAAGGCGCATCACGCTCCTTTTCCACCAATACGGGAAGCATTTGCTGCGCAACATTGTTAGCCTCACTACAGGTAATACATATGCAACCGGAAGGAAGACCCGTGGATTTTCTTAGCCCACAAGTTGGACAGATATATGCTCGTTCGTCAAACATCGGGATGATTGGTTTAGATGACCAGGTCTATAACCGCCTGCTTCGCGAGCGCATAATTTTTCTAGCCGGTGAAGTTCGAGACGATATGGCCAATGCGATCTGCGCGCAGATCCTGCTCTTAGCGGCCGAAGATTCAAATAAAGATATTTATCTGTACGTTAACTCACCTGGTGGATCGGTGACTGCCGGTATGGCCATTTACGACACGATGCAATACGTCAAAAATGATATTGCAACAGTTGGAATGGGAATTGCAGCATCGATGGGTCAGTTCCTGCTTACTGCTGGCGCACCTGGAAAGCGATTTGCGACAGCAAATGCACGAATCTTGATGCACCAACCACTTGGTGGCATCGGTGGAACTGCTACAGATATTCGAATTCAAGCCGAGCAGATGGCGATTACTAAGCGAACAATGGCTGAAATTAATGCAAAACACACAGGTCAGACTCTCGAAAAGATTCTTATCGATTCAGATCGTGACAACTGGTTTAATGCCGAAGATGCAAAGGCATACGGCTTCATCGATCACATTGCAACATCTGATGGCTATGTATTCGGAGGAAAAGCGTAATGAAAAATATCCAGGAGATCAGCGCACGTTACGTACTTCCAACAATCGAAGAAAAGACGGCTTATGGATTCAAGCGCCTTGATCCATACACAAAACTATTCGAAGAGCGCATTATTTTCATGGGTCAGCCAATCGATGACACCGTTGCAAACGATGTAATGGCGCAGTTATTAACTCTTGAATCCATGGATCCAGATCGCGACATTATGATTTACATCAACTCACCCGGTGGATCCTTTACCGCGTTGACTGCAATTTATGACACGATGCAGTTTGTTCGCCCCGATATCAGCACAATCTGCCTGGGGCAGGCGGCATCGGCGGCGGCAGTAATTCTTGCGGGAGGTGCAAAGGGTAAGCGCTATGCACTCGAGCACTCACGCATCTTGATTCACCAACCTTCATCTGAAGGTGGAGGACAGGCATCTGATGTAGAGATTCAAGCTAAAGAGATTGCACGAATCGCGCGTTTACAGGAAGAACTTCTCGCGCGCCACGTTGTTAAATCTGCAGCTGAGATTGAAAAAGATATTGAGCGCGACAAGATTTTGACCGCTGCCGAGGCAGTGGATTACGGAATCATCGATCAAGTATTGGCCTCTCGTAAGGCTAAGCCAGTCCAGTAATCTGCAGGTATGAAGCTATTTGAGGCGGGCTCCCTTTGGTCCTACAAGGGGTACCGTCTCTTTTGGATTTCAACGACAATCTTCGTTCTTGGCGCATCGGCCTTTCCGATCGCGCTCGCCGTTACAGTTTTAGATGCAGGTGGAACAGCTACATCACTTGGCTTAATTCTCGGGGCTCGTGTTTTATCCGGTGTTCTCTTTGCACCTTTTGCCGGTGTCTGGTCGGATAGATTGCCACGCAAACAGGTAATGATTGTCGCTGATTTATCGCGTGCGGGGATTGTCTTTGCAATGGTCTTTGTTTCTGCTCCGCAACTTCCACACTACCTTTTAGCTTTGGCCGTTTTCTTAATGGGAGTTGGCGATGCATTTGGCGCGGCATCGGCAGGTGCCATCATGCCTTCATTGCTACCCGACGAGAAATTGCCAGCAGGTAATGTTGCGCGAGGAATAGTTGTTAAATCTGCGTCAATTATTGGACCTGGCATAGGCGGAGTCTCAGTATTTCTAATTGGTGGGCGACTCACCTTTCTCATTACTGCTATTGCATTTGCGCTGGGAACAATTTTTCTAGCCCAGATCAAAGAAGATATGAATACCGATAGAAAACCACAAGAACCTTTTATGGTTG
Organism: uncultured Candidatus Planktophila sp.; assembly: GCA_964358665.1. Lineage (GTDB taxonomy): Bacteria > Actinomycetota > Actinomycetes > Nanopelagicales > Nanopelagicaceae > Planktophila. Next base: position 14,466 of record CAYHOY010000008.1, on the reverse strand, counting down.
AAATGCGCGAAGGGTTGCGCACTGTTATTGAAATACCTTGGATTGGCGCGATGATTGCCATGGCATCTTTCCAACTTATGGTCGTGCTTGCCGCTGAAGTCGTTTTGCTGCCAGTAATTACTCGCCGAGAGTTTGGCACAAATACTGCGTTTGCGCTCTCGGCGGCTGCATTTTCTGTAGGTGGAATCATCTCGGCAATCGCCTGTGTGAAGTTAAAGATTAAGCACCAAGGACAGTTTTCAGTTCTTGTGTGGATGTTACTGATAATCGCGCCGCTCTCCATTGCATTCCCAATCTCACAAACATTTGTTGTAGTTGCATATCTGCTAGCCGGTTTCTCAGTCGGCCCATGGGAGGCTTTTTGGGCATCTGCAATCCAACGTGAAGTTCCTCGGGAGTTACAGGGACGCGTCTTCTCTCTGGATCACATGGGCTCAGTCGGCTTGATGCCGCTGGGAATGGCACTTGTTGGTCCAGCGGTCAACCTTTTTGGCGAGAAAGAGTTATTAATTGGAGCTTCTATTTTTCATGTCCTTGTAGGTTTATTGGTTCTCACAGTTCCTGGGGTTAAGGATATGAAAATGCCAGAAAAACAACGTTGATTATTCTTACGGCGAACACATACAGGCTTAAATACCAAGACGGAAAATCGCTTAAGAATCTAAACTTTGCCCATGACAAGAATCGGTGAAACTAGCGATCTGCTCAAGTGCTCCTTCTGCGGCAAGACTCAGAAGCAGGTTAAAAAACTTATTGCCGGTCCTGGCGTTTATATCTGCGACGAGTGCATCGAGCTCTGCAATGAAATTATCCTGGAAGAGCTCTCCGAGGCCACATCTCTTGGCTTAGCTGATCTTCCAAAACCACATGAGATCTTTGATTTTCTCGATCAATACGTCATTGGGCAAGATCGTGCCAAGAAATCGCTATCGGTTGCCGTATATAACCATTACAAGCGTGTGCAAGGCGGGCATCGTGATGATTCAATCGAATTAGCAAAATCTAATATTTTACTTTTAGGTCCAACGGGCTGTGGTAAGACTTTAATGGCACAGACACTTGCGCGCATGCTCAATGTGCCTTTTGCAATTGCTGATGCAACTGCACTAACTGAGGCAGGATATGTTGGCGAAGATGTTGAGAATATTTTACTTAAACTTCTTCAGGCCGCAGATTACGATGTCAAGAAAGCTGAAACAGGAATTATTTATATTGATGAGATCGATAAAGTTGCTAGAAAATCAGAGAACCCTTCGATTACTCGGGATGTTTCAGGAGAAGGTGTTCAACAGGCTTTGTTAAAAATACTTGAAGGAACAATCGCTTCGGTTCCGCCACAAGGTGGACGCAAGCATCCTCATCAGGAGTTTATTCAGATTGATACTACGAACGTTCTCTTTATCGTTGGTGGAGCTTTTTCTGGACTTGAAAAGATTATCGAATCACGAAGCGGAAAGGCAGGCGTTGGATTTAATGCGACCTTGCAGGATGCTGCGCAAAAGAACCGCAGGGATATTTTCGCCGATGTTATGCCCGAGGATTTATTGAAATTTGGCATGATCCCCGAATTCATTGGCCGACTTCCAGTTTTAACAAGTGTTGAGAATTTAGACAAACCCGCATTGATGAGGATTCTTACCGAGCCTAAAAACGCCCTTGTAAAGCAGTATCAGCGCCTCTTTGATTTAGATAACGTTGAACTTGAATTTTCAATAGAGGCCTTAGATTCAATTGCTGATCTAGCGCTTATCCGTGGAACAGGTGCCCGTGGTTTGCGCGCGATCATGGAATCTGTGCTGCTCTCTGTGATGTATGACGTTCCTAGCCGAAGCGATATCGCAAAGGTCTTAGTAACCAAAGATTGCATTGAATCCGGCGCACAACCAGAGTTCATTATGCACTCCGGCGATATACCAAAGCGCTCCCGAGGGCAAAAGGGTCAAGAGGAGAAGAGCGCATAATCTAGACTGCTCCCTATGTCAGACGACCTCGCTTCCAACTTTTCACCCGCCGATATTGAGGCACAGCTGTATGAAAAGTGGGTCGACGCTGGATACTTCACAGCTAATCCGCACTCCACAAAACCACCTTTCACAATCGTTATTCCGCCTCCAAATGTCACGGGCTCGCTTCATATTGGCCATGCTTTAGACCACACGTTACAAGACACCCTCACGCGTATGAAACGCATGAAGGGCTTTGAAGTTTTGTGGTTACCTGGAATGGATCACGCTGGTATTGCGACTCAAAACGTGGTTGAAAAGCAGTTAGCTGCGCAGGGTCTAACACGTCATGACTTAGGGCGCGATGCATTTGTTAAGAAAGTTTGGGAGTGGAAATCCGAATCGGGTGGAGTGATTTTAGATCAGATGCGTCGCCTAGGAGATAGTGTCGACTGGTCACGTGAAGCTTTCACAATGGATGCTGGACTATCCACTGCTGTATTGACAATTTTTAAGAAACTCTATGACCAAGGCCTTATTTATCGCGCAGAACGAATCATTAATTGGTGTCCACGCTGCTTAACTGCACTTTCAGATATTGAAGTTGACCATCAGGATGATGCGGGCGAGTTCGTTCAAGTTCGTTACGGAGAAGGCGACATTCAAATCACTGTGGCAACTACACGAGCTGAAACCATGCTTGGCGACGGTGCGGTCGCAGTGCATCCTGACGATGAACGCTATAAGCATTTAGTTGGGAAGCTTGTTTTGCTGCCTCTTGCAAATCGATACATCCCAATTATTACCGATGAGTTAGTTGAAATGGATTTTGGAACAGGTGCGGTCAAAGTTACAGCGGCCCATGATCCAAATGACTTTGAAATGGCGGTGCGCCATAACGTTCCATTCGTTGTCATTATGAATGAGCACGGCGTAATGGATGGATCAGGAACAATATTTGATGGCATGGATCGTTTTGATGCACGCAAGGCCGTCGTTGAAGCACTTCGCGCCGAAGGTCGCATCATGGAGGAAAAACGTCCATATGTTCACGCAGTTGGGCACTGTTCTCGATGTGACACAACCGTTGAGCCACGATTATCAAAACAATGGTTCGTAAAAGTTGGACCGCTTGCAAAGGCGGCAGGGGATGCAGCGCGCGACGGTCGGGTAAAAATTGAACCTGACGAGTTAGCGCCACGTTATTTTGATTGGATAGATAATATGCATGACTGGTGTATCTCACGCCAGTTGTGGTGGGGACACCGAATTCCAGTTTGGTATGGGCCAGATGGTGAAGTAGTTGTAGTTGGCCCTGACGAGCAAGCACCCTCTGGTTACATACAAGATCCTGATGTTTTAGATACTTGGTTCTCATCGGCGCTCTGGCCATTTTCAACGCTTGGATGGCCTGTCCACAGCGATGATTTAAAGAAGTTTTATCCAACTTCCGTCCTTGTAACCGGCTATGACATCTTGTTCTTCTGGGTTGCTCGAATGATGATGTTTGGCCTCTTTGCGATGGATGGAGTGCAGCCATTTCATACTATTGCTCTTCACGGTTTAGTACGCGATCAATTCGGCAAGAAGATGTCGAAATCAAAGGGAAACACCGTTGATCCAATTGAGTTTATGGATAAGTACGGCGCCGATGCTCTGCGCTTTACTCTGGCGCGCGGTGCAAACCCAGGTAAAGATCAAGCCCTTGCTGAAGAGTGGATTGCAGGCTCTCGTAACTTTGCGACCAAACTATGGAATGCAACTCGTTTTGCAATGATGAATGGTGCCACAGTTAGTGGTGAACTACCTGATATTTCGACTCTTAACGGAATTGATAAATGGATTTTAAACCGCTTATCTGAAACGATTTCAGAGGTTGATGTACTTCTCGAGCGGTACGAATTTGCGCGTGCATGTGAGCTGATGTATCACTTTGCTTGGGATGATGTATGTGACTGGTACCTAGAGCTTTCAAAAGAGAGCCTCTCATCTGGAGATGCCGAAGCAACAAAGCGCGTACTTGGTTTTGTTCTTGATCAACTATTTCGTCTAATGCATCCGGTCATGCCTTTTATAACTGAAAAAATGTGGACCGCGTTAACAGGTGGAGAATCACTAGTAATCGCGCAGTGGCCACTAGCTCAGACAGACCACATCGATAAAAAGGCTGAAAAGCTTGTTGGCGAACTTCAAGAGATTATTACTGATGTGCGTAGATTCCGTAATGAACAAGGAATTAAAACTTCACAGAAGATACCGGCCCGTTTTATCGCTCCAGCTCATCTCACTGATTACTTAGATGCGATGGCGTTTGTGTTACGGCTAGATTTAGGCGAAATTACACCAAGTGCGCACTGTGAAATCGGAAATGTATCCGTTGAGTTTGATTTAACTAGCTCAATCGATGTTGACGCAGAACGAGCTCGACTTGAAAAAGATTTAGCTAACGCACAAAGAGATAAGCAAACCGCTGAGGTTAAGTTAAAAAATCAAGGCTTTATGGCTAAAGCCCCCGAAGCCGTAGTAGTCGAGATTCGTGAGAGATTAGAGAAGACATCTGCAGATATCGAGCGCATCACTGCGCAATTGTTGAAGTTAGTCCAGGCATGATTATCTCACCAGAAGATCAAGAACGAATAGATGCGATAGAGCAAGCGCTTCTAGCTCGTTGGCCGGAAATAAGAATTGCCCCTACGACCCAGCGAATTGCAGCCCTTGTAGATATTCTCGGCTCGCCGCAATTGACCTATCCAACAATTCACGTTGGTGGAACGAACGGTAAAACAACGACAACGCGGATGATTGACTCTCTTTTATTTGCACATGGCCTTCGAACAGGACGTTTTACGAGTCCGCATCTAGAAACTTATCTAGAACGTATTGCAATTAATGGTCAGCCAATTGACCCAAAAACCTTGATCTTTGCCTATAACGACATTGCAGCATATTTAGATTTGATGGATACAAAATTTCCGGATCCAATCTCCTTCTTTGAGGCCATTACGGCACTTGGCTTTGTCGCCTTTGCTGAACACCCAGTAGATGTGGCCGTAATTGAAGTTGGTATGGGCGGAGAATGGGATGCAACAAATGTCATTGATGCCGACGTTTCAGTAATCATGCCAATTGGCTTTGATCATATGGAGTATTTGGGTCATACGCTTCACGAGATTGCCAGTACGAAAGCGGGAATTATTAAAGAGGGTGGCTTTATTGTTCTGGCTCAGCAAGAGCCCGAAGCGGCAAAAGAGTTAATTCGAAAAGCCGCCGAAGTTGGTGCCGATGTAGTTCGCGAAGGTATTGAATATTCAGTTACATCGCGTGCAGTGGCAGTGGGTGGTCAGTTAATTACTATCAAAGGAATACACGATACTTATGAAGATATTTATCTACCGCTTCATGGAAAGCACCAGGCCGCGAATGCGGCAAGTGCCCTTGTTGCAGTGGAAGCGTTCTTTGGTGAACAGCCTTTAGATATTGAGGCCGTTCGCGCCGGTTTTGCTGCGGCCACTTCACCAGGACGGTGTGAAGTTGTTCATCGCGATCCGACGATAATTCTGGATGCGGCACATAATCCGCATGGCGCCAAAGCTCTGGCTGAGACATTGTCGAACGAGTTTAACTTTGATGAGATTGTGGCGGTTGTAGGAGTATTTGGCGATAAAGATGCCATCGGAATTTTGCAAGAATTAGAACACGTTGTTGATCATGTAATCGTCACTCAAAGCTCATCGGATCGTGCAATGCCATCAAGTGAACTTGAAAAAATCGCTTCACAAGTATTTGGAGTCGATCGAGTTTTTGAGGTCAGTGGACTACATGCCGCCCTTGATCGCGCAGTTAGGGATACATCTCGCCCGCTAAGTGAGGACACGATTGGAATCATCGTGACCGGATCTGTAGTTACTGTTGGCCAAGCTCGGAGTTACATACGCAGGAGGTTCTCTCAATGAGGGTTTTAGGTGCATCGGTACTGGTAATGGAGTCTTTGGCTCTTGGCTTTGCAATCTTGCTGGCAACCAAGGACCAATCCGCATCGGCAATCATCTACGGCTGCGTAATCTCATTTCTGCTATTTATAACGGCGGGGCTTCTCAAGCGCCGCTCAGCTTTCTATATCGCCTCAATACTTCAGATTTTCATGATCTCCTTTGGCTTCTTCGTGCCATCCTTCATTCTCATTGGGATGATTTTTGCGGGTCTATGGGTCGCTGCCATCATTGTTGGGCGAAAGGGTGAGGCCGCTCGCGCAGCCCTCATGGCACAGGCGCAGGAAAAGGGCTAATAGACTAGGCGGGTGAGCACTGAAAAAACGCTGGTCCTAGTAAAGCCAGATGGGGTCAATAGAGGCTTAGTAGGCGAAGTTATTTCCCGTATTGAAGCTAAGGGATATTCCATTGATGCGTTGCGAATGTTACATGCCGACCGGGAATTACTAGAACAACATTACGCTGAACATGTCGGTAAGGTTTTCTATGAACCACTAGTTGAGTTCATGATGTCAGGCCCGATTGTTGCCATCGTTGCATCTGGTAACCGCGTTATCGAAGGTTTTCGATCTCTAGCCGGAGTCACCGATCCAACAGTTGCCGCACCTGGCACGATTCGTGGGGACTTAGCTCGAGATCAAGGAACTAAAGTTGTTCAAAATATTGTGCATGGCTCTGATTCAACAGAATCTGCCGCGCGCGAGATTAAAATTTTCTTCCCTAATTAATCAAGGAGTATAAGCATGGCGTCACAAAACAGAATGTCGTTTATTGGCCGGGATATGGCCGTTGACCTCGGCACTGCGAACACTCTCGTGTACGTGCGAGGGCGCGGAATTGTTTTGAACGAGCCATCAGTGGTTGCTGTCAATCAAGATACTGGCGGAATTTTGGCCGTGGGTAAAGAGGCTAAAGATATGATTGGCCGTACTCCGGGAAATATCGTTGCCATCCGTCCGCTCAAAGATGGCGTTATCGCTGACTTTGAAACCACTGAGCGTATGTTGCGCTACTTCATCCAAAAGGTTCACCGCCGCCGCTATTTAGCAAAGCCTCGCATCGTTGTCTGTGTGCCGTCCGGAATTACAGGTGTAGAACAACGTGCAGTAAAAGATGCTGCTTATGCAGCAGGTGCACGTAAAGTTTATATTATTGAAGAGCCAATGGCCGCTGCAATTGGAGCGGGTCTTCCCATTCACGAACCAACTGGAAATATGGTCGTTGATATTGGTGGTGGCACCACTGAAGTTGCAGTTATTTCTCTTGGCGGAATTGTCTGTTCGCTCTCAATTCGTGTCGGTGGTGATGAACTTGACCAATCTATTATTAACTGGGTTAAGCGTGAATTCTCGCTACTTTTGGGCGAGCGCACGGCAGAAGAGATCAAGATGGCAATTGGCTCGGCGTATCCTTTAGCCGGTGAAAATGACGCTGAAATTCGTGGACGTGATTTAGCCACTGGGCTTCCAAAGACAATCGTCGTTTCAGCTGCAGAGATTCGCAAAGCTATCGAAGAGCCGGTAAATGCCATAGTTAATGCGGTTAAGAGCACGCTAGATAAGACGCCACCAGAGTTGGCGGCAGATCTTATGGATCGTGGAATTGTTTTGACTGGCGGTGGTGCGTTGTTGAAAGGCCTTGACGAACGTCTCCGTAAAGAAACGGGAATGCCGATTCATGTTGCAGAGCGCCCTCTCGATGCCGTTGTAGAAGGATCTGGAAAATGCATCGAAGAGTTTGAAGCTTTAGAAAAAGTTTTAATTTCCGAACCACGCCGATAGGAACTCTTCAGCGATGCGCAGAGATGGTGGAGGGCGGAACCGTCTGCTCTTAATTATTCTCATCGTTACCGCTCTTTTTCTGATTACCCTTGATTTACGAGGTGTCGGATTACTTGAAAATGCACGATCAGGGACGCAGAGCGTACTCTCTCCATTTCAACGTGCAGGAAATGTAGTGCTTACTCCTGTCAAGAACTTTTTTTCAGATGTAACTCACTTGGGCCGCACCCGTACTCAGATTGAGAAATTACGTGCCGACAATGCCAAGTTAAAAGCCCAATTAATAACTCGTACGAGCGCAGATGCGGCATTGAATCAACTAAAAACGATTTTGGATTTGGCTGGCACTGGTGGCTTCAAAATTGTGAACGCTCGTGTTATTAGTCAAGGATCCAGTCAATCTTTTTCACAAACAATAACAATTGATGGTGGAACAAGGGCTGGAATTAGAAAGAATATGACCGTGTTATCAGAGTCTGGGTTAGCAGGAGTGGTTAAAGAGGTTTATTCCAATTCAGCTTTGGTCTCATTAGCAACTGATCCAACATTTAAAATTGGAATTCGGATTGCAGGAACCCAGCAGATAGGCATTCTCTCGGGTCAAGGAACTCGTTCGGCAAGCCTTCAGTTAATCGACAATTTAACCAACATTAAAGTCGGAGATATATTGCTCTCGCGCGGCAGCGTTGCAAATCGACCATTTGTTCCAGGTGTTCCGGTGGGATATGTAACCGCCGTTGACAACTCGGCAGGTTCTATTGCACAGAGTGCAACGGTGCTCCTATATACAAATTTTTCTACCCTTGGTGTAGTTGCAGTAGTTCTTGGTGCGCCAACGATGAATCCAGGTGATGCACTTGTTCCAGTTAAACCAGAGCCAACACCTATTCCCACTGTAACTATTTTCGTTACGCCTTCGCCGACCCCAACGGAGTAATTAGTTATGACTTCGCGCCAGGTATTCATTGCACTGCCGATGTTTCTAGCGGTCTATGTTTTTCAGGAGGCGGTAATTAATCAATTTCGTTTACCTGGTGGTGGTTTCTCGATCTTCCTTATCTTCACACTGGTTTGGGCAATTCTGAGTACGCCCGAAGTAGCGGCCCTTGCAGGCTTTCTCGGGGGGCTCTTAATGGACTTCTCTCAGAGTTCAAATGGCCCGATTGGGCAGTGGACGTTATTAATGATCGCAGCATGTTATGGCGTTGCATATTTTGGATCTGGGAATGAGAGCCTGTCGGGGGGTCCGTTAGGAATTACTTTTTTTACAACAGCTGCAGTTCTCTTAGTTGAATTTGCCTATGTGTTCACTGGACTTTTATTCGGTCTTCAAATTGGAAACTTCGGTCAGATAGCGATTACTATTTTTGGTATTTCAACATGGTCTCTTGTCGTAACGCCAATAGTTTTGCCAATCTTTTCTCGCTTACATGCAATTACCTTTGATACGCGGTCGATGATATGAACCAGCGCTCGCGACTCAATCTACTTGTCTTTCAAATATTAATTATTTCACTAATGGTCGCCTTATTTGGCCGTCTTTTCTACCTCCAAGTAGCTTCCGGACCTAAGTATCGTGATGCAGCTTTGAGTATTCAAAGCCGAGATGTTATATATCCTGCAACTCGTGGGCTAATCGTTGACTCATCTGGTGTACCTCTAGCTTTAAACAAGGTAGGACTAGCAATAACAATCGATCGAATCGCCATTGATCAACAGTCAGATAAAGGCGTTACCGTGTTGCAACGATTGAGCAAACTCTTAAAACTCAAATATAAGGATATTTATCGCAACACTCGTCTTTGTGGGGAGTTGCCAAGTGGTCAGAGGGCCGGGTGTTGGACAGGTTCACGATATCAACCGATTCCGATTACAAAAGGGGCCGATCCAGATATTGCGCTTCAAATAGTTGAACGCTCGGATCAATTTCCTGGCGTAGATGCTCAACCGATAGCGATTCGAAATTATCCAGGAATAGCTGGGCTCAATGCCGCACATGTTTTAGGTTACGTTGGTCCATTAACAGAGAGCGATCTTGCTAAGGGAAATGGAAAAAAGTATTTTCGAAGCGAATCGATAGGCAAGTCTGGCTTAGAGTTTTCATATGATTCTTATCTGCGCGGAACCCCTGGCATTAAAACGCTGATTGTAGATCGAAAAGAGGCAATTACTTCGGAAGGCCAAAACACTGCCTCTATTCCAGGTGATCACTTAGTGACTTCACTAGATGCGAGGTTGCAAGCAGCAGTTGAGGTTGCTCTGGCTGATGCCGTATTGCGAGGTCGGGCAAATGGATATACATCGGATTCAGGTGCAGCCGTTGTGATGGATGTTCGCAATGGCCAAATATTAGCCATTGCTTCATATCCCACATATGATCCGAACGCTTTCGAAAAAGGTTTAACGGTTCAACAAGCTTCTGACCTCTATAGTGAGAAAAAGGGAGTTCCGGCACTCTCGCGCGCAATGCAAGGGTTGTTTGCTCCAGCATCTACATTTAAATCGGTTTCGGTCATTGCGGCGGCATCGGCCGGTTATAACCTCAACGCCTCGTATAACTGTCCATCCGAAGTCCAAGTTGGAGATAGAGCCTTTCAAAACTTTGAGAGTAAATCGCAAGGAATAATGAGTTTAAAGAAAGCTATTGCAGTCTCATGTGACACCATCTGGTATCGAATCGCATTTGATGAGTGGCTACGAGATGGCGGTCTTCGCCCAAAATCTAACCCGAATGATTATTTCTTTAAGGCCGCTCAAAGTTTTAACATCACTCAAAGGGTGGGTATTGATGTGCCCTCTGAGTCAACGTCTCGTCTTGCCGATAGAGCCTATAAAAAGAGTTGGTATCAACAGAACAAAGATTTTTACTGTAACTATACGGATCGAGCAACTAAAGCTCAGCAGACTCCATTCTTAGTTTTACTCGCAAAAGAAAACTGTGTCGATGGTGACAAGATTCGCGCAGGAGATGCCGTGAACTTTTCCATCGGTCAAGGTGACACCGTAGTTACGCCACTGAAGTTGACTCAGATGTATGCAGCTATCGGTAATGGCGGGACTATCTGGCAGATGATGATTGGAAAGGCTATTGTTAAAACCGATGGGACAGTTATAAAAACAATCTCGCCTCAAAAGTTAGGCAAATTGACTGCCTCTAAATCAACTTTAAAGTTTTTACAGGGCGCATTGCGCGAAGTAAACATCACCGGAACCGGCGCGGGTGCTTTTGCAGGATTCCCAATATCGGTGAGCGGAAAGACTGGAACGGCTGAAGTATTTGGTCGCAACCTCGACGGCTCTCTCAAAGACAACACATCGTGGTTTGCCTCATATGCACCAACTGAAAAACCACGATATGCGGTGGTAATGATGGTCAGCCAAGGTGGATTTGGTGCTTCGACATCAGGAGTTGGAGTCCGCAAGATTTACGAGGCGATATTTGGAGTCAGCGCGAATAAAGTAGTGCCGGGTGCTGCTCTGTTTGCAGATGGAAAACCACCTGTGAAGCTTCCTGGGATTTCTCCAGCAACTAAGCCTAAGGTTGCTCCATGAGTCAGATATCTGCCCGCCAACGCTTATATCGGCGAAGCCGGACATCAATTTTCCATGGCTTTGATCCTGTACTGACCGCTGCAGTTGCTTTACTTCTTGTGATGGGTACTTTATTGGTCTATGCAGCAACACGTGATTGGTATGCGCGCAATGGTTTAGATCCCCAGTATTACTTAAAACGTCATGTAATTAATATTGCAATTGGAGTTTTGTTGGCCTATGGCACAACGGTTATTGATTATCGATTACTGCGGGCGTATACGCCTTTTTTTTGGGGTTTAAGCGTACTTGGATTGGTGATTGTTTTGATTCCTGGTCTTGGAAGTACGGTAAATGGTGCACGTGCATGGATTTCCCTTCCAGGTGGTTTCCAAATTCAACCGGCAGAGTTGGCAAAGATCGCAATTATTATTGGAATGTCCATGTTGCTTTCGGAGCGAAGTCACAATAGTGATGAACCATCTTCACATGATGTCTTACAAGCACTTTTAATCGCCGGCCTACCCGTTCTCTTGATTATTATTCAGCCCGACATGGGTACTGCTTTTATTATTAGCGCATCTGTCGTAACAATTATTGCAGTCTCTGGAGCACCGTCGCGTTGGGTCGCAGGCTTACTCATTGTTGCAGTTCTAGGAGCCGTGGTGGCGACAAAAGCTGGTGTGATTAGCGATTATCAAATCAATCGTTTGCAAACATTTGTCGATCCGACCGCTGATACGCAAGGCGCGGGCTATCAACTGCGACAAGCTCGAATCACTGTTGGCTCTGGAGGCTTACTCGGAACCGGTTTATTCAATGGACCTCAAACAAATGGGCGTTTTGTGCCAGAACAGCAGACCGACTTTATCTTTACCGTTGCTGGGGAGGAGCTTGGATTCGTAGGAAGTGGCTTTATTCTCCTTTTATATTTATTGGTTCTCATGCGCGCCTTTTCTATTGCCCGGCGCACAACGGATCCCTTCGGGCGTTTAATGACCACGGGGGTTATCGCATGGTTTGCCTTCCAACTCTTTGAAAATATTGGAATGACGCTGGGGCTCATGCCAATGACTGGCGTGCCGCTTCCATTCATCTCATATGGAGGATCATCGATGTTCGCCACGTTGATCGGTTTTGGGCTCCTGCAGAACGTTCACGCGCGCTCAAAGGGCTAAATCTGGCGTTGAAGTAGGTAATTTAGGCCTCCTCTGCCATACTTAGGCAAGAGTTCAGCGCGGCTCGCGAATCCTTCGCGGCAAAAGCCCAGCGCGGACAGGTCAGAAAAAACCTAAACGGGATTTTTTTTACATTAGAGCGTTTTTAAGTAGACGCATAGAGGATTTGGTGCCATGGCGATTGAGCCTAAAACACCGCGCAAGCGTGCGGTCAAGAAAGCAAAGGCAAGTGAAGTCGAAACAAGTGATGTGGGTGCAGGTGAGATAGCGGCCATTGAAGCCAAGAAACCGGTTCGAAAAAAAGCCGCTGCCGTGCCCGTTCCAATTTTTCAAGCCGCCCCTGATGAACCTATTGCAAAGGCTCCGCGCAAGAAGGCTCCAGTAGATCCGGTCGTCGAACCGGTCAAGCCTGAAGTTGGCTTAAGTAATGGACCAGATGATGCTGAAGATCGCGCAAACCGCAATCGCCGTCGCCGCCGTGGTGGTCGTGGACGTCGCAAGCCCGGTACTGATGGCGCTACAAATGATGATGAGAGCGAAGAGACAAGTGAGAGCTCTGCTGAAGCGTCGACACACCGTCGCCGCCGGCGTCGCGTCGCCGGTGTTGATGGAGTCACTCCTGGCGAGGTTGTAGAAGATGATGGCGTTGTAACTATTGTTAAAGTCCGTGAGGTTCGAGAGCGTCCAGTACGTCCTGCTCGCACCGAGCGCGCCGAAAGACCTGAGCGCCGCAGCTCTCGAGCTGCACGTACCGATCGCGCAGATCGCCCAGCGCGAAGCGAATACCGCGAGCCATATCGCAAGCGCGGCACGATTATTACCGATGGTGAGTTTTTAGCACGTCGTGAAAATGTTGATCGCGAGATGCTTGTTCGACAGATCGCCGATCGCACGCAGATTGCCGTCATTGAAGATGGTGTCATGGTTGAGCATTATGTGAACCGCAATAGCAATGTTTCATACGTTGGAAATGTCTACTTAGGTCGAGTGCAAAATGTTCTGCCATCCATGGAGGCCGCCTTCGTTGATATTGGAAAAGGTCGAAACGCAGTTCTTTATGCCGGTGAAGTTAACTGGGATGCTGCAGGGATTTCAGAGTCACAGCCTCGCAAAATAGAGACTGTATTAAAGAGCGGGCAAAGTGTTTTAGTTCAAGTAACAAAGGATCCAATCGGACAAAAGGGCGCTCGCCTTACAAGTCAGATTTCCTTGCCAGGGCGCTATGTTGTCTATGTTCCAGGTGGTGGAATGTCGGGAATTTCAAAGCGACTTCCAGAGACTGAACGCACTCGCTTAAAGGCGATTTTGAAGAATTTAATTCCAGAGACTGCTGGCGTGATTGTTCGTACCGCAGCCGAAGGCGTGAGCGAAGAAGATCTAACAAGTGATGTCGCTCGTCTTAAAGCACAGTGGGATGACATTTATGCAAAGAGTGAGAATCCAAACTTTCATCCACCTGCCGCGCTGTACCAAGAGCCAGATCTTGCGGTTCGAGTAATCCGCGATATCTTCAATGAAGATTTCCGCAAGCTCACAGTTCAAGGTTCAACAGCTTGGGATGAAGTTACGAATTATCTCGGCTTTATTGCACCTGAGCTGACTACCAAAATTGAAAAATACACCGGTACTGGAGATCTATTCTCTGACTTCCGTGTTGAAGAGCAGTTAGCAAAAGCTTTTGATCGCAAAGTTTATTTGCCATCAGGCGGCTCTCTTGTTATAGATCGCACTGAAGCGATGATTGTTATCGATGTTAATACCGGAAAATTCATTGGCAAAGGTGGGAATCTTGAAGAGACAGTTACTAAAAATAACCTAGAGGCCGCTGAAGAGATTGCACGTCAATTACGCCTTCGTGACTTAGGTGGAATCGTTGTTATCGACTTCATCGATATGATCCTTGAATCCAACCGAGAGATGGTTCTTCGTCGTTTAGTTGAAGCTCTCGGCCGCGATCGCACCAAGCATCAAGTCGCAGAAGTTACATCGCTTGGCCTAGTTCAAATGACTCGTAAACGCGTTGGACAAGGACTCATTGAGGCGT
>CAYHOY010000007.1:0-74651 GCA_964358665.1 uncultured Candidatus Planktophila sp. | reverse complement strand
TTGAACTCACTCGATGATCTGCCCGCCTTAGCGCCATACCTGCCAAATCTAGAGGCGTTAGACGATATCCTCGATTCGCTAACAGAGTAGTTCTCCCGCTACTCTTGGCTTCGACAGTCGGGAGACAGCCATGGGCGATATGCGCCTTAATAAGATCATCGCTGATGCAGGTATAACAAGTCGTCGCGGTGCAGATGAGCTCATAGAGTCTGGGCGAGTTACAGTCGATGGAATCGCAGTACGAGCTATGGGCTCCAAATTCGACCCAGAAAAGGTTGAAGTAGCAGTTGATGGTGAGACAATTAAACGCTCAATGACTAAGAGTTACCTAGCACTTCATAAACCAAAGGGTGTTTTGTCTACCATGTTCGACCCTGATGGACGCCCCTCCTTGAGTGATTTTATAGATCTTCGGAGGGAGCGCTTATTTCATGTTGGACGCCTGGACAAAGACTCCGAGGGTCTCATTCTTTTAACTAATGATGGAGATTTAACATTTAGAGCCACGCATCCATCCTTTGGATTGGAAAAAACCTACATTATTGAATTCGACGGAAAACTGCCAAGCGGGGTGGATAAGACCCTCCTTAAAGGAGTTGAGTTAGAGGATGGAATGGGTCGAGTTTTAGAGTTCAAAGAGCTCTCATCTAGATGGATTGAAGTAACAATTCACGAGGGGCGCTATCACATTATTCGCCGTCTCATGGAGGCCGTCGATGTTGATGTGCTGCGATTGATCCGGACACGCTTTGGTCCAATCTCGCTCGGGGATACTCCTGAGGGAAGATGGAGAGATCTAAACTCAGGAGAGTTGACAAATCTACGAAACGTCTTAGGGCTATAACGATAAACCGATAAAACAATATAAGAGCAAAAAGCGTCATATAGTTATATCGACATTAGAATCTAGTGTAAGCGATATATCGACATAGCAGATACAGGATGAGCGTAAGAATTAACGATATATCGATAATTAAGATGATCGAATGGAGTTCTGCGCTATAGGTGAGAGAATGTGAGAAAGTAGTAGAAGAGTTATATCGACAAAGTCGTTAAACTCTTAATAGAGTTTGAAACTTCCACGAAATGTAGAGATGAAAGGTACCCTTAGCCCATGTCAATGAGAGCGGTACGAGGTGCCACGCAAATTACTGCAAATACTCCAGAGGCTATTGGCGAGGGAGTAAAGGAGCTCATCGCTGCGATGATGCGCGCAAACTCACTCACCCCCAGTTCAGTGATCTCAGTGATCTTTACATCAACTCCAGATTTAAATGCCGCCTTTCCTGCATCTGCCTGTCGAGAGATCGGATTTGAATCTGTACCTTTAATCGGTGCCGTTGAGGTCGATGTTCCGGGAGCTCTCGAGCGAACAATCCGTGTCATGATGCATGCTGAAAGCAGCGTGGGGCCAGAGAAGATCAGCCATATCTACCTTCATGGAGCGCAGTCACTGCGCCGAGATATCGCACAGTAATGCTGACTCAAGTACGCATAGTTGGGGCTGGATTAATTGGCACATCGATAGCTTTAGCGCTCAGTGCCCGGGGAGTACGCGTTGAATTAGTTGATAGCAACCCAACAGCTGCCGCCCTTGCCAATGATTTAGCTAAGGCAGAGATGCTTGATGCGCCAGAGCTCGTGGTCTTAGCAATTCCAACTGAGGCGATTTCGCTAGTCATAGAGGGAGAGTACTTTTTAAACCCAAACTCAACCTTTATGGATGTAGGGAGTGTTAAAACTGAACCTATAGTTCATATTAAGAATTCTAGCCTGCCTTTGTCACGTTTTGTTCCGACCCATCCTATGGCCGGTCGCGAGGTTGGGGGAGCACATTCAGCGCGCGCAGATCTCTTTACAACCAGGAGCTGGATAATAACCCCCACATCTGAATGTTCTACCGAGTCACAGGAAATCGTTCGCGAACTTATTGCTCTGCTTGGCGCAAACGCGGTTCTCCTGCCCGCCGAGGAGCATGATCGGGCAGTCGCGGCTATCTCTCATCTGCCCCAAATCCTTTCAACGCTTCTAGCTCACTCTCTGGAAAGCGCACCGGCAGAGTGGCTGGATTTAGCTGGCGCCGGGCTCAGAGATACGACTCGAATTGCAGCCTCTGATCCGAAACTGTGGAGTGAGATTATTTATTCAAATAGAGCTCAGATTGTCGATCTTGCACGGGGCATGCATCGCGAACTTGGAGAGCTGCTCGAAAATTTGGAGAGTAAAACAGCGATCGCCTCCTTTATAGAAAAAGGGCGCTTGGAACGTTCACGTATTCCAGGCAAACATGGAGGCAAGGCTCGCGAATATACATATCTACCGATTGTTATCGATGATAGACCTGGACAGTTAGCCGCGATATTTAATGAATGCGCAGCAATTGCAGTTAACGTGGAAGATTTAAATATAGAGCACTCACCTGGTCAACAAAGTGCGTTAATAACTCTTGCACTCTCATCACGTGATGCAGATTCTCTCTCCAACCATCTGAGTGCGATCGGATGGAACGTTCATCCGATTCTGAAATAGAAGTAGGCTCGTCACATGGGCATAGTCGTTGCAATGGATGGCCCGAGTGGGGCAGGTAAGTCAAGTACATCACGTGCGATTGCCGTTCGTGCCGGATGGAATTATTTAGATACTGGCGCGCTATACCGAGCCGTAACTTGGTTAGCTCTTGAAAAAAATTTAGAGAGTGCGCAAGAGATTATTGTTGCGTTGAAGGGCAATCCAATTCGCTTTGTATCAGATCCTCTCGATCCACAAGTTTTTGCAGGTGATACTCAGATTACGCATGCAATTCGTGGAAGTTCAGTTACAGAAAACGTCAGCAGAATCAGTGCAATGCCACAAATACGAAACGAACTTTTTAAAATTCAACGCACAATTATTGAGCGCGCAGAAAAAGGAATTGTCGTTGAAGGTCGTGATATTGCAACGGTTATCGCTCCTGATGCCGCGCTAAAAATCTACTTGACCGCCGATTTGGATGCACGGGCTTATCGCCGAGAGATAGAGATTGAGGAAAAGGGTGTTGATGTTCGTCGCTCTTTAGATTCACGAGATGTAGCAGACTCAACTCGTGAAGCATCACCATTTGTGATGGCAACAGATAGCGTTCAGATTGACTCTACCCATCTGACTATTGATGAAACTATTGAGCGAATCTGGGAGCTGCTTCGAGAGCGCTCTTTACTGGGACTGCCTATCGTTGCGATCTTAGGTCGTCCAAATGTAGGTAAATCAACGTTAATTAACCGTTTTATTGGCCGTCGCGAAGCAATCGTTGAAGATACGCCAGGTGTAACACGTGATCGAGTTCAGTATGAGTGCGAATGGGGTGGACGTCGATTCATTGTTATGGATACTGGCGGCTGGGAAGCTAAGCCCGATGGTATTTCAATTCAAGTCAGCGCCGGTGCTGAGATTGCAATGCATGAGGCCGATGTTTTAGCTTTCGTTGTCGATGCTCAAGTTGGAGCGCTCGATGAAGATGACATTTTGGTTCAACGTCTGCGCAAAGCTAAGAAACCATTGATATTAATCGGCAATAAAGTCGATGGTGAGCGCGAAGAGAGCGAGGCTCACGGTCTGTGGAGTTTAGGTCTTGGCGAACCTTATTTCGTATCAGCACTTCATGGTCGAGGCAGCGGAGATTTACTCGATCGTATAGTTGCAGAGCTTCCAGAAGTCGGTGGAGCACAAACTCAAGATGGTTACCGCAAAGTTGCATTGATTGGACGTCCTAACGTCGGCAAGTCTTCACTTCTGAACGCTTTAGCGGGGGAGAACCGGTCAATTGTCGATGACGTTGCAGGAACGACTAGAGATCCAGTTGATGAGTTAATTGAGTTCGGCGGATCAACATGGCGATTTATCGACACTGCAGGTTTAAAGAAACGGGCGAATCAAGCATCGGGTACCGATTACTACGCTTCACTTCGAACACAGAGTGCACTCGAACGGTGTGAAGTTGCAGTCGTTGTATTAGATGCATCGGAGCCAATCACTGAACAAGATTTACGAGTCATCACCATGGTCGAAGAAGCCGGTAAAGCGATGGTGATTGTTATGAACAAGTGGGATTTAGTAGATGAGGATCGTCGCGATCAGTTAGATCGAGAGGTTGATAGACATTTAGATCAAGTAGAATGGGCTCAACGTGTCAATGTTGCAGCCAAGACTGGTTGGCATCGAGATCGTTTAGCGCCAGCTATTCGTACCGCTTTAGATAGTTGGGAGCGACGCGTTCCAACAGCAAAACTCAATTCATTCTTAGGTGCGCTCATCGGTGCGACTCCGCCACCAGTGCGAGGTGGTAAACAGCCAAAGATTTACTATGCCACTCAGGCTGGAATCGCTCCTCCTAAGTTCGTAGTCTTTTCAAGTGGCTGGATTGAGGCCTCATATCGCCGATTTATTGAGCGCCGCCTACGCGAGGAGTTTGGCTTTCCTGGCACTCCAGTGCAAGTTGCGATCCGAGTTAAGGAGCGCGACTGAACCAATGAGTACCTCTTTGTTCACAATTCCAAATGCACTAACTTTCCTGCGCTTTCTCGGAATACCGCTATTTATCTATCTGACCTTAGAGCTTCAGGCCGATGCATGGGCAATTGCAGTTTTAGCTATTGGGGGTGCAACGGATTATTTTGATGGAAAGTTAGCACGAGCGTGGGGGCAGACATCGCGCTTTGGTGAACTGGCCGATCCCGCCATAGACCGGCTATATATCCTTGCGATATTAATTACTTTTTTGATTCGAGACATCGTCCCATGGTGGATGTTTGTAGCCCTCATCGCACGGGATGCAGTTCTGGGAGTTTTAACAATCTTTTTAAAAAAACAAGGGCATGGACCCTTACGCGTGACATATTTAGGAAAAGCGGCGACCTTTAATCTTATGTATGCATTTCCATTCATCCTTTTGGCGCAGAGTGAAAATTATTTAGGAAATGTGGCCTACGTCCTAGGCTGGAGCTTTGCTATCTGGGGCATTGCCCTCTACATTTCTACAGGTATAAGTTATGCACGCGAAGCTATTTCGCAGATAAGAGGCGGACATGTCATTAACTCCTGAAAATTTACAGTACACCAAAGAGCATGAATGGGTCTCTGTCGATGCAAGCACGTACACGATGGGAATTACTGACTACGCTCAAGGTGCTCTCGGGGATATCGTCTATGTTCAACTTCCAAAAGTAGGAGAGATTGTAAACTCTGGAAAAGTGTGTGGCGAAGTTGAATCAACTAAATCAGTCTCTGAAATTTATGCGCCGGTATCGGGAACGGTTATAGCGATTAATGAGTCCCTAGCAAATACTCCTGAATCAATCAACTCCGATCCTTACGGAAATGGTTGGTTGGTAAAAATTGAAGTGAGCACTACCCCTTCAGATCTGTTGAGCGCCAAGGATTACGCTGAACTAACGGCTTGACCAAAGCACGATAGCCCTTTAATCTCAGCCTTAGGTTGAGAGTGAAAAAAATAAGGGGAGGTGGAGAGTGGAGCAGTCACCTAATGAATTAACCACCACACTTCATCTTTCACCACGAGAGTTCAATCTTTCACCTGCAGGCATTCTTGAAGAGTACATAGCCTCTCTCGAAGAGGTTGATCGCGCCGTTATTGAAGAGATTCAATCATCTGGCGGTAATAAAGCTATGGTCATGATTCATCGAGGAGAGAACAAGGGCTCGCGATATCTTGTAACTAAAGATGGCATCAGCATCGGGAGATCAACGAAGAGTGGAATATTCCTAGATGATGTAACGGTCTCTAGAGCACATGCGCTCATTGAAAAAAACACTGCGGGATATATCTTGCGCGACTGCGGATCTTTGAATGGAACGTATTTAAACAACACGTCGATAACTGAAATAGAGCTTCGCTCAGGAGATGAGATTCAAATTGGAAAGTTTCACCTTCTCTTTGTTACCGGTAGTACCAGTACGAAGATTTAATATGAAGATACATAGAGAGTTAGGGGAGTAGTAATGGCAGTTCCAGCTCGGGCCTACCTATCAATTGGCGAGGTTCTAAACCGCTTGAGAGGTGACTTTTCAGATATTACAATCTCCAAAATTCGTTTTTTAGAGTCAGAGGGATTAATTGAGCCTCAGCGAACTCCTTCTGGCTATCGAAAATTCACAACATCAGATTTAGAGCGGCTTCGATATGTCTTACTTGCACAGCGTGATCAATATCTTCCACTTAAAGTAATTAAAGAGAATCTCGATGCGATGGATCGCGGTTTACAGCCGGCGGCTATCGGAGGCGTTGCACACCCTGCTATCTCTTTAGCTACCGTTGATGGGGCCATGGCGCCGAGCGCTTTTGCACAGACGAGCGAGATGCGCTTATCTCGCGATGAGCTTTTAAAAAATTCTGGAATCAACGATGAGCAACTCGTTGAACTTGAGGGTTATGGTTTAATCGCCCCACGTGGACGCCATTACGATGGGGATGCTTTGGCCATCGCCAAAGCCGTTACTGAAATGGCAAGCTTTGGCATCGAGGCCAGGCACTTGCGATCTTTTAAATCTGCCGCAGATCGCGAAATTGGTTTAATCGAACAGGTGATCACACCATTGACGAGACAGAAATCAAGTGAAGCAAAGGCCCGCGCAGAAGAGGTACAAAAAGAGATCGCATCTCTTTCAATCCGTCTGCATGCCGCGCTAGTTCGCGGTGGTCTGCACCGACTCCGTTCATAACTCCATGTTTATTGGAATGGAAGTCGTCGGGGTTCGCGTTGAGATGCCATCTAATCAACCGATAGTGTTGCTAAAAGAGATCGACGGCTCACGATTTTTACCTATTTGGATAGGCGCCAATGAGGCGACTGCGATCGCTTTTGCTCAACAGGGTCTGATTCCACCACGTCCATTGACCCATGATTTGATGCGCGAGATAGTTGAAGCCGTGGATGCCACGCTAACCGCCGTCCATATAACGGAGGTCAAATCCGGGGTTTTTTATGCGCTTCTTCTTATTCGAGAGAGCTCAGGTACGTTATTGAATATTTCAGCAAGGCCATCTGATGCCATCGCCCTCGCCCTTCGTACTCATAGCAATATCTTGGCTAGCGCCGAACTACTCGATGAGGCTGGGATTGAGTTTCCAGTTGAGAATGGGGGCGACAATCAAGAGGTGGAGCGATTCAGAGCCTTTTTAGATGAGATTAGCCCTGAGGACTTTGCCGGATGAGGCTGAAAACTCTCAATCTCAAGTAGAGGTTCCGGCCGTGTCGGTCGTTGAAAGCGGCACAGAACTACTTTAGATTTACCAGCACTCCCCAAGAGAATCGAGCAGAACGTGGCTTCCCAAGAGTTAGAGATCGGTTATCGAGGTGCAACTGCATGCTCGGCGGCAGGTATCACATACCGTCAATTGGATTATTGGGCACGTACATTTTTAGTCGAACCGAGCGTGAGAACTGCAAGCGGCTCTGGAACCCAACGCCTTTATGGTTTCCGCGACATTTTAGTCTTGAAGATAGTGAAACGTTTATTAGATGCTGGAGTCTCACTACAAAACATCCGTACCGCAGTCGATCATCTTCGCACTAGGGGAGTGACCGATTTAGAGACGATTACTTTAATGAGTGATGGTGCCTCCATTTATGAGTGCACAAGTGCAGATGAGATTATCGATTTACTGGCCGGGGGCCAAGGGGTATTTGGGATCGCTGTTGGAAAAGTTTGGCACGAGGTCGAAGGCTCGCTCCTCATGTTACAGGGCGAGATAAATGGCCAGATTGTTAGTGGCCAAGATAACGATGAGCTCTCGCTTAGACGTAAGAGCAAAGGGGCTTAATTCACCATAGTCTGTGCTCATGACTGACTATGACTCTTTCTCACGCCGCCATATAGGACCATCCTCCAGTGATGAAACGGCAATGTTGCAGGCCCTTGGTTATGCAGATCTTGAATCCTTTATTCGTGACGTTGTTCCATCGAATATCGCAATAAATGGAGTTATCGAAAACGCTCTGGATAGTGCAAAAAGTGAAGTCGAAGTAATTGCAGAATTACGTTCAATTGCATCGGAGAATAAAGTTTTCCGCTCATTAATTGGAACTGGATATTACGGAACTATCGTTCCTCCAGTTATTAAAAGAAATGTCTTAGAAAATCCAGCTTGGTACACCGCATATACGCCCTATCAACCTGAAATATCTCAAGGTCGCCTAGAGGCCCTCTTTGCTTTTCAAACAATGATCTGTGAGTTAACAGCACTTGATATTTCAAACGCATCGATGCTTGATGAGGGCACGGCCGCTGCGGAGGCAATGACACTTGCGCGACGTGCATCAAAGTTAAGTGATGACGCGGTCTTTTTAATTGAAGAGCATGTTCACGCTCAAACAAAGGCTGTTGTTCTTACGCGTGCAAAGCCGCTAGGCATTACCGTAGTTGAGATCGATTCTGGTCATGTGGTTCGAGATGGGTATGAGGGCGAATTCTTTGGTGCTTTGCTTCAATACCCAGACACAACAGGAACTGTCATTGATTATGCAAGCTTTGCTGAATACGCCCATTCACGAAATGCATTAGTCATTGCGGCAACTGATCTTCTAGCATTGACACTGTTGAAAGCTCCAGGGGAGTGGGGTGCTGATATCGCTGTCGGAACTTCACAACGCTTTGGAGTACCAATGGGTTTCGGTGGACCTCACGCTGGCTTCTTGGCGGTACGTAACGGACTTGAGCGCTCAATGCCAGGACGTCTTGTGGGTCAAAGCATTGATGCAACTGGAAAGCCAGCATTTCGCTTAGCCCTTCAAACTCGCGAGCAGCACATTCGTCGTGATAAAGCGACCTCAAACATCTGCACAGCTCAAGTTCTCTTGGCAAACATGAGTGCTTTCTATGCAATGTGGCATGGACCAGTTGGTCTTCGACAGATTGCAGAGAGAGTAAATGGATTCGCATCGCGCCTTCATGCTGCAACGAATAATAGAGATGATGTTATCTTCGATACGGTTCACATCGTTGTCGATGATGCACATACAATTCATCAAAAAGCGATTGCCGCGGGCATTAACTTTGCAAAAGTTAGCGACACTGAGTTACGAATCTCCTTCGATGAAGAGACAACTGAAGAGCTTTTCGTCCAAGTTCTTGCAATTTTAGGCCTGCAAGAGACTGAGGGACGGAAGATCCCTGCAAAGTTCCTACGTACAAGCAAATACTTAACTCATCCTGTATTCAATACAAATCACAGCGAAACCGGCATGATGCGTTATTTACGAAATTTGGCTGATAAGGATTTGGCTCTCGATCGAACGATGATTCCTTTAGGTTCGTGCACAATGAAACTCAACGCTGTTACCGAGATGGAAGCGGTGACATGGCCAGAGTTTTCTTCACTTCATCCATTTGCTCCGGCTGATCAGAGCGCTGGAACACGCAAGTTGATTCAACAGTTGTCGGATTGGCTCGTAGCAATTACTGGATATGACGCAGTCTCTCTGCAACCTAACGCAGGAAGTCAAGGAGAGTTCGCGGGCTTACTTGCGATTAGAAATTTTCATGATTCACGTGGCGATCACAACCGAAACATCTGCCTTATCCCGTCGAGTGCGCATGGAACTAATGCAGCCTCAGCTGTTATGGCTGGAATGAAGGTTGTTGTTGTTGAGTGTGATGAGAATGGAAATGTTTCAGTAGATGACATCAAGCAAAAAATTGCAGAGTATGGGGCCACGCTTGCTGCTTTGATGATCACGTACCCATCAACTCATGGAGTCTTTGAAACAGCTGTCTCTGAAATCTGTGCGTTGATACATGATGCGGGCGGCCAGGTCTATGTTGATGGCGCCAACTTGAACGCTCTAGTTGGTGTTGCACAACCTGGAAAATTTGGTGCTGATGTCTCTCACTTAAATCTTCATAAAACCTTTTCGATTCCGCACGGTGGAGGAGGCCCTGGTGTAGGTCCAGTTATCACTCGGGCACACCTTGCGCCATTTCTGCCAAATCATCCAATGGATCTATCGGCTGGACCATCGACGGGACCAGGACCAATCTCAGCTGCCCCATTTGGTTCGGCAGGCGTTTTGCCAATTTCTTGGGCTTATATTCGCTTGCTAGGGGGAGAAGGGTTAACGCATTCAACTCAAGTTGCAATCCTTTCTGCCAACTACATTGCAGCGCGCCTTCAAGCTTCCTATCCAGTGCTCTATACCGGTGCAAATGGTCGTGTTGCACACGAGTGCATCCTCGATATTCGAGGACTAACTAAGGAGTCGGGTGTCACCGTTGACGATATTGCAAAGAGGCTGATGGATTATGGTTTCCACGCCCCAACTATGTCTTTTCCAGTCGCTGGTACTTTGATGATTGAACCGACTGAGTCAGAGGATATCGCCGAGATTCACCGCTTTATCGATGCAATGATCTCGATTCGCACTGAGATCCAAGAGATTATCGATGGGAAGATAAGCGTTGAAGGCTCTGCTCTACGCCATGCGCCCCATACAGCCCTCTCTATGGTTACCACCGAGTGGGAGAGGGAGTACAGCCGTGAACGGGGCGGGTATCCAGTCATACCCGATGGACTTGTTCCTGGTGAATCGATTGGTTCTCGGATGAAGTTTTGGCCACCGGTCTCTCGTATCGATGGCGCTCATGGAGATCGCAATCTGGTCTGCGCCTGCATACCGCTGGATGAGTATCGGTAGGAGGGGTTAAAGAGCCGAACTCTTTGACTCTCTGCATTACTTTACATAATGTAACTTATCGGCGATATTTCAAGGTACGAGGATTAGCCCGCGCACAGATAAGTAGCCAGCTTAAGCTGCCAACTAAGGCCCAATCTCCAGCCTTGTCTCGAGGTGTCTGGCCCTCCATGAGAGCCGGTTGTACGAATAGATGTGCGCTTTGATACGGCTCGGTCTGCGCCTGAATTTTTCCGCGATGATTTATAAAGGCAGAAACACCAGTTGTTGAAACGGAGAGAATATCTCTTCCATACTCAATCGCCCTGATACGAGTGATCGCTAATTGTTGAGCGTTTTGTGGGGATTTTCCAAATGTCGCGCTATTGGTCTGAACCACTAATAATTGAGAGTTGCGCGCTGCACGGGCGACAAGTGCGTCATCGATGAGTTCGTAACAGATAATTGGAGCGATTTTTACGCCATTGAGGGTAAAAGCCTTCGATGAATTCCCAGTTGTGAAGTCTTCAACTGACTCTACATACGGGGAGATTTTTGAGGCAATAGATCGCAAGGGTATGTACTCACCAAAAGGTGTCAGATGCTGCTTTATGTAGATCTCTTGGCTACTTCTCTGCCACATAATCGATGTATTGAGTAACTGACCCTCCTTTCTAATCACTGCGCCGATTATTAGTGGCTGTGAAAAGGAGTTCAGAGTTTCGCGTACTGTCAAGTTAGTAAAAGGATCTACATCAACGGCATTTTCCGGCCAGAGAATAAAATCAACGCTCTCATCCAGAGCCAACGCTCTCTTAGTCTCCTGTACATGATTGAAAAAGACTTGAGTTGCTCGTTCATTAAAATCCAAACCAAGGCGTGGAACATTTCCTTGAACCATTACCACGCGAACTTCACCAACGCTTTTCACATCAATGGGAACAAGTAAAAGTGCTAGGGGCAAGAGTGGCAAAAGAGTAATTCTAAATTTGAGTAGTGAATACAGGACTAAGGCGATTGAAAGGACCAGTGCGCTTAGTGCGCTGGCTCCCCCGATAGCTGCAATCTGGTTATATGGTGCATCGGCCTGTGAATAAGCAAGTCGGAGCCAACCGAATCCCCCAAATGGAAAGAGAGAACGTACCTGTTCCAAAATGAGAAAAATCAAGGGATAAAACCCAACTCCATACTTTTTAGCCAAACCAAGTGGTATGAAAAGTACTGCCTGCCCACAAAAAAGAATTATCCATGGTATTGAACCAACAAAAATATTAGTCCACTGCAACGCAATCGCATTGAAAACTACTGCAAAAAGAAAAGAGTTAAGAAACGGTCGAGCTGATTTTGTAAGACTATACATATGAAGTGCTAGTGAAATCGGAGCTAACCACCACAAAGCAATTGGAGCTAAAGCGCCACTGAGTAAAACTCCGCTAATAATCGGGAGGAGAAGATTTACCAACCTAGCGCACTGATCAAGCGATCCACGCTGGCACCGAGACCATAACGCTCCTTAAATTGATAAATCTGTGACAAATTACTAGGTGCCGCCGGCATCGTTATATCCACACGGGGAAGGCTAACATTTCGTGCAACCTGAACCACTGTCGGGGCAATCTTTAAGTAATCGCTTCCGGCGATTATCTTTTTTGCTAGCGCAGGAGGCAGGCTTTCATGAGCGCTATGAGCGCCAGCTAACACGTCATCGACATTAGCGAAATTATTTGCGATGAGTGCAGCTCCTTTTTCACCAATACCGCGCACTCCAGGAAGACCATCTGATGGATCGCCTCTAAACATTGCAAAGAGAGCGTATCGCTCCCCCGGAATTTGATACCTGTTGGAAACATATTTCACGTCGACTAAATCATGCTGTGAGATACCTTTAGCTAAGTAAACAACTTTAATATCACGTTTATCATCCACCATTTGAAATAAATCACGATCGCCAGTAACAATTCTAATGGGACCTCTCTCCACTTCGGCATACGTTGCCATGACATCATCGGCCTCGTAATCATCTACACCCACTACTGGAATTCCAAATAAATCGAGCAGATCTAAGAGAATTGGTATCTGCGCTGTCAGAGTTTCGGGTTCATCCTCTTCTTCGCCCTCAGCCTCAAGGCGGTTAGCTTTGTAATCTGGGAAGAGTTCAACGCGCCACGTTGGTCGCCAATCCCCATCCAAACAGGCAACTAAACGATCGGGTTTATAGATACTAATTAGCCGAGCGGTCATATCAATGTAGCCGCGAATTGCATTTACTGGAGTTCCATCTGGTGCAACTAAGGTATCGGGCATTCCGTAGTAGGCGCGATACCACAACGATGCACTGTCTAAAAGCATTAACGTCATACATCACCCATTAGATAGGCAACAACACCACGGTCAATTCGCTTTACTGCATCTTTGCACATTGGACGAAGCGTCTCACTCGCACCTGCGATTTGATTAAGAAGATCGATGAGTTGCTTTATTGATCGAACAAAATCTCCTACTGACATATCACTACCTTTCAGTACGCTGTGCAATGAACCGCCACTGGCCCATTTGTAGGAGATCCAACAAAAACCAGCATCCGGTTCTCGTTGCGTCTTAACACCATACGTACTTTCAATCTCTTCTAGTTGGGCCCAAATAGAAACAACCTCAGTCAATGCGTTTTCCACTTTGATACTTGGCATCTTAGGCGCCGAGTTTTCTGTCGTTCTCGATTCAAAAATCATGCATGAGACGATTGAAAGAAGTTCGGTCGCATTGAGTTCATCAAATAATCCACAACGAATCGACTCAGTTAATAGTAAATCAGATTCTGCATAAATCTTTGTCAAAATCTTACCTTGAGAAGTTGGCTTTTCGCCTTCGATATAATTCAAATGTGTTAAAACTTGACAAATTTGGTCAAAAGTCTTTGCAATAACATTTGTTCGACTTTCAACTCGGTTACGTAGCCCTTCATTCTCTCGGTTTAAGCGTCCAGCACGCTCGGTGAATCGCGCATGATCTTCGCGCTCCTTACAACTGTGGCAGCTATGATTTCGAAGTGACTTTCTAAGCTCACTTAAATCACGCTCTAATCGAGAACGTTGTCGGTTATCAAAACTCTTTTTTTGATCTCGTTTGCTGAGTAGTAGCTCAACTTCCTTTATTTCACGGCGAATACTTGCATAGTCAAGAAAATCTCCTAAGTGGCATACTGCATGTGCAAGAATTTCTTCGATTGCACTTTCATTCTTGCGAATCTGCCGTGACAGTCCGACTACTGCACGATCGGCTTGAAATTGAGCAAATGATGATTCAAGCGATCTTCGCGCGCGTTCTCGACCAAATCGTGAAATTAGGTTTATGGACATGTTGTAAGAAGGCGCAAAAGATGAACGCAATGGATACGTTCGAGTAGATGCCAAACCAGCCACGGAAGCTGAATCGACAGTTGGCGACCACTGAACCACTGCATTTCCTTCAATATCGATCCCCCGTCGGCCAGCGCGTCCCGTTAGTTGGGTGTACTCCCCCGGTGTAATCGGAACATGAGCCTCACCATTAAATTTGACGAGTTTTTCCAAAACAACTGTTCGGGCGGGCATATTGATTCCAAGTGCGAGCGTTTCAGTTGCAAAGACCGCCTTAACTAGACCACGTTGAAATAAATCCTCCACCGCGCCTTTAAAGCTCGGTAATAGACCTGCATGGTGAGCTGCAATTCCCCGTTCTAAGGCGCTCAACCATTCGTTAAAACCTAAAACCTCGAGATCTTCAGCGGCAATATTTGCGATGTATTTGAGAGCAGTTGCTTTAATTTCGATTCGCTCCTCTGAAGATGTCAAGCGGATACCTGAGGCGAGGCATTGCTTGACCGCAGCATCGCATCCAACTCGAGAGAAAATAAAGGTAATGGCAGGCAACATATTTTCCCTTTGAAGTCTTTCGATAACATCAGCGCGAGATAATCTTGCTTTGGGCTCATTAGAGCTGCCTCTACGATGTCTGTCCATTGATGTTTTTCGAATAGCTTCACGCTCTCGCTGCAAAATCTCAGGATTTATCACCCCAGGTCTTTGAAAAAGATCCAACATGCGATTTCCAATGAGTACGTGTTGATACAAAGGAATGGGCCTGACTTCACTGACTATTACTTGCGTATTTCCTCGAACTTCACCTAGCCACTCACCAAACTCTTCGGCATTTGAAACAGTGGCAGATAATGAGATAACTTGAACGCTCTCCATGAGGTGGATGAGTACTTCCTCCCAAACCGCACCTCGAAACTTGTTGGCTAAGTAGTGAACTTCATCCATAACTACATAACCTAAGCCCGTTAGAGTAGATGAGCCGGCGTACAACATATTTCGTAAAACCTCGGTTGTCATGACCAAGATATCGGCCTCACCATTAATACTTGTATCGCCCGTCAATAGCCCAACCTTGTCTTCGCCAAATTTCTCCACAAATTCAAAGAATTTTTGATTCGACAGCGCTTTAATCGGAGTAGTGTAAAAACACTTCTTTCCAGTATTTAATGCACAGAATGCGGCAAATTCGCCTACAACTGTCTTGCCGGCTCCAGTTGGGGCTGCTACGAGTACCCCACTCCCCTCCTCGACGGCGTGGCATGCCGCAATTTGAAAGGGATCGAACTCAAAATTAAAGGTGGCTAAAAAACTCTGCGTGACAGGATGTGCTCCCCGTATTTTTGCAGCCTCAAATCTCTGCGCTGGCGATGTCACGGAATCCATGTTTGCAAGATTCCAGGGATGCACTCTGCTGATATGGGTAGGCGACCAATCCGTTCGCCGTCTGAATAGGCAACAGCATCGGCAACGATCGTTACTCTCTTACTTCGTACGATTTCAACAGCAGGATGGTTTACATGAGTTCCTTTAAATACCTTTGGAAAAACCTTAAGGAACTCAATTTTGGAGACTGGATGTAAGACCATTACATCGAACAACCCATCATGAATATTGGCATCAGGGCAAACCATCATGCCTCCTCCATATGATCGTCCATTGGAGACTGCGATAAGCATCGCCTGAGTCGAAATTGAGCGATCATCAAGAGTGATTTCATAACTACGGGGTGCAAAACGCGGAAGTTCCATTGCGATTGCAACATTGTATTTCATTGGGCCTTTAGGCCAAGCCATGGTATTTGCCTTCTCATTTACGATGGAGTCGAATCCAGTGGATAAGATTGCTCCGAACCACTCACCATCTACTAGCCCTAAATCCACTGATCGTGGTTTAATTGAAATGATGCTTTCTAGATATGGATTTAGATCATCTAGTGGCCACCCCAGGGTTCGAACAAAATCATTTCCCGTACCAGCCGGAATCACAGCGAGCGGAATTTGAGCTGGAACCACTACTTGTAAAACATTATGTAGCAAACCATCGCCACCGACTGCAATCACGCCTTGGCAATCTGGGTAGTTCTCAATAAATTTCTTAAGATGAGTAATTAACGAGATTGCAGAATCCCCCGAAACAATCTCATGGGATTCTCTGCGCTGCGTAAGGAAACCGGCGACATAGCTACCGATGGATGCACCTTTGCCAGAGCCAGCGGTTGGGTTGATAACTAAGGCCCACATAAGGCGACCTTATCGCCCTATTCGGTAATTGGCGTGGCGCTCTCGATTGGCGAAACTCCGATTTGAAGAGTATCGCTTCTCTTATCCCGTTTTTTATCGACTAAAACTGCGATTCCCCCTGCCATGAAATAAAACACAATCAGTGGGGCAGCCAAGAGGACCATACTCAATGGATCAGCAGTAGGAGAAAAAGCAGCCACTACTAAGAAGATTGCAAATACCCAGACCCGCCAAGGTTTAAGTATCGTCGTGCCCCGGAGAAAACCGATGAGATTGAAGGTCAATAAGAAAATCGGTAGTTCAAAGGCAAGACCCACAAACAAAATCAGTCTCAATACAAAATCCAAATAATCATCAAATCGCACCAAGTTGCTTATCGAATTTGGCGTAAATCCAAAGAGAGCTTTAATCGCCACAGGCAAAATCAAATAGCCGAGAGTCGCCCCCAGGGCAAAAAATGGTGTTGCCGCACAGACAAAAAGTACAGTTGTTCGTTTTTCTCTTCGATGGAGTGCTGGTGCTATAAATGCCCACAATTGATATAGCCAAAATGGCGCCGAAACTATTACACCAGTTAGAAGTGCGACTTTAATTTGAAGATCAAGTGGACCGAGAACCCCGCTGATATATAAAGCACCACAACTTGCCGCACCAGATTGCTGAGCCGCTTTCAGATCGCAGACCGGTTTAGCCAACGTCGCAATAATGGGATTGTATAAATACCATCCTCCAACGAAAACTACGAGGACCGCTACAGCTGACTTAAGAACACGATTGCGCAACTCCCGTAAGTGATCAATGAGCGGCATCCGTTCCTGACTTGCAGACGCCATCAATCTATTTCTCGGTTTTGCCGTCTTCTTCAATCACTGTGTCTTCGGTCCTCATTTCCTTCATTTCGCTCTTAAAGATTCTCATTGAGCGGCCAAGAGAACGAGCCGAGTCAGGTAAGCGTTTGGCACCAAACAGGATGAGGACGACAATCAAAAGAATAACGACTTCTCTTGGGCCTAGATTCATAGTACTTACTCCTTGGCTTATGTTTTCTCGAAGAGTGATGACGCAAGGCTACCCTAGAGCCAGTCGCTCTGGAAAGGTGAAACTAGTGGTCTTTGTAACGATCTAGTATCACCTGAGCGCTCAGAGCAATCTCGTTTCGAAGCCCTGAAGGTTCCAACACCTCGACACTTCCAGATGAGGCCATGACAGAGCGCCGAACCCATTCGCTTGAAAAGGATGAAATTTCATTTTCCTGTGATAAGGACTCGCGATCTAAAGAGAATCGTTCCATTGCAGCTCTTGGTCGATTATGAACATGTATTACGTAAGACGTTTTCTTAGCCTGATTTTCAACTGCATATAAAGGTGCCTCTGGTGGCGAACAAGGAACCAATTTTTGTATGCGATCCAATCTGAAAACTCGGAGGCCACGTGCGCTGTTACAAATCGCCCACAAATACTCATAACCCCCCTCGATTCGTAGTTCAAGGGGATGTATTAAGCGAGTAGAAACGGTATCGGAGTAAGAAGAGTGATAGGTAATCTCCACCCAACTATCTTTAGTGAGCGCGTTTTCAATTAATGCACGCACCGAACCAGCGGCCGATGGAATTGCCGTTAGTTTGGCATTGATTGAAATCCTCGCCGAAAGCTTTTCTACTAAAGCTGTAGCTCGATCTCTCAAATCACTTCGCTCAGTGGGTAGAGATTCAATCACCACGTCCAATCCTAGAAGCAACGCAATCGTCTCCTCACTGTTGAGCGATCGAGGGATAGAAAGAGTTTGAGCGTTATGAATAGTGACGTAACCAGAGTCAAAAGATAAGTCCATCAACTCAAGGTGGGTATATCCCGGCAATCCGCACATCCATAGGGTTGTTAAATCGGAGATCATCTGAGATTGCGTGACGTTGAAATTTTGAGCTAAGGCAGCGATTTCAATCCCTTGGTGAGAGGCTACATACGGCACTAAATCTAGAAGCCTAGCCGTTCGACTTAATGGGGTTTGGCTTGAATTATGCATGAATACGGACAATCTCTTCGAGTGCGGCGATAACTTGATTTCTCAATGAAGTTGGCTCAATCACTAATACATCGGCTCCATGCCAAAGAATTTGGTCGACAAACTGTTGATAGTCAAAGTATCTAACTGTAATTTGCTCCCACTCTCCTTTATCAACGCAAGAATCGGCAACTACTCTCAGTAGATGCGCTTTACCTTTTCGTATATCGACAGTTGCGATGTTTACTAGTTCATCACTTTCTAAAGAAGCAAATACATCAAAGCCCGCCGGAATATCAAAACCTTGACCATTATTGGAGATTGAAATCTCGCCATCGATGCGGTCCAACCTAAATGTACGAAGTTCTCGTTTTTCCAGATCTCTTCCGGCTAGGTACCAGTGAGAATTTCTCGTAGCAATGGCATAAGGCTCAATGGTACGAATTTGCGCAACCATTGCGGAGGAGAGATAGGAGAAAGAAATAACCTCTCGTTTAGAAATCGCAAGAGCAATAACCTGAAAATCACTATGTGTTGGATTCAACCGCGGTGAAATAGCTGGAAGTGCATCCAAATCCGATTCAACACCCATTGAGTGGAGTTTCGTCAACGCACTATGTGCCGCATCATCTAGAGCTGCACCTCGCCATGCCTCAGCGGCAAGTGACAAAAGTGCAATTTCTACGCCAGATATTTCACCGAGATTTAAAGAGTAACCCTCAGGTTTGATTCGGTAGCCAGCTTCATCTTGAAAGACTGGATCGAAACTACCTACTTCAATAATAACTCCGAGATTTCGTAAATCATCTTTATCTCGTTCAAACATCCGCTCCATTGTCTCTGCACTGCCTTCATACCCATCGACAGATCTAAAGATTTCACCCTTTGTTAAATATCTCTTCGTCGCAAGCAGAGCTATCGTAAGATTGATAAGACGTTCAATCTTCCGAGACACCGTAAGCTCCTTTCGCAGGTCGACGTCTGCGTGCTAGAACTTCAACACCGTCCGCCATTTTTCGTGTTTGAATTAGAAATCCTGTATGTCCGATCATCCGTTGTTGTGGTCGAACTGCTAGACCTTCATGATGCCAGCCTCGAACAATTGTCTCTGAACTCTCTGGCTCAGTGAAGCGGCCATCAGCCTTCATAGCTTCAGCGATAACAGATAGTTGTGTAGTTGTCGCTACATAGGCCATGAAGACGCCGCCAGGGCGAAGTGCCCGAGCAGCTAGGTCAACACACTCCCACGGTGCAAGCATGTCCAGAATAACTCGATCATAGCTATCGACAACGGCCTGATCCTGTAGATCCCCTACTGTAAGTTTCCAATTCACTGGTGGCGTTGAAAAATAATTATCTACATTTGATCGCGCATTGTCGGCGAAATCTTTGCGTCGCTCCACTGAATGAACCGATCCATTTGTACCAACTGCACGCAATAGCGAAATTGTTAGTGCACCACTACCTACCCCAGCCTCCAAAACACGCGCACCAGGATAAACATCGGCCAAACCAATAATCATCGCTGCATCTTTTGGATAAACAATCGTGGCCCCTCGAGGCATTGTTAAAACATAATCAGCTAAAAGAGGTTTAAATGCCGTGAACTTTAACCCCGCCGTTGTGCTGACAACTGAACCTTCCGGCATTCCGATCAAATCATCGTGAGTTATCCAGCCCTTATGGGTATGCCACTCTTTTCCTGCAACGATTGTAAAGCTGTACAACTTACCCTTTGGGTCGGTCAGTTGAATTCGATCGCCCTCATCAAAATAACCTAAATTAGACACGGGAGCATCTTAGGCGAAAACTTTAAGGCAAGTACGAGTATCTTGCATCTCGTGAACACTGACCCCCGGCTGCGTCTCTCGCCTAGTGCCGTGAACGAATATAACAACTGCCCTCAACTCTATAAATATCGTTCAATAGATCGCCTTCCACAACCACCGAGCCTAGATGCCGAACGCGGAACTCTGGTGCATACGGTTTTGCATGATCTTTTTGAGAGCCTAGCAAAAGATAGAACACCAACCACGGCTTTGGATTTACTTCCATCCAGGTGGGCAGCTCAAGTAAGTGCAAAACCCGAGCTTGCAGAGTTAATTATTAATGAAAAAGAATGGCTCGATCGCGCCGCATCTCTTATCCGGACTTACTTTACTTTAGAACACCCAGATACTTTTGAGGCAACGCATCGAGAAATGCATTTGGAGAATGATTTTGAAGAGAATGTTTACCTCCACGGCTACGTTGATCGCCTCGATATCGCATCTACGGGGGAAGTTCGAATTGTCGATTATAAAACCGGTAAGGCACCTAAACCTGGATGGGAAGAGAAAGCTTTATTCCAGCTCCGTATTTACGCACTTCTGTATTGGAAAAATAGCGGAGTGCTTCCCCGTCTTTTGCAATTAATCTATCTTGGCGATGGAAAAATAGTAAAGAGTAATCCTACGATTGCACAACTTGAATCCACTGAAAAAACTTTGCACCTCACGGCCTTGGACATATTTACATCCATTGAGAAAAATTACTGGCCACCCAAACCCAGTAGATTGTGTGATTGGTGCTACTTTAAATTGATCTGTCCTGCCCATGTAAGTTAAATAGATGTAGTGAAATCTTTAAACAGTTCTTGGAGTTTGTCGTAAGAAATCTGCGTCAGGGATTTGATACTTCGAACACGTGATTCTTCGGGAACATTTACTAAGTGTGGCACGGCAATTAACCATGCTCCACTAGATTTAGCTGCATCAACTCCAGTTAGGGAGTCTTCGAAGACGAGGCATCTTGTTATCTCTGCACCCGCTTTTTTCGCCGCTAAAAGATAAGCATCTGGATGCGGTTTGGTATTCATAACATCATCAGAGCTAATCGAAAAAGGGAAGAGATTTCCACCGAGATTTTCGAGAACCGCGTTAACTATGTTGCGAGGACTTGCAGAGACTAATCCAG
Organism: uncultured Candidatus Planktophila sp.; assembly: GCA_964358665.1. Classification (GTDB taxonomy): domain Bacteria; phylum Actinomycetota; class Actinomycetes; order Nanopelagicales; family Nanopelagicaceae; genus Planktophila. The sequence continues at coordinate 53,437 of CAYHOY010000007.1, read as the reverse complement.
TGGCAATGTTATGTGATTGCAGTTGTTGGAGTAATTCTGATGCACCGGGCAATAGTGGAGTGTTGCCTCGTAATTTAGCGGACTGAATTTCAATCAATTTATTAGTAAAAAAGGTAGGTGATTCGACGTGATTACACTTTTCAAACATATACTCACCCACGCGAGAGAGAGGTCCGCCTAAGCAGGCAACTTGATCTTCATCCTTCCATGCGTAACCAAAAGGAGCCGTTACCTCCGCCTCTGATTCGAGCCATAAAGGCTCTGAGTCAACAAATAGGCCATCCATATCGAAAAAGACGGCTTCAAAAAACTCTGGGGGTTGGAAACTACTCACGTGCAGGAGGGTACCGTAAGGTTTGTTGATGTGGAGATACATAGAATTCCGAATCTGCGAAACCCTGTGATGGTTATCGCCTTTTCAGGTTGGAATGATGCCGGTGAAGGCGCGACTGGAGCGCTCAACCATTTAATGAATGTGTGGTCAGAATTATCACCGAAAATACATCCAGTACTTATTGCCGATGTAAATCCTGAAGAATTTTATGATTTCCAAGTCAATAGACCTCGGGTGATCAGCGATGAGAATGAGACCAGAAGCATTTCATGGCCGATGACGAAAGTTTATGGAATTTCACTTGCATCTTTGGATAGAGATTTAGTTGTAGTTGTGGGTGAAGAGCCGTCCATGCGTTGGAAATCTTTTACGCAAGAGATTCTTGACTTAGCAGACGACTTGGATGTTTCGATGGTTGTTACAGTTGGTTCGTTGTTGGCCGACATCCCACACAGTCGTCCGATTTTAGTTGGCATCACTGCGGCTAATTCGACGACTGCAGATCGATTTAATGTTGAAATATCACATTACGAAGGTCCTACAGGAATCCTTGGTGTTATTCAGGATGGATGTCTGCGACGTGGAATCGATGGGGTGGCTCTGTGGGCACCCGTTCCGCATTATGCCTCTAGCGCCCCTTCACCAAAAGTTTCATTAGCACTCATTCACGCACTTGAAGATCTTCTAGCGATAAGTATTCCCCAAGATGAACTGGAATTGGCCTCGGACGCGTGGGAAAGTGAGGTAGATAATTTAGCGCGAGAAGATAGTGAAATTGCCGACTACGTTAAAGCCCTTGAGGAGTCAAAAGATGCAATGGATATTCCAGACATATCAGGCGAGATGATTGCTAAAGAGTTCGAACGTTACCTTCGCCGCAAAAGTAAGGATTAAAACTTCAAACCGAGCAGGGTATCAAGGGAGGTTTTAAGATCGGTTGTATTTCCGCCTGATCCACCAAGTAAACTCTCCTCTGACCAGTTATCTAAAAGTTCAATCACGGTGGGTGTATCCAAATCATTTGCTAAAGCTGAGGTTATAGCCATTATGAGATGTGAAGTTTCAGGAACTTCTTTCAATGAGCATGCGAGTTTCAATTTTTCAAAGGATGCTTTGGCGCTGGAGAGTAGTGCTTCGCTCCACATTTGATCATCTCGATAGTGATGGCCCATCAACGCATATCGAATAACCATAGGATCCACACCTTGGGAAACTAGTTTGGATACAAGAACTAAATTTCCCTTACTCTTACTCATTTTTTCGCCATCGAGACCAATCATTCCTGCATGAACATAGTTGGCGGCTAACTCTTTTCCTGTCAATACTCTTGCTTGCGACCTACACATTTCGTGATGCGGAAATATAAGGTCATTTCCCCCGCCTTGTATATCGATTAAAAAACTATCTGAGGGGTCTGGATGTAAATATTCAAGTGCAATAGCTGTGCATTCAATATGCCATCCAGGTCGACCAGTACCTAGGAAAGAGGGCCATCCAGGTTCACCTTCACGCTGTGACATCCATACCAAACAATCGAGTGTGTGTACCTTGCCGGGTAAATTTGGATCTCCTCCACGCTCTGAAAAGATTTTCTCCATTTTCTCTTGGCTCAGATGTGATAACTCTCCGAAAGAGGATTCAGGTGAATTAGAAAAATAGTAATCAAGATCAATTGGATATATCGAGCCTTGTTGCTGCAATCCTTGAATAGCTGCGATCACCAGTGGTATTGCTTCTACAGCACCGATGTAAGAATCTGGTGGCAGAACTCTTAAACTCTCCATGTCACTAGTAAATAACTCGATTTGAGAGTGGGCTAGCTCCTTCCAATCAACCCCATCTCGGGCGGCTCGCTCGAGTAATGGATCATCTATATCTGTAATATTTTGAACATAGTTGACAACCGAACCAGTTGCCCGGAGGTAACGTCCAATCAAATCAAAAGTTAAGTACGTAGCTGCATGTCCGAGGTGAGTTGCATCGTATGGCGTTATCCCACATACATACATGCGATACATGGACTTTGCAGGAATTACTTGAATAAGGCCGGTTTTTGAATTGGTTAAAAATAATTCACTCAGTTGATATCTAGAATGTAGTGGAGGTACTTCCACTGGTGACCAACTCTTCATCCGCCAATACTACTTATCGGCGAACTAAAATGCTGGCCAGGGTACCGAGGGCCAATTTGGATTTGGCTGAGGCATTGCTGCATGGGCTATTAATCGAGAAACTCTATTCTTTATAGCGGCAATCTCCAATGAAGTTAAGTGCGGCGATAAATCAAGATCTAAGCCTAGGCCAATAGATAGTTTGTTGAGTAGAAGTAACTCGTCATCAGTCAAAGAATCTCCGGCCCATTGCCACAAAACAGTACGCAATTTATCCTCGGCGTGAAAAGTAACGCCATGATCGCAGCCAAATAATTCACCTGAAGGGGTAGGTAAAAGATGTCCAATCTTGCGATCAGTATTGTTGATAATTGCATCGAAAAAGGCCATCGCTCTCAAATCTGCGTTGTCTGTCGAGAAAAAACTTCCTAAATCGATGCTCTCATCAATATCAATCCACTCTTGCACCATTCCATCACCATAAGGACCATCCCGAAGAACTGTTAAAGGGACAATTCCTAAACCTAAATACTCACTTACTAAAAATGCCGCATATTCACGATGGGCTAGAGCTCCATCTGGAAAATCCCATAAAGGGCGCTCCCCCGCGATCGGCTTATAAATTGCGTTCATAGACCGATCTTCATATGTCAGTGATGCAAAAAGCGTTGCATTTGATGCATCCACCAGTCGACCAGTTACCACTAACTCACCCTTTGAAAGCAGAATAAATTTATCGTCGGTAACCATTGGCCCTCGGGCATAGGTGGCTTTGGGGATCAATTGGCAATCCGCAGAATGGACATGGCAATCGACCTGCACTAATTAACGCCTTAGAACGTTTAATAAAAGCGCTACACATCGAAAGGCTCAATTGAACCCTTAAATCGTTAGGCGCTTCAATTTCGTCGGTCACAATTTCCACAAGCTCGATACTCATCAATTTTTTCAATTCATCCCAAGAGATCGATATTGACCCGACTTCAAATTCAGATTCGATAGGTAATTCCAAAGGGGCATCATCTATTTCAGTGGTTAACAGCCAAATACTTGGATCGTTTTTACGAAACCCATTGATTACAATCTCTAAACGCTCGGCTAAGGCTGCCACCTGAAGTTTTTCAATAGCTACAGTTACCAACCGATTACCATCTCGAGCTTGAATAAAGAATGCGCGTTCACCTGGTTGGCCCACGGTGCCGGCTACAAAACGCTCCACTGATTCAAATAAAAAACTCACACCCCGCCTCCGCCACCAAGTAGATTCTTCTTTCTATAGGGGGCATTCAAAAACTCTTCCAAATGTGCGCGCGAATCATTGAGTAGCAAAACCCGTGCTTTTGTCTCTGAAAAATCTATAACATTTACTGAGGCTGGATCTATCACTAAACGTTGAAAGCTATCGAGATGCATACCGAGTGCAGACGCAACAATGGATTTAATCACATCACCATGGCTAACAAGAACAACTGCGCCTTTTTTCCGAGTGGAAGTGGCCTCATGCACTGCCCGCATAGCCCTCTCTTGCATCTGAGCCAAGCCCTCACCCGATGGAAAGTACATGGCGCTGGGCGAATTTTGTACTGTGTGCCACAATTTCCTCTTCGAAAGCAAAGCTAATTTTTTCCCACTCCAATCACCGTAATCAACTTCATTGAGATTTTCATCTCGGATTAATTCAATGGAGGGATTGTGCGCCTTTCCTATTGTGTCCCACCATGGCTGTATAGTTTCGAAGCATCGTTCGAGAGGGCTTATTCGAAGTGCCGCCACTTTCAATCGACCAAGTCTTGCAATTAAATCCTCTGATTGAGTATGACCTTTTGGGGATAAATGAACCCCTACTGTTCGTCCTGAAAGCAAAGCCTTCGCATTGGCTTCAGAGTGGGCATGTCTAATCAAAACTACCTGCATAAACAGAAGGTTATCGCAGGTTTCCGAACTCCGCCTTGCTAAAGTCGCCACATGGAAATGCGACGAGCCGGTACCAGCGGACTTCAACTCTCTCGTCTTGGGCTTGGCACAATGACGTGGGGTCGCGACACCGATGAACATGAAGCCGCCAATCAATGCAGAGCGTTCATCGATGCCGGAGGTAATTTTATAGATACGGCCAATACTTACGGTGATGGAGATAGCGAGAGAGTCATTGGTGGCTTAATAGGTACGCTCTTTAATCGCGACGAGGTTGTGATCGCTACAAAATCTGGTTTGAGTTTTCCCGATGGCATAAGAAACGTTGATGCTTCCAGAGCGAATTTAATTGCCGAGCTAGACAAGTCACTTCTTCGGCTTGGAACTGATTTCGTTGATATCTGGCAGTTACATGCGTGGGATTCATTAACACCTCTAGATGAAACTTTGTCCGCACTCGATTATGCCTATACAACTGGTCGAGCACGATACGTTGGCGTAAGCAACTACTCGGGCTGGCAATTGGCTCGCGCAGCTACAAAACAGACTTCGAATTCAATGAAGGCGCCCATTACAACTATTCAATGTGAATACTCTTTACTTAACCGCGATGTTGAAATAGAACTTCTTGAGTGCGCTGCGGACTGCGGAATTGGATTTTTAGCATGGGCGCCACTTGCTCGAGGGGTTCTTACTGGAAAATACCGTAACGGTATTCCTAGTGATTCACGAGGGGCTGCGCCTCACTTTGCTAAACATATTGAGCCTTACTTAGATTCCAGAAGCGCAAGAATTGTTGAAGCGGTCGCTGTTGCGGCCCAAGGTTTAGGCTTCTCGCCGTTAGAAGTGGGCCTGGTCTGGGCACGCGATGCTTATGGAGTAACTAGTTCAATAATCGGGGCGAGAACAGGTGCACAGCTTCGTGGTCTGCTCAAGAGTGAGGAGATATCACTACCAGATATTGTGAGAAGTGCGCTCAACGACGTAAGTGCTTAAGCGTTTTCAAGAAAATCTTTTAGAACTCGAACTCCAAAAGTCAATCCCTCGACAGGAACGCGCTCATCAACTCCATGAAACATTGCCATGAAATCAAAATCCTCATCTAATTTCAATGGTGAAAATCCATAACCAATTATTCCTAATTCAGCTAAGGCCTTGTTGTCAGTACCGCCACTCATTAAATACGGAACTGGAATCGCCTCCGCATCTTCTTTCAGGATTGCATTGCACATTGCATCAACTAAATCTCCCTCGAAAGGCACTTCAAGGGCTTTATCCCTAGTAATCGTCTCAATAGTTACGTGAGAGCCAATGAGAGATTTTATTGTTTCATTAAGTTCATCTTCAAATCCTGGAATAAAACGTCCATCAATTACCGCACTCGCCGATCCAGGAATCACATTCGCCTTGTAACCAGCATCAAGCATTGTTGGATTTGCAGTATTTTGAAGTGTCGCACCGATCATTCGGGTAGCGAAACCAAGTTCATTCAACAGTGGTCGTAAATCTCTCTCGTCATATGTTTTTCCCGTTGCATCTGCGACTCGCTTAAACAAAGCTTTAACCGTTGTGCTGTAACGTTGCGGCCATTGATGGGTTCCAATTCTGGCAACCGCCTCCGTTAATCTAGTTAACGCATTCTCATCATTCATGACTGATCCATGACCAGCACGTCCGCTAGCAGTTAACCTCATCCAGTGAATTCCCTTTTCAGCGGTTTCAATCATGTACAAGCGTTTACCACCACCCACTGTTACTGAAAAGCCGCCGACTTCGGAGATTGCTTCAGAGCAGCCAGCAAAGAGTTCGGGATGCTTATCAACCATCCAATGTGAGCCGAAAATACTTCCGGCCTCTTCATCGGCAAAGAAGGCTAAAACAATATCGCGAGATGGAACATAGTTCGTTCTAGCCCATTCTCTAACCGTTGCCAAAATCATCGCATCCATATTTTTCATGTCTACAGCGCCGCGGCCCCAGATCATGCCGTCGATAATCTCCCCACAAAATGGATCGACGCTCCAATCTTCGGCATTGACTGGAACAACGTCTAAGTGCCCATGAACAACCAATCCAGCGCGTTGTGAATCACGACCTTTGATTCGGGCAACTACATTGCATCGACCTGGAGCAGATTCATATATTGTTGATTCGATTCCTACTTCGGCTAATGAAGTAACAACATACTCAGCGACAGCTCGCTCGTCACCCTTTCCTTCACCAAAATTAACGCTTGGAATTCGGATCAGATCTTGACAAATTTGAACTACTTCAATTTCAAGTTGGGTAGATAGAGTCATTTAGCCATTCTCTCATCGAATTGCTACTCTTACACCTCACTCAGTCCGGGTGGCGGAATTGGCAGACGCGCTAGCTTGAGGTGCTAGTGCCCGCAAGGGCTTAGGGGTTCAAGTCCCCTTTCGGACACTCAATTTATATGGCAAAGAGCCCCTAGCGCGTATAGCGCCAAGGGCTCTTTGTTTAAGTACTAAGAAGCTTAGTTCTTAGTTCGTTTAGCTGGTTTTACTGGTTTAGCAGATTTTACTGGTTTGGCAGGTTTCTTAATTTTAATGTCGTCATCTTCGTCATCATCGTGATGATCATCATGATCGGCATCAAACTTTACTTTTTTCGCTGGCTTAACTGGCTTGTCGCCTAGGGCGTCAAGGGCAGCCTGACGTGTTGCCGTTGCAACAGAAACAGCGTTCTGACGTGCAGTTGTGGCAGCTAGTTTTTGTTCAGCAGTTGTAGCAGCTGCAATTGCAGTTGCAAATGTTGCATTAGCGTTGTGGATTGCAACTTCAAATGCGGTGTTTATTGCTTTACGCAAATCTTCACGCATGCTCACGGTCGCTTTATAACTTCGCATTACGGTTTCGTATGCGAGTTTATAATTTTGTTTAGCGGTGTTGAATACGGCTAATTGAGCTTTAAATGTAACTGTTGCATTATTGTAGGCAGTTAATGCTGTGTTATAAGCGGCCAACAGAACTGCATACTGTGCAGGTGTCGTGGCAGGTCCATTTGCCTTAAGTACTGCTTTGTAATTTGCTAAGGCAGTTTCATAGGCGGTTTTGTAGGTTTTAACAGCTGCATCAAATGCAACAACCTGAGCTTTAATCGTGACAGTTGCGCTGTCATAGGCCACTAATGCGCTGTTATAGGCAGCTAATTGAATTTTGTATGAAGCTAATGTGACAGGAGCAGTCGGTGCAGAGGTTGTCTCTGCAGCAAAAGCTACGCTTGTAGAACCCATAATCAAGCCAGCACTCAATAGTGTGGCGATAATGATTTTTTTCATTTAAATCCTCCTTGCATATGCAAAGCTGATTTGCTTTACAACACAAAGACTCAAGCCTGCACTTGTGCATTCCCTGCGTAAATCGACCCAGCTCCTTGTGGATAGGAAAGCTAGGCTTATATCCCTTCATAATGAGCCTTTTGATGGCAGCAGTTGTGTGATACCGCACTCATCAGTACTCACATGCCAGTGGTTTTTACCCCAACGGTACGTTATATATGGTCCATGCACTGTACCTCCGTGAGCGCAGTTTGCTACAGTTCACGACATGAATAATGAAGCCACACGCCAGGCAGCTTTAGATTCCCTAAAAATACTTGACACGGCACCGGAAGAGAGATTTGATCGCATTACTAGGCTTGCTAAGCAGCTTTTTGGAGTAGAAACGGCGGCAATTTCCCTAATTGATCACGATCGCCAATGGTTTAAATCAAAAATTGGTCTAGAAGCAGAGGAGACGCCACGTAGCGATGCCTTCTGTGATGTCACTATTCGCGAAGCAAAAAACTTCACCGTTGCCGTTGCTAGTAAAGATTCGCGTTTTGACAATAATCCGTTCGTAACAGGAAATCCAAATATCCGTTTTTACGCTGGCTACCCACTTACAACCTCCGGTGGAGAGCGTGTTGGAGCCCTCTGCGTCTTTGATCCACGTCCGAGGATTTTCACGGAGGCTGAAGAACTCCTGCTACGCGACTTAGCGTTATGGGTTCAGAAAGATATGGTCATTGAAAATGAGTTAATACGGGCCGTACAGGTTCAAAAGAGTTTCATACCTAAACAGCCCGAAGAGAACTTTGGTTTCGATGTGGCTGGCGGGTGCCTCCAGGCGAGAACTCTAGGAGGGGATTTCTATGACTGGTATCCAGTTGATGAAGGCGGAGTTCTCCTTCTTGCCGATGTCATGGGCAAGGGTATGGCAGGTGCAATCATCGCTGCGACTGTGCGCGCTGTTCTTCGAGCGGGCTCACGTAGCGATGACATCGTCAGAAATATCAAAGAGGCTGGTTCCGCCTTAGAGAATGATTTAAGTAGTTCGGGAAGTTTTGTAACCTTATTTTATGCACGGTTAAACGTAACATCGGGCTTGATTCGTTACGTCGATGCAGGCCACGGCCTGTCAATAGTTATGCGATTGAATGGAGATATTGAACGGCTCTCTTCTGAGAATCCACCTTTAGGTGTTGGTTTTGCCCACACCTGGAAGGAAGATAGTTTTGTGTTAAACCACGGCGACACCTTTATCTCCGTAAGTGACGGAGTACTTGATCTTTTTGATGGCACATTAACTGCGCTCGATGACGTTGCTGAAATTGCGAAGAACTGCAACAGTGCCCAGGAGATAGTTGATGCGATTATCTCTCGTGCCGGTCAAAATGCCGACGATGACGTCACGGTGCTTGTGTTGCGTCGCAAATTATTAGAGTGAGCTTTCGGAGGATAGAATCGACCACATGCAAATCGAAGATGCGCTCTCGCTCATCCGTGAAATCCCCGATTATCCAATCCCAGGAGTTCGTTTTCAGGATGTAACTCCTCTTTTAGCCAACGGTGAAGCTTTCTCTGCAATTACGAAGAAACTTGCCTCCTATGCAACGAGTGGAACATTGGTAGCCGGAATTGAGGCGCGGGGCTTTATTTTCGCATCGGCAGTCGCCCATGAACTGAACTCCGGTTTTGTGCCAATCCGAAAAGCCGGAAAACTTCCGCACCAAACTATTTCTCAGAACTATGGCCTGGAGTACGGCACTGATACGTTAGAGATTCATATCGATGCAATCACACCAGGTGCGTCAGTACTTTTAATCGACGATGTCTTGGCTACAGGTGGAACAATTGCCGCGGCAATTGAATTAATACATAGAAGTCAGGCACATGTCAAAGCAGTTTTAGCTCTCATTGAAATTAAAGGGTTAAATGGACGTAATGCAATTAAAGCGCAATATCCAGAGATTGCAATTATATCTTTGTTAGTTTTATAACGGTGCGCGTTTTACAAATTCAAGGTCTAAGGGCTTTTGCGGCAATAGTAGTCACCTTATTTCACGCACGTTTAGTACCTGGCGGCTTCATAGGTGTTGATATTTTCTATGTCATTTCAGGCTACCTTATTACTGGTCTGATCCTGCGCGAATTGGATACCACTGGAAAACTTGATCTCGGCGCTTTTTATCAGCGGCGTATAAAACGCCTTCTCCCAACATCGATTTTTGTTTTATTTGCAACGGTTTTAGTCTCGTGGTTTGTTTTACCGTCTATAAATCGTGACGAGCTAGGTCGGGATTTCTTTGCAGCCGCGGCATATATCTCAAACTATCTCTTTGCTTGGTGGGAAAATGATTACCAAAATCTCGACGCTACTCCTTCACCATTTATTCACTATTGGTCGCTAGCAGTAGAAGAACAATTCTACTTAGTGTGGCCTGTACTCCTCATTGTATTTGCGCGAAAAGGCAAGCGAGCTATTTTAATTGGAATCTCAACTATCACAATGCTCTCGCTCGTACTCTCGATTTATCAAACCCAGAGTTCACCCATTTGGGCTTTCTATTCACTTTCTACAAGAGCCTGGGAATTGGGCATCGGAGCGTTGCTGCTCTTTATACCGTCACGGTTTTTTACGTATCGCTCACTCCCGTGGGCAGGGTTTATTGCACTATTTGTAGCATCATTTGGTTTTAGTGATGGAACTGCATTTCCTGGAGTTAATGCGCTTCTTCCAGTCCTTGGAACCGCTCTACTCATAGCAACTATTGCTGTGTGGCCGCCAATTTTAAATGACTTAGCAAATAATCGCGTCAGTCAATGGCTAGGTAAAATATCGTATCCACTCTATCTGTGGCATTGGCCAGCGTTAGTTATTCCAAGTAGCGCACTTGGCCGCCCTTTAAATCTTCTCGAGCGATTCTTGTGCATTATTCTCACCGTGATTTTAGCCGATGGTACAAACAGAGCTATCGAAGAGCCGCTTAGACATATGAAGATTGCACCAAAGAAGATCTATGTGGCAGCTATTGCAACGACGGTAACATCCCTTGCGCTTGCGGTCTTTATCTCGACATCGGTACCAGCACTAGTCTCAACAACTGGCAAAACCGCCTTTACCTTTAATCTAGCCGAAGTGGTAGCTAAACCGATTGTGGTTGACGATGGTTGCCACGTTTCCCATAGAGGCAATAGATCTGGTTACTGTACATATGGGGATATCAAGTCGAAAAAAACTATTGTTCTTTATGGTGATTCACACGCCGCTCAGTGGTTTCCCGCACTAGAAAAAATCGCGACCAAAAGAGGGATTAAATTGGTCTCACTGACAAAATCAGCGTGTCCAGCAGTGGATGCTCCCAGGGATGATAGAGGTGGATTCAAATATATAAACTGTGCGCAGTGGCGAAAATACTCGTATCAACGGATCAATGAAATCAAACCAATTGCCGTAATCATGAGTAGTTTTCAATACTTTTCAGCTCCCGCCAAATATCCAGATCCAGAACTGTGGTGGAGAAATGGGCAGATAAAACTGCTCGACTCACTAAAGGGAGCGAGTGAAAACTTAATTTATATTAGTGATACTCCCCATCCCATCGTAGATATCCCCTCGTGCTTGGCCACTCAAAAGGCTTCCGAATGTGATACCTCCGAAAAATCACTAAATCTAGTCATCCTGGGTTTTAAGGTAATCGACCCAACTCCTTGGCTCTGCACCGCTATTTGCCCAGCAGTAAAGGATTCCATAGTCGCCTATCGTGATAGGTCACACATTTCGATAGCAATGTCTCTTCATTTAATGCCATTGTTAGAGTCGGCATTAAAGGAGAAGGGGCTCTTTGCCTGATGGTGTGGCAAGATAGTTTTCATGGCTGAGTTAATTTATTACTGCGGAACTATGGATAGTGGTAAATCAACTCTTGCACTTCAAACTGCTCACAACCACCATAGTCGGGGACGCAGTGGAATCATCTTCACTAGTAGGGATCGCGCCGGTTCTGGTGTCATTTCATCGCGTCTGGGACTCTCATCTCCGGCTATTGAAGTTAGTCCCGGGCTCGATCTACATAAACATGTCGTTGACCATCTATCTGCCGGCGATCGAATCGATTACATAATCTGCGATGAGGCCCAGTTTTACGAGCGAAAACAGATTGAGCAACTGGCCAGAATCGTAGATGGTCTGGGAATCGATGTTTTTGCCTTTGGCATTCTCACTGACTTCCAAACTCTGCTCTTTCCTGGTTCGGCTCGATTGATTGAACTCTCTGATCGAATTCATGCGCTCCAAGTTGAAGCTCTGTGCTGGTGCGGCTCTAGGGCCACACATAACGCTCGTACGCAGGGTGGCACGATGGTTATTGAAGGCGAGCAAGTCGTTGTTGGTGATGTAACACCTGGTGCAGAGATTGCATATGAAGTCTTGTGTCGTCGCCACCATATGCGCCACGTTACAGCGCGCGCATCACGCGCCGGACACATATCATCACAACCTCTTCCATTTAAGGAGTAATGCCATGAAATCTCATCGGCGTGAGTGTCTTTATAGATTTGTAATTGACGCCTCAACTTTTTAGCGCATTTGTATTAATTAAGACTGTGTACAACTAATGCAAAAATTGGGGCAATAGCTAGTGCTGGAAGAAGGTTTGCAACTGCCACGTTCTTAATATTTAGTAGTTTTAAACCAATTGTTATCAGCAATGTGCCGCCGACTATGGTCATCGCATCAACTTGGTAGGGGCTCAAAATCTCACCGAGAGATAACCCAGTTATAGTCCAGAAGCCCTGATAGATTGCCACTGGTATTGCCGATGCGGCAACTCCCCACCCGAGTGAACTAGCAAAGGCCATCGCAGCAAAAAAATCTAAAGTACTTTTAAGCAAGAGCTGGTCGATGCCTGTGGACATTCCATCACTAATTGAACCAAGAATAGCTAAGGGTCCAATGGCAAAAAGGAGCGCTGCCGAAACAAAGCCTTCTACAAATGGACTCTCCTTAGAAGCTTTAAAACGCCTTCTCAGGTGTTCACCCATGTGATCTAATTTAGATTCAAGATCCAGGGCAGATCCTATGAGCCCACCGATTAAAAGAGAGCCCAAGATAACTAGTAAGGCCCAACCTTGCGGAAATGCAGATGTGTATTGTGAAGACCACATGGGAATCAAGGCAGAAGCCGCACTTACCAAAACAACTAGTCCAAGAACATCTGTTAGTAAAATACGAGTACGAATACCCATACGATTTCCTACTAGGACCCCGATCGATGCACCAATAATTATCGTTATTACATTAATTACGGTGCCAATTCCAGGAAACATTCTGCAAAGGCTACGCAAAACTAAATCTAGATGCAACATCTAAATACCTACGAGGCAATAGACTCCCACAATGTCGACTAATGCATTCATGGAGTTCCTGCGTCCTCATCGAAGCGTTCCAAAAACTCCTTGGACAGCAAGTGGACGATGGGATTTAAGCCCTCTAAGAACCTTCATTCTATTCACTGCTCTTTTCATATTTGGTGTTGGCGATGCTTTTCTTATACAGAGTAATATTGGTAATACACCTTGGTCGGTGCTTGCTCAGGGAATATCGAATCATCTAAACATTACAATGGGGTGGTCTACTTTTTTAATTAGCGCCGTGGTATTACTTGCTTGGATTCCGCTTCGAGAAAAACCAGGTTTTGGAACGGTTTCAAATTTGGTGATAATAGCGATAGCGATTCAAGTGGGTGTTTCGGTTATTCCAGTACAAGAGAGCTTTTTCGCCGGAGTTGTTTTCGCACTCATTGGAATAGGAATGGTGGGAGTTGCAACAAGTTTCTATATCACCTGTGGCTTAGGATCCGGGCCTCGCGATGGCTTGATGACTGCAATCCATAATCGTACGGGGGTACGAGTTGGTCGCGTTCGACTCGGTATTGAGCTAACCGTGGTAGCTCTAGGTGCTTTGCTGGGGGGCAAGGTAGGCCTCGGTACGCTCTTATTTGCCGCTCTGATAGGCCAATCAATAGCTATCGCTCTCGGTGTGGTAGCGCGTCTAACTGCACGGTAACCATTAGCCTCTTCCTATCCCCCGGCCTTTGTGTTGGCCGAATCATTGCACACGGGGTCGTAAACACCCCCGATACCAAAACAGAAAGGGATAATCCGTGCTCGATTCATATTTCAAAATTACAGAACGTGGGTCAACGGTAGCTCGTGAAATTCGTGGAGGTTTCGTCACATTTTTCACTATGGCCTATATCGTTGCTCTCAACCCCTTAATCATCGGTCTCTCCAAGGATGTGAATGGAAAGTATCTTGGTGGTGGAGATGCACCTAACTTAGCTGCAGTTGCTGCAATGACCGCACTAATGGCTGGAATTCTGACGATTCTTATGGGCGTCGTTGGTAATTATCCACTTGCACTTGCAACAGGTTTAGGGTTGAACACTTTTGTTGCCGTTGGAATTGCATCCCAAATGACGTGGGCCGAAGCTATGGGCTTAGTGGTTCTTGAAGGCATCATCATTACGATTCTTGTCCTGACTGGATTTAGAACTGCTGTCTTCAGGGCCGTTCCAGCTCAATTGAAAATCGCGATATCAGTTGGTATTGGGTTATTTATCGCACTCATTGGGCTAGTGGATGCCGGATTTGTTAGAAAAACAGGTGCAGGTCCGGTACCTGTGACTTTAGGAGATAATGGAACGCTTGTCGGATGGCCAATTATTATCTTTGCTCTCGGACTCTTTTTAATGATTATCTTGATGGTTAAGAAAGTTAAAGGCGCAATACTCATTGGAATCGCTGCGGCAACAATCGCCGCTATCGCCGTAGAGTCTGCATTTAAAATCGGTCCCGGTTTTAATGGAGCTACTGGTGAAGTTAACCCAAAGGGTTGGGGACTCAACACGCCTGTAGTTCCAAGCGACGTAGTTGGTACACCTGATTTTTCTTTATTCGGAGATTTTAACCTCTTTGGTTCCTTTGACCGAATACCTCTTATCGCCTGTATTCTCTTAATTTTCACATTACTTCTCTCAGATTTCTTTGACACCGTTGGAACGGTTACTGCCATTGGTTATGAGGCTGATCTGGTTGATAAAGATGGAAATATTCCAAACAATGATCGTATTTTGTTAGTTGATTCTCTGGCTGCCGTTGCAGGTGGCGCCGGAAGCATCTCATCAAATACTAGCTACATTGAATCTGCGGCGGGCGTTGGTGAGGGTGCACGAACTGGACTGGCATCAATTGTCACAGGTTTCCTATTTTTACTCACAACTTTCCTTGCGCCACTTGTGGCCGTCATTCCTTATGAAGCGGCGTCACCGGCACTCGTTATCGTCGGTTTCTTAATGATGACACAAATCAAGAAAATCGATTGGGATGATTACGGAATTGCGATTCCGGCCTTCTTAACAATCATTTTGATGCCATTTACCTACAATATTTCAGTTGGAATCGGCGCTGGCTTCATATCCCATGTAGTCATTCGCCTTGTTCAAGGTCGACGCAAAGAAATTCATCCTTTACTACTTCTAGTATCTGGATTATTTATGATCTACTTCTTGACTTCACCTATTAACGCTTGGATCGGCTAGAAGGGTTACGAAAGCTACTAAGAGCCCGCAGAGGAATCTGTGGGCTCTTAGTTTATCACCACTGTATAGATGAGCGCCCTTGACCTGCCAATATCTCATTGACTCGGGAGAATGGTTTTGAACCAAAAAAACCACGATATGCCGACAAGGGGCTTGGATGAACTCCGGAGATAACCAGATCATGTGAAAAATAAGGTGCAAGCTCTTGTGCGCTCTTGCCCCATAAAACGGCAATAACGTCGTGCGTACCAAGAATACGCGCAACTTCATCGGTAATAACCTGCCAACCGATACTGGAGTGAGCCAACGATTGATTAACTAGAGCCGTCAAAACTCTATTGAGCAGTAGTACTCCTTGTTCTGTCCAACGAGTCAAATCTCCATTGTCGGGATGAACAACGGCACAGTCACTGACCACCTCTTTAAAGATATTCCTCAAAGAGGCAGGTAACGGTGAAACATTGCGCGGAACAGAAAAAGCTAGACCGTTAGCATGGGCTGGATTGGGATAGGGATCTTGCCCAACAATAACAACGCGAATGGAATCAATTGGCGTATTCAACGAACGCAAAACTAATTCATAAGATGGGGTTATCTCTTGGCCAATTAATTGCGCGTCAATTACGTCAAAATTACTTCGCAATGGCGCAAGAGCAGTTTGCCAATCAGGATGTAACTGGTTGAACAGGCTCATTCTAATTTCGAGCGCGTGCCCAAAAGCGATTCGATTCATGTTTCACATCAATCTCCGTGTTAAAAACTGCCGAAACGTGTTCGCTAGTTACCACCTGTTCGACTGGACCGGAAACCGCGATTAATCCCGCTTTAAGCAAGAGGGCATGGGTTGTACCAATTGGAATCTCTTCGATGTGATGCGTAACTAAAACCGTTGCAGGTGCAGTTGGATCTTTTGAAAAATTAGCAAATCTAGTCAGCAAATCTTCACGTCCTCCAACATCTAATCCCCCTGCAGGCTCATCGAGGAGTAAAAGTTCAGGATCGGTCATTAAAGCTCGAGCAATTTGCACACGCTTTTTCTCACCTTCACTCAAACTTCCATAGAGACGCTCCCCGAGTTCGCGAACTCCAAAAGTTGACAGTAGCGATATCGCACGAGATTCATCCCAAAGATCATAGCTTTCATTCCATCGCCCCAGAATTGCATAAGCTGCGGTTAAAACAACATCGCGAACTTTTTCATCCCCTGGAATATCCTCAGAAACGATTGATCCGCACAAACCAATTCGTGTCCGTAATTCAAATAAATCTACTTTCCCCATTGATTTATCGAGGATTTTCACGGTACCCGCTGTTGGGAAAAATTTCGTTGCTAAAATCTGCAAAAGTGTAGATTTGCCTGCTCCATTAGGTCCCAGAATTACCCAACGCTCCCCCGAGTTGATCTGAAAATTAATTGGTCCCAGTATTAACTTTTCGCCGCGGCGAACCGAGACATCAATGAGCTCTAATACAGTTGGACTAGCCATAGAACGAAAAGATACTGCGTAAAGTGCAAAAGTAGTGCGATTATGGTTCTTGGCACAGCGTGATTCGCGATAACCTTGCTCCCCTTATGGCAATCACTAACAATAATGCTCAGTTTACAGGCCTAATTCTCCTGAGTGGAGTCGATAAACCTGGAATAACCCAGAGCCTGTTTAACGTATTGGCTCCTTTTTCTATAACAGTTTTAGATATTGAACAGGTCATTATTAGTCAAAGGTTGATTCTCACCGTTTTAATTTCGCTCAATCCTGCTCACGAAGAGGCTATTGAAGCAGATCTGATGGAGTGCGCTCTTGCTTTGGATGTAGATATCGCCACGCTTTTTTCTACTAGCGATAACTCTACGATTTCGATCAAAAAAGATCTCATTCACGTCGTAATTCTGAGTAGTAAACTCACACCTTTGGCCGTGGCTGGTGTTGCCTCAGCCATAACCGATGCAGGTGCAAACATTGAACGTATTACTCGAACGTCTTCATCTCCGATAACTGCCATAGAATTAATAATCTCGGGTACCCATCAAAGCACGCTAAGTACAGCACTCGCCCCAGTTGCCGTTGCGCAATCGATAGATATTGCTGTGCAACCAGGTGGCTTGTTGAGATTTGCAAAGAAACTCGTCCAATTAGATGTCGACTCAACTTTAATCACGCAAGAGGTTATCGAACTCCTCGCCGCTAAGGCGGGGGTTGGAGATGAAGTAGCTAACATTACCCAGGCTGCGATGCGTGGCGAATTAGATTTTGAAGACTCATTACGAGCCAGAGTTGCACTTCTTAAAGGTCTGCCAGAATCAGTGATTGCAGAAGTTCAAAGAGAGATTACTTTGACTCCAGGAGCCAGTGTTCTCATTCGAACCTTACAGAGGCTAGGTCATGCAATCTCAGTTGTTTCCGGAGGATTCATCGATGTTATTGGACCGTTAATTTCCGAATTAGGAATTGTTCATTTTCGTGCAAATAAATTAGGTATTGCCGATGGATTTCTTACAGGCCAAGTGGAGGGTCCCATTATTGATCGCGCCGCTAAAGCTCAAGCTCTACGTGATTTTGCCGCACTAGAATCGGTAACTCTTGAACAAACAGTTGCCATTGGTGACGGGGCAAATGATCTAGATATGATCGCACTTGCTGGCCTCGGAATTGCATTTAATGCTAAGCCCGCGGTAAAAGCCGCCGCAGATAGCAGTGTCAGTTCACCGTATTTAGATTCAGTACTCTACCTTTTAGGAATTCCTCGCGAAGTGATCGAGGAAGAGTAGGTTTTACAAGCGGCAGGCGTGGATATCTGTAACTAAAATTCCTCGTGCTCCAACGTTCCACAATTCATCCATTACTTGATTAGTGTCTTTGCGCAGAACCATAGCTCGCACCGCGACCCAATCGGCTTTTTGCAATGGTGAAATTGTTGGAGATTCTAAACCTGGAGTAATAGCGCATGCCGCTTCCACATTAATTGTAGGAATGTCATAATCTAATAGAACATATTTCCTAGCTGTTACGACTCCTTGAAGTCGTCTTATAAGTGTTTCTAGATCCTTTGGAATAGCGACGCCTTTCCTAGAGATTACTATCGCCCCACTCGTTAGAATTGGTTCACCGAAAACCTTTAATCCAGCTTGACGTAGGGTGTTTCCTGTACTGACAACATCAGCGATTAAATCGGCAACTCCTAACCGAACACTGCTTTCAACGGCGCCATCTAATCGCACAATATCGGCCTCAATGGAGAATGGCTTTAAGTACGCTGCAACCAATCCCGGATAAGCCGTCGCGATACGTTTGCCTGCAATGGAATCTATAGACCATTCCTGGGCAATAGGAGCGGCAAAGCGAAAAGTCGAGCCTCCAAAATCTAGGTTGATGGCTTCTTCGGCATCTGCACCCGAATCTATAAGTAGATCGCGCCCGGTAATGCCCGCCTCGAGCTCTCCAGAGCCTACATAGATAGCGATATCTCGTGGTCTCAAATAATAGAATTCAACGCTGTTATCGGTATCTACTAAAACCAAATCACGACTATCAGTACGTTGACGATATCCAGCCTCTTTTAGAATCTCAATCGATGAATCGGCAAGTGATCCCTTATTTGGTACGGCAACACGTAGCATCACGAAACTCGATTCTATTAAAGGTATTTGTAGATGTCGTTCGGGGTTAAACCACGTACCAACATCATTGTTTGAAGGTGGTAAATCAACTGGCTAATCTCCTGCGCTAGCGCTTCATCTGATTCATGCTCAGCAGCTAACCACACTTCTCCTGCCTCTTCTAAAATTTTCTTACCAATGCTATGGGCGCCGGCATCAACGGCTGCAACTGTCCCTGAGCCCTCTGGGCGGCTTACCATTATTTCGGATAATTCCGCCCAGAGGGTGTCAAAGGATTTCATAACCATAACTTTACTATGAAGCTACAACCTCAGGTCGATTATTAACTTCACTTTTTGAGATTTTATGCTATGAAAAGAAACCCCATCGAACATTGTGGGCTTAATCAGCTACCGAGGCGGCAAGATTGCGCAATGCAGTGACCATCGCCGCGGGATCTTGCGCGTTAAATACAGCACTACCGGCGACAAAGACATCTGCTCCGGCTTCTGATGCTTCTGCGATAGTCTCCATTGAAACTCCACCATCTACTTGGAGCCAGATTGGTCTATTACCGATGATGGTACGAGTACGCCGTACTTTTGACATCATTTCATGCATGAACTTCTGCCCCCCAAATCCGGGTTCGACAGTCATGATCAAAAACATGTCAACATCATCAATGACATCGCTGTACTCCTCAATTGAGGTAGCGGGCTTAATTCCTAAACCCGCACGCGCGCCTGATTTTCTGATTGCACGAAGAGTCGATGAAATATTTTGTGTCGCTTCGGCGTGAATCGTTACACTTGCGCAACCTACTTCGGCATACGCCGGAGCAATCATGTCAACGTCGGCAACCATCAAATGCGCATCAACATCAATGGGACAAGATTTAATTATTTTGCTTGCCTGTTCGAAATCAAAAGTAAAGTTTGGAACAAAGATATTGTCCATGATATCTAGATGAATTAAATCAGAGACTCCTGCTACTCGAGAGATTTCATTATCCAAATCAGCGAAACTAGCGTTCAAAATACTTGGTGTGATGCGAATTTCACGTCTCATGTTGTTACCTAAGCTCTCTTAACAAAAATGGCAAGAAACATTGCGTCAGTGCCGTGTTTATGAGTCCACAGCGACAGCGCTCCCCCGCGAACCGCGTCTTCAAGTCCGCTCGGTAGGTTTGGAGCCACGTCCAGAAGTTCTAATTCAGGATGCTTCTTTAGAATGTCATTAACTTGGACCGTAGTCTCTGCCAAATGGGGAGAACATGTGGCATATCCCAACAATGCATGTTTCTCTAGAATTGAAATTGCCGATTCGATGAGTTCACGCTGCAAGGCGGTTAATTCACGTAAATCTTGAAGGCTTCGTCGCCACCGAACCTCTGGACGTCGCCTCAAGGCACCCAGACCCGTACATGGTGCATCAATTAAAATCGCATCAAATCTCTCATTATGTGAAGCTATATCTCGGCCATCACCAATCCAGACTCGTGCACCGTGGACTACACGCTTTACTAACTGCGCCCGCGGAGTTGAAATCTCATTTGCCGTGAAATCAATAGAGCGCTCTCGAGCAATCGCGGCAAGCAAGGCAGCTTTACCACCAGGACCAGCACATAGATCTAGCCACTTTCTGCCACCAGCAAAGGAGGCAAAGAGGGTTGCAACTAACTGAGAGCCTTCATCCTGTACACCGGCTAAACGGTGTCGAACTAGCTCTAAATTTCCAGGATTACCTTTCCACGTAGCTCCTAGCGCAGAGAATTGAGTTGGTTGCGCACCTATCGCTATTAAATCAGCCTGCGTTGAATAACCCGGCCAAGCAACTAACGTTGGTAAAGCGGGAAGATTATTTATCGCTAAGGCCGATTCAACCTGCTCCCAGTCCTTTAAGAGATCGTAATATGCAGAAATAATCCATTCTGGATGTGAATATTGAATCGCCATGCGCTCGATAGGATCTCTAATATCTGCCAATGGTGCAAACCACTCTTGCATGGATTTGCGAGTGACGTTTCGAAGAAGGGCGTTAACAAAACTCGCCTTTGACTCGCCAACTCGTTTTCGAGCCACCTCTACAGTAGCTGCGACTGCGGCGTGATCAGGAATTCGCATCTCATGTATTTGATGCACTCCCATTCTAGCGACATCAACTATTCCTTCATCAACTTCTAACCATGGCCTATCGCTGATCTGAGATAAAACCCAATCATGCTTTCCCTGCATGCGAATAGTTCCGTAAACGAGTTCGGTGACCAAGTTTCGATCACGTTCATCTAGTGAGCTCGCAGTAAGAGCTTGCGGGAGTAACAAATTTGAGTATCCATTATTTCTGTTGACCTCGGAAATTAAATCAAAGGCGAATAGCCTCGATGCATCAGGTTTAGGTGATTTAAAGGTATTCCTGCGCGCCTCAACCAAAGTTAGAACCTATCTGTAAGCGTGCTCCACGTGCCCAATCTATCGCGAGCATCTCTTTCTTTCCTGAAGGAATAACTGAGAGCAGCGCAATTGCTGTACTACCGCCACACCCGACAGTTACGAAACCATCAACTATAGTTATTTCGCCCGGTTCCGCAGTGGTTGTATATAGTCTTGCATTAGTGACTCTAAAACTCTCACCTTTCCACGTACTCCAAGCGATTGGTGCTGGATAAAATGCTCGGATACGTCGCAAAACGATCTCTGCGCTCTGCTTCCAATCAATCTTTGCCTCTTCCTTTGAAATCTTCGGAGCCCGTGAGGGCTGCCCAATTTGAGGCGTTGGTCGCTGACCCAGTGAAATCGCCTTCAACGCCGCTTCCACAACATCAGGTGCGATTTCGGCGAGTTCTTTAAATAGCTCTTGTGCCCGCCATGTTGGATCGATTGAGATAGTCGAACTGCAGTACACAGGGCCGGTATCCATGCCTTGATCGAGTTCGAAGACCGTTACCCCTGTGATGAGTTCGCCATTTTCAACTGCACGTTGAACTGGGGCGGCGCCGCGATAGGCGGGCAGAAGTGAAAAATGCAGATTTATAAAGCCATAACGCGGAAGTTTAAGGATCGCCTCTGGCAAAAGTACTCCATAACCGATAGTCACAATGCAATCTAAATCCTCGATTACCCCTACGAGTTCTTCCGGAGACTCTGGTCGTATCAGCGCAATTTTGTGGTTAATTGCCCATGTGCTCACTGGAGAAGATCGAACTCCTTGTCCACGTCCAGCTGCTCGATCGGGCTGCGAGATAACCAGAGCAATTTCATTGGATGAAGCGAGCAAAGCATTAAGCGTAGGTAAAGCCACATCCGGAGTAGCCGCTACTCCGATACGCATTACGTGTTCCGTCCGAAAAAGCTGTGGGGAGAGTCTTTGATTGATATATCTACACCACTCTTGGAAGCCTCGTTAAACCAGTCAGACTCACGGATTTCCTTCATTGCAATCTTGCGATCACTTTTGCTCAAACGATCAATAAAGAGGACGCCGTCCAAGTGATCGGTCTCGTGCTGGAGAGCTCTAGCCAGTAGTTGCGAGCCCTCCACGGAAATAGGCTCACCAAACATATTAAATCCACGTGCTACGGCGCGTATCGAACGAGGGGTGGGATAGGTTAACTCTGGAAATGACAAACACCCTTCATCATCAATTTCAACTTCACCACTTAAAGTTAAAACAGGATTAACTAAGTGCCCCAGAACATCGTCGACGTTCCAAACAAAAACGCGGAGTGAGACACCAATTTGTGGTGCTGCAAGACCTGCACCTGGTGCTAGCAACATCGTTTCGGTTAAATCAGATACCAGCGTTCGTAGCTCTTTATCAAAATCAACAACAATGGCCGCAGGGGTGAGAAGTATAGGATCGCCAAAGTACCTAATCTCCTGAATTCCCATTTAACTATCCTACCAAAAAGCTACAGCGAATACGGATCAAATCTAATTGTGAGATATTCCTTTTTGGCAATACTCCGTCGACGCGCAAGTTCGAGTAAAAAAACCGCTAAATCAGCTCTCTTTTCCCATGGACAGTACATAACAATTTTTGCGATGTTTCGACCTTCATCACTCGGACCGAAAACTTTTACCTCGCTCGGCAGACGTCCATCGTCTATCGCCTTTCGAAGCCCGGTGGCAATTACCGTGAAATCTTTGGCATCTCCAGATATGGTTACGCTTGATACATATGGTGGAAGCGGAACTTCCAATCTTTCATTTAATTCTTTCCGCAACATGGTTCCTGGATTCCATCTTATTAGTGATGAAACAATTGGATGGCTTTCATCGATACTCAAAAGTACAGAAGCGTTGACACTAGCCATGGCCGAAACCTCGAAAAATAGTTCTCGTGCACGTTCTTGGGATCGCAAATCCGCATGAGCGAAAAATTTCCATCCCTCTAGTATTACAACCGCCCCGTACCCTCCTTTCACCTTAGGTGCGGAACCTGGAGTTGCCAAAACAAGGGCTGGCTTATTTTCTACAGAGGTCTTAATTACATCGCCAAATGAAAGGAGTAACGGTAAACCCGGAAAGGCTCGAGAGATCTCTTCGCCTGCGCGGTCTATACCTCGCGAACCCATGTACTGCTTCTTACTGTGACACCACGAACACGCCCAATCTGGATATGTTGTATGGCATAGGAGGCAGATAGGATCAGCGTTTTTACCTGTCACTGCAAGTCGTGATCCACAAACACATACAGCAACATTCTTGCAATTGGCGCACAAAAGTGCATTTCCATAGCCTTTACGCGGAACGATAAAGAGTACTGGTCCTAACTTTAACCCTTTGCGAATCTCCTTAAAAATTCGATCGGGAAGAAGCGCACCGTCACTAGATGAAAAAGCCTTTACAGTCAATTGGTGTGTATGAAAAATATACTTCAGTTTCGAGTTCTCTATAAGTAAAGAGATATCTAGTGATGGAACATAGCCCATATATATTCTCTGAAAATCTTCAACTTCACTTCTTAGCGATAGCACATCACGAACATTCCAACCTGGGCTACGTTTTTCAAAGTGATCAAATGATGACTCTTTATACATAATCACGCACTTTAAATTGGGAATGGGAGCGAAAACAGCGCTGCGTGCCCCTACTACGATGCAATTCACGGGCCCAAGCGCCTTAAGGAAGTTCGAATATCTATCGGCACGAGAGAGCGAACTATCCAGACGTATATAGTCCACTCTAAATTTCTGTAAACTCTCACAGATGGCATCAACATCGCTCTCATCGGGAGCTAATACCAATACCGATCCGAACTCAGCTTTTTGAAGAACTAACTCTACGCACTGATCTGCGCACTCACTCACTGGTTCAAAGGCGATAAAACGATCAGATTCCATATCCACGGAACTAGATACGGTAGGTTGGCGTTGTACCAACAATGATTTATCAACACTTGCAACCCGAGAAGGGATAGCAGAGCGCACAACATCAAATGGATTGCATGCCCAATGCCGAGCAACTGCCGCAAAGAGTTCAAGGGAGGCGGCTGTGGCCACGGGATGTGGCGATATGAGCTTCGTAATCTCCTTAATTACACCCGTGACGTGAGTTGAATCTAAACGCTCAAGAACAATTGCTTCAACTTCGCGGCCATTAAATGGAACTTGAACGCGAACTCCAATCTGAACTTCGTCGGAAATCTTTAAAGGGACGGCGTAATCGAAAGGAGAATCAAGATGTAAGACTCCGCTATCGACCCAGAGCCTGGCAAAAGGTTTTGAGCTTGCACGCACTTCGGGTCGAGCTACTAACTGCGCTTTAAGTCGCAGTCGGCTCGGCGTGCTCACGTGCTACTTTATTGCACTTTGAAGTGCACTAACACGATCGGTTCGCTCCCAAGAGAACTCTGGAAGTTCACGGCCAAAGTGGCCATAAGCGCTTGTCAGTGCGTAAATTGGCCGAAGTAATTCGAGATCGCGAATGATGGCAGCAGGGCGAAGATCAAATACTGCCAGTACCGCATCTTGAATTGAGGAGACTGGAACGCTCTCTGTTCCAAAAGTTTCGACAAATAAACCAACGGGTTGTGCTTTTCCAATCGCATATGCCACTTGAACTTCGCATCGATGTGCAAGTCCTGCAGCAACTACGTTCTTAGCAACCCAGCGCATTGCATAAGCTGCCGAGCGATCTACTTTCGATGGATCTTTTCCGCTAAAGGCGCCTCCGCCATGTCGAGCCATGCCGCCGTAGGTATCTACAATAATCTTTCTACCAGTTAAACCAGCATCCCCCATTGGCCCACCAATAACAAAGCGACCCGTTGGATTAATAAGGATTTTCAAATCCTTTTGGGGCAGTTCGATTGTGGCCAAAATTGGCTTAATAACATACTCATTAACTTCTGGCGTCAGAGTTTTAACTACATCGACATCTTCGGCATGTTGACTTGAAATTACAACGGTATCAAGTGCGACTGCGCGATTGCCATGATATTCAATAGTAACCTGAGTCTTTCCATCCGGGCGAAGGTATGCCAACTCCCCTGACTTACGAACTTTAGAGAGTTGCTGGGCAAGAGCATGCGCCAACCAGATTGGCAGCGGCATTAACTCTTTAGTGTCATCACAGGCATAACCAAACATCAAACCTTGATCACCAGCGCCTTGTAAATCTAATGGATCGGCACCTGCTGCAACTCGGTGCTCATAAGCATCGTTTACTCCCTGCGCAATGTCTTGTGACTGTTGCCCAATCGATATTGAAACCCCGCAACTATTTCCATCAAAACCTTTATCCGAGGAGTCATATCCAATATTGAGAACGGTATCTCGAACTATCGTATTAACATCGGCGTATCCATTTGTTGTGACTTCACCAGCTACGTGAACTTGGCCGGTTGTGATCAATGTTTCGACGGCTACACGGCTCTTAATATCCTGCGAGAGGAGTGAGTCAAGAACCGCATCCGAAATTGCATCGGCGATCTTGTCTGGATGTCCTTCAGTTACTGATTCTGAGGTAAAGAGGCGCTTTGACATATATTTAACCTAACTGCCGGATGGCGTGATCAAGGAGAAGATTTGCGAGAGCGTCTTTGGAGACTTCCTTGAGCGCTATGTGCGCACCGGTGCGCGAAATAATCATACCCTGCGTCGTATCTTTTCCAAAAATAGCCCCACCACTGACATCATTAACATAAATAACATCAAGGCCCTTAGCAGTTAACTTAGCTGATGCCGATGCAATAAGTTCACTAGTTTCTGCGGCAAAACCAATCATGACTTGATTCGTCTTGATGGCCGATAAGTTAGCTAATAAATCTGGTGTCGGCTCTAATTCAATAACCTCCAACCGATCCTTCTTAATCTTTTCAGAGTACTGGTGCTGGGGTCTTGCATCTGCAACTGCTGCAGCCATCACAAGAATGTCGCATGTAGGAAATTGAAGCGATAAAGCCTGTCCCATCTCTTTCGCACTCTCAACGTGTGTTACCTCAACACCTAAAAGGTTAGATGTATCGGTATTGGCCGCTATGAGGTGAACATTAGCGCCGCGCAAAACCGCTGCCCTAGCAACCGCTAGCGCCTGCTTTCCAGAAGAGCGGTTACCAATAAACCGAACTGGGTCAATCGCCTCTCGTGTACCGCCACCGGTTACTAACACGCGCTTTCCACGCAAATCTTGGGTGTATCCAGTTAATGCATCGAAAACCTCTATTATCGCGCCGCTCTCTGGAAATCTTCCTTGACCGATATCACTTCCAGTTAACCGTCCGAACTCCGGCTCCATGACGGTGAAGCCACGCTCTCGAAGAAGCGCGACATTTGCCACTGTGGATGGAGCGGTCCACATCGATGGATGCATCGCAGGAACTATCAAAATTGGAACCTGCGCAGCCAAAACTAGAGAAGTCAACAGATCATCGGCCCGTCCACCTGCAATTCGCGCGATTAAATCAGCAGTGGCAGGGGCGATCAGAAAAAAATCTGCCTGCTGGGCGATAGAGATATGAGAGACCTCATGAACGTTCTCCCACACTTGGGTAAAAACTGGGCGGCCAGATAGCGCGGCCCAGGTAGCTGCACCGACAAAGTTGAGCGAGGATGGAGTTGGAACGACCGTTACTGAATAGCCACGATCTTGAAGGCGACGAAGAAGATCACAGGATTTATATGCAGCTATCCCTGCGCCGACACCGAGAACTAACTCACGCGATGCGCCTGACATGGTTTTAACGAATTAAGAAGCGGTTGGTTCTAGATTTTCGATCGTTAATAAGCCTTCATTAATTTCGCGAAGTGCGATAGAGAGTGGCTTCTCATGAACATGTGTCTCAACGAGAGGTCCCACATACTCGAGAAGACCCTCACCAAGCTGGGAGTAATAAGCATTTATCTGGCGCGCACGCTTTGCGGCATAGAGAACGAGGCTGTACTTAGAACCGCTTTTTTCTAAAAGCTCATCAATTGGTGGATTTGTAATGCCATCCATAGTTATCCCCGCTCATATTTCTAACGCTCATGTGGTCAAGAGGTCAATGCTATCAGTTCTTCCACAACCCGCTCGACTCTGTCGTTAACGATCACTACATCGAAAAATGAGGCTGCAGCGAGCTCGTCCTGGGCTAGTTGTAAACGCTCCGCCCGACGAGCGGGAGCATCAGTTCCTCGCCCCTCCAGTCGGGCAACTAACTCTTCCCACGTGGGTGGCTCAAGGAAAACAAGAATCGCTTGATTAGCGTGGGACTTTACCTGCTTAGCTCCCTCAATCTCAATCTCTAATAAGACGTTGCGCCCAGCCAACAGAGCCTCTTCAACGGCGGCGCTTGGAGTTCCATATCTGTTTCCCGCAAACTCCGCCCACTCCAGAAACTCATCGCCTCTCACTCTGCGTGAAAACTCCTCGTCGGAGATAAAGAAATAATCAACGCCATCATGCTCATTCGAGCGAGGCGCACGTGTAGTCGCTGAGATGCTCACCCAGAAATCTCCAGATTTTCGCAGACGTGTAGCCACAGTACTCTTTCCAACTCCCCCTGGTCCAGATAAGACGAGGAGCTTTCCAGCTTTAGCAGCGTGCGATGTTTTCATAAACTCAGCTCTCAGCTCTTTAATTTGATGGCGACCAAGGCCCGCAATCCTGCGATTGGGCGAAATATTTAATCGCTGCATCAGAGCACTTGCACGAACTTTACCAACCCCGGTCAACGCCTCTAACAGCTCTCGAACACGCATCTTGGCCACTGCATCCTCATTAGCTGCAATCTCCAGAACAGTGTCAATAGAAAACTCGCCTCGTTTAATCTTCGCCTTCATTTCAGCCCGACGTTTGCGATACTGCGCAGCCTTAGCAAGGGCGGCCATCCGTGCTTCGGGAGAGAGTTGAGGAGGAGTGGCCATGGAGCAAATCTAACTTACAAAACTGAAATCAAAGAAGTTGCTCGGCAATTTCAACTGCCCGCTCACGCATCGCTGCTGGACCATTAACCCACTGATTAGTTATGGGCCTTCCAATTACCAGCAAGTTTGCCCCTCTTTCAATTGCCTCTCGCGGTGTCAGAGTGCGCATTTGATCATCGGTTGGTGCTCCATCGCTTGGACGAACCCCAGGAGTAATAATCGTTACTTCTTTACCAAGGGCGGCGCGAATATCTATGATCTCAAGGGGTGAGCATACGATTGCTCGTGCGCCGGCTTCAACTGCAATAGTGGCTAACTTAACCGCACTCACCGATGCATTTTCTTTGAATCCGACTTCTTGAACATCTTTTTCAGACAGAGATGTCAAGATAGTTACGCCTGTGACCAAGGTAGATGGGGTTGCCTCAACGGCCGCTGCAATCATTAAGCGACCGCCAGATGCATGAACCGTTAAATACTTTGGACGAAGTGATGAAAGCGCTAGCGCTGCTCCTCTGACAGTATGCGGAATATCATGGAGTTTTAAATCAAGAAAAATATCAGAGTCTGTATGATCAAGAATTTTCCTTACTCCATCTCGACCAAAAGTCAGATAGAACTCCAAACCTAACTTATAAACAGAGACAACTCCTTGGGTCGCCTTTATCCATCCGAGCGCAGTTTCTAGATCTTGAGTGTCAAGGGCTAAAACTATTGGGGCCTTCGTTTCCATCATTGCTGCTCTCCGACTGGGCGGTGGGCAAATCCAATCGCACCTTGTAGTGATTCAAAACCTTTAACGCGTAACAACTCCTTTAACTCACTTTGTATCGATACAAGTGCCGTAGGATTTGTAAAACTGGCAGTACCAATTGACACTGCACTTGCCCCAGCGGCAATCATTTCAAGTGCATCACGGCCAGTTGAGATCCCTCCCATTCCAAGTATGGGGGTTTTTGGTAGAGCTGCATGTACTTGATATACGGCGCGTACCGCGATTGGCCTAATTGCCGGACCTGAAAGACCGCCAGTTGTGCCACCTAAATGCGGACGCATGGTATCTAAATTGATAACCATTCCAAGAACAGTATTAATCAGAGCTAAAGCATCGGCACCAGAATCAACAACTCCTTGAGCGATGGCAACTAAATCTGTGACATCAGGTGATAGTTTGGCGATAATCGGAATTTCGCCACCGATAGTGCGACGAACGCCATCAATTACCCTACGTGAAGCATCTGGATCACAAGCAAATACAAACCCCCGGTTTTCAACATTTGGACAGGAGATATTTACTTCGAGCGCACTAATGCCGGCAACAGATCGCAACTTGCGAGCAAGAGTTGCGTACTCTTCAATGGTTTCTCCCGCGATTGACACGATAATTCGCGCCTTTTGCTCAATTAAGTAAGGAATATCCTTAGCAATAAAGGCATCGATACCAGGTCCTTGTAGACCAATTGAATTGAGCATACCGCTTGGTGTTTCTGCCATTCGTGGAGTTGGTCTTCCAGTACGCGCCTTATTCATAATAGATTTTGTAACTACTCCACCAATTTCATGAAGTGGGAAAAATTGAGCTAATTCGCGACCAGAGCTTGCACATCCACTTGCCGTGAATATCGGCGAGGGAAACCAAGCATTACCAATTGTTGTTGAAAAATCTAATTGGTTCATAGTACTTGACCAACTTTGTCCCACACCACTGAAGAACCATCCATAACTGGGCCATCTATACAAGAGCGAAGCATCGAGACATCTCCTGCCTCGTCTTTTACCGGCAGAACACAAGTCATGCAGATACCAATTCCACATGCCATCGACTCTTCCACTGCGCACTGATGGATAACATCGGTGCCAGTTGTAATCTCATTAATCGCCGCCAACATCTGCATCGGACCACATGAATAAATTACAGCAATATCCAAATCCTCGATCAGAGATCTGATCGGATCGGTTACTCGACCTAATTGCCCCATAGATCCATCTTCAGTAAAAATTCGAAGCGAATTAACTGCACGTTTACCCTCCATTGGTGCATATATTTTTCCAGCAGTACTCGCTCCCAATAACATATCAACACGACAACCCCGCGCATGCAATACTTCAGCTAATCCAAAGAGAGGTGCGGATCCATATCCACCACCAACTAGAAGTACCTGTACAGGCTCAGTAGGAATTCCGAATGCGGTTCCTAGTGGGACAACAACATCTAAAACCGCTCCCTCGCTTTGTGCGCACAGCCATTTACTTCCGGAGCCATGTGGGGCGACTATCAACTCCATTATCCCGCCAAAAGAGGAACTCTCTGAAACACGTGAGATTGCAAAAGCGCGGCGAAGCACCATCCGCGAACTCTCCCCCCCAACACTTATTGCCACAAAGTTTCCCGGCCTGCATTGATGCGCGATTTCACCGATACTGAGAATAAGTTGGTGATACTGCCCAACGCGTTTGTTACCAACTAAAGTTGCCTTAATCTGCGCGGCAGCCTTATTTATTGTTGCCATCTTATGAAAGCCATTCCTGAAGAGGCTTGATTGATAGCTCATTGGATTGAAGAAAACGAATTCCCTCGACAGCTGCGTTAAACCCGGCCGTCGTTGTGATGATTGGAATTGAGCGCTGCACCGCCGCGGTACGGATTAGCCAACCATCGGCTCTTGTGCCGCGACCAACAGGAGTATTAATTACCAAATTGATTTCCCCAGCGCTAATGATTTCAACGATTGTTCGCTCCCCCATTGGACCTGATCCATCTGAGTTTTTACGAACTGGAATCGAAACTACTCTGTGCAGGGCTAGAAACTCAGAAGTACCTTGAGTAGCCAGTACTTTAAAGCCACACTCGATTAATCCCGCCGCTGGTGCCACACCCGATAACTTATCTTTATCGGCCAAGGAGATGAAAACCGTTCCAGCCTTGGGAAGCGGACCAAAGGCCGCTATCTGAGATTTAGCATAACTTTCGCCAAATCCCGGAGAAATTCCCATCACTTCACCCGTTGAACGCATCTCAGGACCTAAAACCGAATCCACACCTCTTCCATCTGTACGCCGAAAACGATTCCACGGTAACACAGCCTCTTTGACACTTACTCCCTTAGCAACGCCATCTCCCGTAGCTGGCAAATGCCCTTCGGTACGTAGCTCGGCGATAGTTGCACCTAGCGCGATGCGTGCCGCCGCTTTAGCCAGCGCAACACCAGTGGCTTTGCTTACAAATGGCACGGTTCGCGATGCTCTGGGATTAGCCTCCAGGACATAAAGAATCTCATCGGCAATTGCAAATTGAATATTAATCAGACCAAGAACGCCGACGCTGTGAGCAATTTTATAGGTCGCCGATTTAATAGCTTCAAGCTGGGAGCTTGTGATGGTCATAGAGGGTAGAACGCAAGCGCTATCACCACTGTGTATTCCAGCCTCTTCAATATGCTCCATCACCCCACCAAGAAAGAGTTCAGATCCATCAAAAAGAGCATCAACATCAATTTCCACTGCACTATCTAAAAAGCGATCTACCAAAACTGGATGATCGGGGGTTATGTCTGTGGCTCTAGTAATAAAGCCACCTAAAGCATCATCATCATAAACAATCTCCATACCTCGGCCACCTAAAACAAATGATGGTCGTACCAAAACTGGATATCCTATTCGTGTTGCGATTCTCTTAGCCTCTAACTCTGATGAAGCCATTCCAAACTCGGGCGCATTAAGGCTTTGTTCCAACAAAATCTCTCCAAAAGCGCCACGCTCTTCAGCTAAATTAATTGCTTCGGGACTCGTTCCAAGGATTACTACACCATTAGCTTTTAATTGCGCTGCCAATCCCAATGGGGTCTGGCCCCCAAGTTGAGTAATTACTCCCAATAAAGGACCGGCAAGGGTTTCAGCATGTATTACCTCTAAAACATCCTCTAAAGTCAGAGGCTCAAAATAAAGTCTATTACTTGTGTCGTAATCGGTTGAA
The DNA here is from genome assembly GCA_964358665.1 of uncultured Candidatus Planktophila sp. GTDB lineage: Bacteria > Actinomycetota > Actinomycetes > Nanopelagicales > Nanopelagicaceae > Planktophila. The sequence goes on along the minus strand of CAYHOY010000007.1, from coordinate 21,280 downwards.
ACAGTTTCAGGATTGCAATTAATCATAATAGTTTCAAAACCTGCCTCACGGAGTGCGAAAGAGGCATGAACACATGAATAATCAAACTCAATTCCCTGACCTATACGATTTGGCCCACTACCTAAAATAATAATGGCCGGCGTACTTCTGATTCGAACTTCACTCTCTTCCTCGTAGCAGGAGTAATGGTACGGAGTAAAAGCTTCAAACTCTGCTGCGCATGTATCAACAGTTTTATACACTGGTCGAATAGATAGATGGTGACGCATGCGACGTACTTCGTCCTCAGAAATTCCACGTAGCAATGCAATTTGATTATCTGAAAACCCTGATGCTTTTGCAGATTTTAAAACATTGGCACTTAATTCGCCGGGTAGGGCAATTAACGCGGCTTGTTCATTGATGGTTTGAATCTGTCGTAAGAACCAAGGGTCAATTCTGCTGGCTTCAAACACTTGATCAATTGTCGCCCCACCCCACAGGGCGCGCTGTACTTGTTGCAAGCGATACTCGGTTGGTGTTTGCATTGCATGTAAAAGCCCATCACATTCGCTCTGACTCACAATAGGCCAGGTAAAAATCGCTTCTTTGCGCTCTAAAGATCGAAGCGCCTTCATTAACGCCTCTGAGAAGGAGCGGCCTATAGCCATCGCCTCTCCAACACTTTTCATCGTGGTCGTCAATCTCGGATCTGCATCCGAGAACTTTTCAAAAGCAAATCGTGGAACTTTGACAACTACATAGTCCAAAGTTGGTTCAAAGGAGGCAGGAGTAACTTTGGTAATGTCATTGTCTATCTCATCTAATGTGTAACCGATTGCTAATTTAGTTGCAATTTTTGCGATTGGAAATCCAGTAGCTTTCGAAGCAAGTGCACTTGAACGAGAAACTCGTGGATTCATTTCAATAACTAAGATTCTGCCATTAACAGGATTGACTGCATATTGAATGTTGCATCCACCTGTATCAACACCAACCTCTCGGATAATGTCAAGAGATAAATTCCGCAGTTTTTGATATTCAACATCTGTCAGTGTCATAGCTGGAGCAACGGTTATTGAATCACCTGTATGAACACCCATGGGATCAACATTTTCTATACTGCATACAATAACGACATTGTCTTTGTGATCTCGCATAACTTCTAGTTCAAACTCTTTCCAACCGATAATCGATTCTTCCAATAAGACTTCTGAGGTTGGACTGTAACGAAGACCTGCGCCGGCAATCTGTTCGAGCTCATTTCTGTCAAAGGCAATTCCGGATCCAAGTCCCCCCATTGTAAAAGATGGGCGAACGACGACTGGATAGTTCAAACTTTCAACTGCAGCTAAGATTTCTTCCATCGAATGGCAGATAATTGAAAGAGCCGATTCACCACCGACTTTCGCCACAATATCTCTGAAAAGTTCGCGATTTTCTCCACGATTTATTGCGGCAACATCAGCGCCAATTAAACGAACACCGTATTTAGAAAGGATACCTCGTTCAAATAACTCGATTGCTGCGTTGAGTGCAGTTTGTCCACCTAAAGTTGCCAGAACTGCATCTGGCTTTTCGTAAGCAATAATCTTTTCAATAACTTCAGAAGTGATGGGTTCAATATAAGTAGCATCGGCGAACTCAGGATCCGTCATAATTGTTGCAGGGTTAGAGTTTACGAGGATTACTCGAATTCCCTCTTCGCGCAAAACCCGACAAGCTTGAGTACCTGAGTAATCGAACTCACATGCTTGTCCAATAACTATCGGGCCACTTCCAATTACCAATACTGACTTAATAGAAAGGTCTAGTGGCATCAGGTACGCACTCTCATGCTCATCAAATCGACAAAACGATCGAAAAGATATGCCGCATCGTGTGGACCTGCCGCCGCTTCCGGGTGGTATTGCACAGAAAAGGCTGGACGATCTAGCAGTTGTAAACCCTCCACTACTCCATCATTGAGACATATATGAGTAACTTCTCCCTCACCGTACACGGTTGAAAATTTCGCATCACTCGGAGCTTTAAGCGCAAAGCCATGATTATGTGATGTGATCTCTACTTTGCCTGTATTTTTATCTAAAACAGGTTGGTTAATACCGCGGTGACCAAAATCTAATTTGTAGGTTTCAAAACCGAGCGCTCTACCCAATATCTGATGTCCGAAACAGATTCCAAAAATGGGGATTTGCCTAAGGAGTAACGCTCTTACAAGTTCGATGGCATCCACCATTGTGGCGGGATCTCCAGGGCCATTGGAAAGAAATACGCCATCGGGATTAAGTTCGATAATCTCTTCGAGAGTTGAGTTGTATGGAAGTACATGAACTTCAACTCCTCTTTCTGCCAATGCTCGAGGCGTTGCAGCCTTAATTCCCAAATCCAGTGCAGCGACCACAAACTTTCTCGGTCCAATGGCAGGAACAACATATGTAATCGGGGTCGAAACATCGGCGACTAGAAAAGCTCCGGACATCATTTCAATTTTTCGAACTTCTACGACCATTTCTTCGCGTGTTAAATCTAAGTTTGAAAAGATTCCGACACGCATCGAACCGCGCTCACGTAAGTGACGGGTGATTGCCCGTGTGTCCACGCCTTGAATTCCTACTATTTCCTGGGCAATGAGCTCGCTCTCTAAATCTCTCTCACTACGCCAGTTCGACGATAGCGTAGAAGGATTACGTACTACAAAGCCAGCGACCCAAATTTTCTTCGACTCATTATCAAAAGAGTTGACACCAGTGTTACCAATATGAGGCGCAGTCATGACAACGACCTGTTTGTGATAAGAGGGATCGGTTAAAGTCTCTTGATAACCAGTCATACCGGTTTGAAATACCGCTTCACCAAAACTCTTTCCAGTAGCACCCCACGCTGTACCCTCAAATATTCGACCGTCATCTAAAACAAAAAACGCACCGCTCATAATCCAACCTCTTTTGAAACCAGTAAACCATCTATGAGTGTTGGTAGCCCATTAAAAAATGTGTGCGTTACAACACCAGGTAGTTCAAAACCATGAAATGGAGTATTTCGACTCTTAGAGGCTACGAGATCTCGGTCAACAATCCACGTTGCACTGGGATCAATAATCGTGATGTTAGCTTTCGAACCTATTGCCAAATTATTACCGTGGTTTTCATAACCACCTATTCGTGCAGGTGCACTAGAAAGACGATCTGCAACACCGGCCCACGTTAACAATTCAGTATCCACCATCGTTTTTTGAACTATTGAAATCGCAGTTTCCAACCCGAGCATTCCAAAACTTGCCTCTTGCCATTCACACTCTTTGGATTCAACGCTATGCGGTGCATGGTCGGTAGCAACAATATCGATGGTTCCATCGGCCAGTGCCTCTCTCAAGGCCATTACATCCCTCTCGCTACGTAGAGGGGGGTTAACTTTGAAAATAGGATCATAGGAGCGAGCTAACTCATCGGTTAATAACAAATGATGTGGCGTAACTTCAGCGGTGACATTAATCCCGCGTGCCTTGGCCCATCTAATTATCTCTACTCCCCCGGCAGTTGTTACATGGCAGATGTGTAAACGCGATTTAACATGGTCAACCAATAAAACATCACGCGCAATAATCGCTTCCTCCGCAACGGCCGGCCATCCTTTCAGACCAAGAATCGCAGATACACTGCCCTCATTCATTTGTGATCCAACGGTTAATCGAGGCTCTTGTGCGTGTTGAGCGATAACACCGTTAAATTTCTTGATGTACTCAAGTGCGCGCCGCATTACTAATGGATCGGAAACACAGTTTCCATCATCACTAAAAACTCTCACTCCTGCAATCGAATCGGCCATGGCGCCGATTTCTGAGAGAGATTCACCTTTGAGTCCTTGTGTAACCGCACCAATTGGAAATACATCCACAAGACCGGCCTCTTGGCCTAATCGAAAAACCTGTTCGACGACACCGGCATTATCGGCAACGGGTGAAGTATTGGCCATCGCAGAGAGCGCGGTGAAACCGCCCTTAGCGCCAGATTGTGAGCCAGATACAACGGTCTCTGCATCCTCCCGACCGGGTTGGCGAAGGTGGGTATGTAGATCGACCAAACCTGGCAATATCACGGATCCAGACAGTTCAAAAACCATCGCCTCACTATCGACGATATTTGGCGAGATTGAATGGATAAGACCATCGACAATGAGAAGGTCGGCGCGATCTCCCTGTGGCAATATTCCAGCTTTTAACAAGTAGCGATTAGTCGTTGTCATTTGTTACCTGTTTCCAAAGGTTGACCGGCAAGTAAGACGTACAAAATAGCCATTCGAACACTGACTCCGTTAGCAACCTGTTCTACGATCACCGAACGTGCACTATCGGCAACTTCAGCGGCAATTTCCAGACCACGATTCATCGGCCCAGGATGCATAATGATTGAGTTTGCAGACAGGGATTTTAAACGTTCGGCATTTAATCCAAAGTACCGAGAATATTCGCGGGCGTTCGGAAAATAGAGATCACCCATTCGCTCCTGTTGGACGCGCAACATCATGACTACATCAACGGTTGGAATAATACTGTCTAGGTCATAGGAAATTGTGACTGGCCAAGACTCAACGCCGACTGGAAGTAGCGTAGGAGGTGCGACTAAAACAACGCTGGCTCCTAACAGTTTTAAAAGCAAAACATTTGAGCGAGCAACGCGCGAATGCAACACATCTCCAACAATTGCGACTCGAATTCCATGTAGATCGCTAGAGCCCTTTCCTAAGTGTTTTCTAATCGTGAATGCATCCAAGAGTGCTTGGCTAGGATGCTCATGAGTTCCATCCCCCGCATTAATTACTGTGCCTTTCATCCATTCCGAATCAGCTAATCGTTGTGGTGCACCTGAGGCGCTGTGGCGAATAACAACAGCATCAGCGCCCATGGCCTGCAACGTCAATGCGGTATCTTTTAAAGACTCACCTTTGCTTAAACTCGAGCCTTTAGCCGAGAAATTAATTACATCTGCCGATAGACGTTTAGCTGCGGCTTCAAAGGAAATTCTCGTACGTGTTGAATCTTCGGCAAAGAGATTAACGATTGTACGTCCGCGGAGTGTAGGAAGTTTTTTTACTGTACCCTCACTTATACGCGCCAGTTCACTTGCAGTATCAAGAATCGAAATCGCTTGGATCTTTGTTAACTCTGAAACTGACAGTAAATGGCGCATTAGATTTCCTCAATCACTACTTCATCCAGGCCATCCAGCTCGGTCAGATGCAGCTTCACCGACTGAGAAATTGATGTCGGAAGATTTTTCCCAACAAAATCTGCGCGAATGGGAAGCTCACGATGACCTCTATCTACGAGTACGGCCAGTTGAACAGTATGGGGTCGGCCGATCTCCCCGATGGCATCGAGAGCCGCTCTAATTGTTCGTCCAGAGAATAGAACATCATCTACGAGAATTAACTCTCGCCCATCAACGCCTTCAGGTGGAATCGAGGTCGGCATAATCGCTCGTGGCGCTCTCATTCGAAGATCATCTCGATGCATGGTGATATCTAGCATGCCTACTGGTATCTGATGGGCGGCGATCTCCCCCATAATCGCAGCGATGCGAAGGGCAAGATGTGCCCCACGAGTTGGAATACCTAAAAGAGTAATCTGTGATGAGTCAGAGTTCGCCTCTAAAATTTCGTGGGATATACGAATTAATGCCCGAGAAATATCGGACGCTTGCAGCGCAACGCTCATAAAAAAACTCCTTCCCCATCTCTCAGGACGGGTCGTTAAAGGATACGTCGGTACTATATCACCGGCTCCACTAAAGGTGTGGATAAAAAATCCTCCGTGTCTGTGCCCCGCAGTAATCTCGCCCGTATGACAACAATTGAGCTTGTTACATCGAGAGTGCGCGCAATTCGCATTGCGAAGGGTTTAACGCTGCACCAGGTAGAAGTAGCTAGTAATCGCCGTATTCGAGCCGTAGTGCTCGGCTCTTATGAGAGGGGGGATCGTACGTTGAGCGTACGGATGGCGATAGTAATTGCAGAGTTCTATGGAGTTCCGCTGAGTTACCTCTTGGAAGAGCCCGAGAAACCTGTTGGAAAAGCCAACTCCGTAACTCTAGATCTACGACGATTTCGAAAAGTAATGGCAGATTCCACATTACCTCTACGAATCACCTCAACCCTGCGAAGTGCAGTTACCTTCACTGGAGAGATCGTAAAACTTCGAAATGATTGGAATGGAGAGCTCATATCACTGCGAAGCAGCGATCTGATTCTCCTCGCCGCGGCGATTGGTATACATCAGAATGAGTTAGAGGAAATCCTGCGCTCACAGAGATTACTCATAGAAGCTAAATAGCCAAACTCTCTTTTATTGAAGAGATTCTTCCTAAGACTCCATGGATAAATCCCGCAGAGTTATCAGTTGATAACTCTTTAGCAAGCAGTAGCGCCTCATCGATGGCCACTCCATCGGGAATAGAAGTGGCCCAGAGAATCTCAAAGATGCCAATTCTGAGAATATTTCTATCCACTGCCGGTAATCGATCCATATCCCAGCCTTGAGCATATGTGGTTATAAGTTCATCGATTTTACGATAGTTATCGCCTACACCGATAACTAATTCGCGCGTGTATTCACGAATAGGCCTAGCCTCTGGACCCTCATCGCCTCCATCACGTGAGGCAAGTGTCTCTACAGCATTAGTTCCGCGTATATCGGCCTCGTAGAGAAGATCCAACGCGGCTTTTCTTGCCTTACTGCGAGCCGACACTAGTTAGCGCGGCCTTGATAAGAGCCATCACGCGTATCCACCATAACAATCTCATCCTGCTTAATAAATAATGGAACTTGGATTTCAATTCCAGTCTCAACGGTGGCAGGCTTAGTTCCACCTGAGGAACGATCCCCTTGTATTCCAGGCTCGGTATATGTGATCTTTAAAGGCACCGCGGCGGCTAATTCGATATACAGGGGATTACCATCATGAACTGCGACGACTGCATCGGTATTTTCCAGCATGTAGTTAGACATTTCGCCGACCGTTGCCATAGAGATTGTCATTTGATCGTAGGTTTTTGAATCCATAAATACAAAATCTTCACCCTCTTTATATAGGAACTGCATATCGCGTTTTTCTAAAATTTCGATATCAATCTTAACTCCAGAATTGAAGGTTCTATCAATAACCTTGCCAGTCAAAACTGATTTCAACTTAGTGCGTACGAAAGCAGGGCCCTTACCTGGCTTCACATGTTGAAATTCAATAACATTCCACAGCTGCCCCTCAATATCCAAAGTAATTCCATTTTTCAAATCAGCTGTTGTTGCCACAGTTAAAGCTCCACTCATTGAGTAAAATCGACTATCCGTTGTGATAGCAAGGGGTTAAGGATACCCGCTCATTGATAGTGCTCGGTTCGCCTAACCAATCAAGTTTTTAAGCGCAATAATCGCTAATACATATGAATTCGGGCCAAATCCCGCGATAGTTCCATGTGCAACACCCGAGATTACTGATGTATGGCGAAACTCTTCGCGCGCCATCGGGTTAGACAGATGAACCTCGATCAAAGGTGAATTCACTAACTCTGCTGCATCGCGAATTGCAAAAGAGTAATGCGTGAAAGCCGCTGGATTAATTATTACCGGCAGATTTAGATCGGTCGCCTCATGTAGCCAACCAATAATCGTCGCCTCATCATCACTCTGCCGAACATCGGCAGAAAAACCGTGTTGCTGTGCAGCGCTTTCGATTAAACTCTTTAACTCCCCATAGTTGAGATCTCCATAGACTGAAGAGTCTCGAATATCTAGGCGCGCAAGATTTGGACCATTGATTACTAAAATATTCATGAGCTAACTCTCTCATATGCGGTCAAGAGCTCGCTTTGGCTCACTCCTTCTATGCGAATGCACTTTCCAATATCGGTGATAGCTACAAAGCGCATCATGGTTCCACGTGATTTTTTATCTAATGCAAGCATTGGCAATAATTCTGACCATGCAGAGCGCGGATATGAAATCGGTAGATTAAGACCGCTTAAAACTTCGCGATGTGCATCGACTAACTCCTTGCTCAAATATCCCTTTAAATGGGCTAACTCTGCGGCAAATACCAAACCGATGGAGATCGCTTCTCCGTGACGCAATGAGTATTTGGAGTGCATCTCCACGGCATGACCCAAAGTGTGTCCGTAATTTAGAATCTCTCTACCAAAACTCTCTTTGAAATCCTCCGAAACGACAGCCGCCTTCACTGTCACTGCCGCGCAAATAAGGCCAATCACAGTTGGTAGATCTTCACGAAGAGCGGAAAACTCTTTTCCAGCTAAGGAATCTAGGATGGCTTTGTCTGCAATAAAACCACATTTGACTACTTCGGCCATGCCTGCACAAAAATCGCGATCTGAAAGTGTCGACAACCACGATGTATCAATGAGAACACTAATTGGAGAGTGAAAAGCGCCAATCAAATTCTTACCAAACTCACTATTAATTCCAGTCTTTCCTCCAACTGAAGCATCGACCATTCCAGCAATACTCGTTGGGATGGCGACCCAGTCAATACCGCGAAGCCACGTTGCGGCAGCAAAACCAGAGACATCTGTTACCGCGCCTCCTCCAACTCCGACAATTAAATCAGAGCGCGTGAAGCCTGCGGAGGCAAGCCAGTTCCATAGTGAAATCAGATTTTTAAAACTCTTAGCGTCTTCGCCATCTGGAACGGCGAAATAGAAAACCTCACTATCACAATCAAATTCAACGGAAGATGCCATTTCTTCAGTGTGAATAATCCCCACTCTACTCCTGTTCTGTGCAAGAGTGAGAAGTTGAAATCGCCAATCACAATCAACTATCACGTTGTAATTGTGTTCGGCTTTAACCTCAATAAATTTCACTTATATCTCCGATTTTATAGAGTGAACGATGTCTTCAATACTCATAGAATCAACTTTAATTACTATTGTCGCTAGTTTCTCATAAATTGGTCGCCTTGCATCGTAGAGGCTTTGCCATTGAGCACGTGGATTTCCAAGAAGTAAAGGTCTATCGCGATTAAAACCTACACGTGGCGCAGCAACCGAAAGAGAAACATCCAGAAAAACTATTGGATATTCCGTGCCGGTAAGTGCGGCTTGTGCACGCTCAGAGATTGGTGCTCCCCCTCCAAGAGAGAGGACCGAGTTCGTATCTTTTAAGGAGTTGGTGAGCGCTTCAAACTCTAAATCTCTAAACACGTCTTCACCATCATTTACGAAAATATCTGAAATCTTTCTACCAGACTTCTTTTCCACCACGTTATCTGAGTCAATAAAGCCAACTCCAAGTGTTTTTGCCAGAGCTCTACCTACACTACTTTTTCCGCTCCCAGGCGGACCAATGAGAATTGCGTATGGCACGTGCACTACCTACTTAAAATTTAAGTTCTGCATATAGCTTTCGAAGTTTCGCTTGGTCTCACTCACGCTATCTCCACCAAATTTTTCAAGAACTGCCTCGGCTAAAACCAGAGCGACCATAGCTTCGGCGACTACCCCCGCTGCAGGAACTGCACAGACATCTGAACGCTGATTAATCGCTTTCGCCGGTAAGCCCGTTGCAACATCGATAGTGTCCAAAGCTTTTGGCACTGTTGATATTGGTTTCATGGCCGCTCGCACACGCAAGATTTCACCATTTGACATTCCACCTTCAGTGCCACCGGCGCGATCGCTTCGGCGAACGATTCGTCCATCACTAGACTTTTCAATCTCGTCGTGGGCAACACTTCCCCGCCTCGAAGCGGTTTCAAAGCCATCTCCAATTTCGACGCCCTTAATCGCTTGAATTCCCATTACCGCACCTGCTAAACGAGAATCTAAACGGCGATCCCAATGTACATGAGAGCCAAGTCCGGGCGGCATATTAAATGCTAAAACCTCTATAACTCCACCCAGAGTATCTCCATCTGAATGAGCGTTCTCAATTTCAGCCACCATAAGCGCACTCGTGATTGGGTCAGCGCATCGAACTGGATCCTCATCTATTCGCTTCATATCACCGACTTGAGGAAGTTGTGTTGTGTCTGGCAGACTTACAGTGCCGATTGAAAGAACATGACTTAAAATCGTAATGCCTACGCTTTGTTCAAGAAAAATGCGCGCCACAGCACCGAGTGCTACGCGAGATGCAGTCTCTCTGGCACTGGCACGTTCTAAAATTGGACGTGCATCATTTAAATTATATTTTTGCATTCCTACTAAATCTGCATGACCTGGTCTTGGACGTGTCAAAGGTGCGTTACGCGCTAAATTCTCAATCTCCTGCGTTGGAATGGGATCTGGCGACATAATTTTTTCCCACTTTGGCCATTCGGAGTTATCGATCTGAATCGAAATAGGCCCACCTTGTGTTAATCCCAATCGAATGCCACCAAGAATCGTGGTTTTATCGGCCTCAAAATTTTGCCGGGCTCCGCGCCCAACCCCTAAACGCCTGCGGGTTAGGTGGTAATCAATGTCGGTGGTTGTTACGGCAACCGACGCAGGTATCCCTTCAATAATTGCACTGAGGGCTTGACCATGGGATTCACCAGCTGTTAACCAACGCATCTGCGTATTGTCTCAGAGATGTGCTCATACCTGCAGCCAAATAGAGTGCCGAGCCAGAAAATATTGCAAAGGCCAGTGGGATACTTTTAGGCAATTGTGCCGAATATAGCCACATAAGAATTATCTGCAGAACCGCTGCTACATGGATACACGTTGCCAATTGCAACAATGCACCAAAATTCGGCAGATTCAGGGCTAGCGCAGTAATTACTAAGAGTTTGGCATCTCCGGCCCCCATCCCCACCTTATAAAGCAGCATGGCACACAAGGCGGTTCCAGAGATTACCGCAATTGATTTGATAGGGATAAAGAGACGTAAAGCAAGAATGAGATAGAGCATGACAATGAGATAGATATTCGGAATCCGCCGATAGCGCCAATCAGAGATGCAGATTGGAATCGCAAAAATCGCAAGTATAAACATGGATAGATGATAGGCGGTGAGAATTTAACGAATAAAACCTATGTGGATGGTTTCAATGCCTTTAATCCTTGCTGTCGCATCAGCTGCGCCATGCTTGAACGCTCAACAAATTGACCAGAAAAAATCGCAACTTGATCGATTGCTTGATGAATTAATAGATCTAAACCATCCACGACCTGACCTCCTAGATCGCTCCATGTTTTCAAGGCCGCAGTTGGCCAAGGTTTGTAAAGAACGTCAAAGAAGATACCTGATGGCTTTGATGGAAAGTTTTTCACAAGTGAATCTGAAACACCTTCTGGAACCGTTGAGATAATTAAATCAGACATTTCAAAGAGGTTTGTATCACCCCACTCAACAAACTCTACATTCGAATATTCAACAGAGTTTTCAATTTCTTTGGCTCTAGATAATGAGCGGACCATAACGCTTATTCGAGATGAAACTCCATCACATGCGGAAACGGCTGCTCGCGCCGTAGCTCCGCCTCCGATAATCATCACACCACCACCAGCATCTCTTCCATGTGCTGATAAGGCATGAGTAAAGCCTGCGACATCGGTCGTTGAAGCGCTCCAGGTCTGCGAAGGGCTTTGTACTAAGGTATTAGCACTTCGTATTCGAGCGGCTAATGGGGAAATAGAAGTAGAAAAATTCAACACCTCTTCTTTAAGCGGCATCGTAAGAGAAAAACCTGACCATGTTGGGCCACAATTTTCCAGGAAACCCTTCAGTTCTCCTGATTTAACATCAATGCGAGTGTATTCACACTCGAGACCTAGTTCGGCATATGCAATGGTATGAAGTAATGGACTTAGAGAGTGAGAGATCGGAGAACCAAGGACGGCCGCTTTAATCAATCGAATGCACCCGCCTTCCTATTTTTTTGATACAAAGACTTCCACGAAACGAACTCGTCGTGAGATGCAGTAAATCTAGTATCTCCAGGTGCAACGGTGATGAAATAGAGCCAATCTCCAGCGGCAGGATTTAATGCCGCCTCCATTGCGCGCGCCCCAGGATTTCCAATCGGGGTTGGAGGTAATCCATATCTTTTATAAGTGTTGTAAGGGGAATCTATGAGCGTTGATGAGGTACTTAAAAATATTTGACCACGGACTTTTTTAATATAGTGAACGGTTGAATCCATCTGAAGAGGCATAGAAATTTCGAGCCTATTCAAAATTACTCGAGCAACTCTACTAAAGTCTGCGGTATCGCCTTCAGCTTGCACAATGGAGGCAATTGTCAATAACTGTAATGGTGTATATGTGCCTGAGGCGTTAAGAATCTCCTGTCCAAATTTCTCACTTTGAAATCGATTAACCATTGCTTGGAGCACCTGAATTGCACTGGTTTGCCGTGGAAAACTATATTGAGCGGGGAAAAGTAGACCTTCTGGACTACTAAATCCTGAAGGGAGAATTAGCGAATCGAGAGCTTGCGATACTTCAGCTTGCTTAAATCCATTTGCGAGTAGTGAATCAAGAATCTCCTCACTCCAAGCACCTTCAAAAACTTTGATCAGATTTGGAATGCGCTTTGGATCAAGTAATTGTTCAAGAGCTTGCGCCGCAGAGATGGATAGAGTGAGTCGATGAGAGCCTGGAGAAACTTTTTCTGAGTTTTTATTCGAAACTGCCAACCTAAAATATGCCGAAACGGATTTAGTAACTTTGTATTTAAATAGAAGTTCTGCCACCTCGTAACCCGATGCCCCAGATGCGATGTCCACAACTACCTCAGGCTCATTAACACCAATCACTCGAGTGGCATAATCCGGAGCAGTTGAAGTGTTGCTTCGAATCAGATGAAGCGAATAGGTCAATGCAAGAACAAAGACCATAGCCAAAACTAAGGGTTTAAATTTCACGTTCGATTCTCTTCAATCGAGAGTGCAAACTCTAGTATCGCAACTGCTGCGGCTTCATCAATCCTAGATTTGGATTCTTTCGAACGTACTCCAGAATCGCGCAAACTTCTGGCGCCACTTACCGTCGATAATCGTTCATCTATAAGTTCTATAGGAGAATTAGTTAAAGTCAGAAGAAAATCTCGAAATTCCAAAGCTTTACCAACGGCAGATCCAGAACTCCCATCCATATTTGAGGGTCTGCCTACATATATCTTTATAGGTTCGAACTCTTGAAAAATTTCCAGTATTTTATTCTTCAATTTTTTGTCAGCACTTCGTAGAGTTGTTAGAGGTGTGGCCAAAATCCCATCGGCATCACAAATCGCCACCCCAATTCGAACATCGCCGTAATCAAAGGCAATACGACGACCTCTTTGCATGGGCGCAATTACCCCTTAAGCGCGGTGGTGATCGCTTCCAGGGCCTGTACGGTTTTCGATGCATCTGTGCCGCCACCTTGAGCGAAATCATCTTTACCGCCACCACCACCGCCAAGAATGGTCGAGCCAATCTTAACTAAAGCACCTGCGCTAAATCCAAGGGTTCTAGCACCATCACTTGCCGCCACTACTAAAACTGGTCTGGAATCGTTAACGCTAATTAGTGCTACGACACTTACTGCAGAATGTGCCCGAAGTTCCAATGCAATTTTTCTTAAATCCTCACCAGAGATTCCATCACTAAGAAGAGCCACGATGGTTGAAACTCCATTTATTTCGACGGCAGTTTTAGCGATTTCTTTAACTTGAGCAAAAGCACCTGCAGATCGAAGGCCCGCTATCTCCTTTTCAATATCTTTTATTTTCGTGAGTAAATCCGAAATTCGCTCGGGTAAATCTTCAACACGTGCACCTTTGATTAAAGCCGTCAATGAATTAAGCAAAATATGTTCGCGTGCCAAAAACTTGTATGCGTCAACGCCTACTAAGGCTTCAACCCGACGCACGCCTGCACCGATAGAAGATTCGCTCAATAATTTAACAACACCTAACTCTCCAGAGGCAAGGACGTGAGTTCCACCGCACAATTCTCGTGCCCAATCTCCAACGCTGACGACACGAACTACCTCGCCATATTTCTCACCGAAAAGGGCCATTGCGCCGATCTCTTTAGCCTGCGCCTGAGACATATTTTCGGCAGTAACCTGCAAATTATCTAGCAACAAAGTATTTACTCGAGACTCAACCTCGTTAATTACACTCTCCGGTACAGCTCCAGTCGAAGGAAAATCGAAGCGGAAACGTCCTGGTGAGTTCTCAGATCCCGCTTGCGTAGCCGTCTCCCCCAAAATTTCACGGAAAGCTTTATGTACCATGTGTGTTGCAGTGTGCGCTCGAGAAATCGCAGCTCGACGCTCTACATCAATCTGGGCAAGAGCCTGACTTCCACTTTCGACGCTTCCACTGACTACTCGACCACGATGAACAAAGACACCCGGCACTGGAGTTTGCACATCCTCGATTTCAATAATGGCGCCGTTAGCTGAGATTATTTGCCCAGCATCTGCTAACTGACCGCCACCTTCTGCATAGAAAGGTGTGCGATTTAAAATAACCTCAACGTCAAAGCCTGCATCAACGTTGCTTACCGAAATCCCATCAACGAGGAGTCCAGTGATTAAAGATTCACTCGTAATCGATGTATAACCGCAGAATTCACTTTTGCCGCTTTTATCTGCGATTGCGCGATATTGCGTAACATCGGTATGCCCACTCTTTTTGGCGCGAGAGTCGGCTTTAGCTCTATCTTTCTGTTCCTGCATTAATCGCCTAAAACCAACTTCGTCGACTTCAAGGCCCTCTTCACGTGCCATTTCAACTGTTAAATCAAATGGAAAACCATATGTGTCATGGAGTTTAAAGGCTTCGGCAGCTGGCAAAATCGATATTGAACTCTTCTTTAAGGCAGCACTTGCACCATCAAAGATTGTTGTTCCACTCTTTAATGTTTGCAAAAAACTCTCTTCTTCAGAAACACTTACAGAGAGAATTCTCATTGTATCGGTGACTAATTCAGGATATTGGGGACCCATCGCCCCAATCGCTGCAACGGTTAGTTCGGACATAGTGGGATCCATTGAGCCGAGTAAGCGCATATTACGAATCGTTCGGCGCATCATGCGACGCAGTACATATCCTCGTCCTTCATTGCCAGGAGTTACGCCATCACCAATGAGCATCGCAGATGTGCGTGCATGGTCGGCAATGACTCTCAACGAAATATCCGAGCTCTCTGATGCCCCGTACTTCACACCAGTTAACTCTGATGCTTTTTTAAGAATCTGCATCGTTGTATCAATCTCATAGATATTTTCTACACCCTGTAAAATTGAAGTTACTCGTTCAAGGCCAAGGCCTGTATCGATACTTTTTGCAGGTAATTCACCGAGAATCGGGAAGTCATCTTTGCCGCTACCAACTCCGCGTTCATTTTGCATAAATACTAAGTTCCAGATTTCGATGTACCGATTTTCATCGGCGATCGGTCCACCATCTTTTCCGTAGGCTGGTCCACGATCATAATAAATTTCAGAGCAGGGTCCACATGGGCCAGGTACACCCATCGACCAAAAATTATCGCTCTTTCCCATTCGTTGAATTCGTTCCAGGGGTACGCCTATTTTCTTATGCCAAATATCTGCAGCCTCATCATCATCTAGAAAAACCGTTACCCATAACTTATCTGGAGAAAAACCATAACCGCCATCATCGATTGCTCGGGTTAATAGTTCCCAAGCCAGTGAGATAGCACCCTCTTTAAAGTAATCACCGAAAGAGAAATTTCCACACATTTGGAAAAATGATGCATGGCGTGTGGTCTTCCCAACTTCATCAATATCTAATGTGCGCACACATTTTTGCACCGAGGTTGCACGCTTAAAAGGTGGTTTAACCTCCCCCAAGAAATATGGTTTAAAAGGAACCATTCCGGCATTGACTAAAAGTAGATTCGGATCATCGGCGATAAGTGAGGCCGAAGGTACTACGGTATGGGTTAGACCCTGGCGATTATCACTCTCAAAAAAACGCAGCCAGCGCGCACGGATCTCGGCGGATTCCACGTACTGTGATCACTCAGACTTATTCTTAGAGCGTGACCTTTTCTTGGAAGCCGCGGCCAAAATAGCTCCGGCAACTTTAACTGCAGAGCCGTTCTTATTCATAAAAGAATCCGTTGCGCTAGCAACTTTGTCTGAGATGTCTTCAGCGTTCTTAGTAATTTTATTGAAGCTCTTAAGTGGGCCATTCACAAGAGTGATAGTTGTGTGGACCTCATCAATAAGAGGTGCAGTCTCATCGGTCAGAGATTTTAGAGAGAGCTTGGCCTCATCAATAAATCGGCCTACCCTAATTACGACATAACTTATAGCGATAGCGATAATAAAGAGTCCGCTCGCTGCAATGATAGTTGCTATTCCACCTGGTCCCATGCAATTAGCCTACCTGAGGAGCGTTCTTTGGTGCGCCATCAATGCCGCTCTCTTTTCGTTGAGCGGCAGTAATGGGAGTCGGGGCTCCAGTGAGAGGATCTCCCCCGCTGGCCGTCTTTGGAAAAGCGATAACTTCACGAATTGAATCAGATCCAGTCAGTAAGGCGCAGACTCGATCAAGACCCAAGGCAATTCCGCCATGGGGAGGCGGGCCGTAATTAAATGCCTCCAGCAAGAATCCGAATTTCGATGCCGCTTCCTCATCACTTAAACCGATGACGCGGAAAACATCGCTCTGCATCTTCTGATCATGAATACGGATCGAGCCACCACCTAGCTCAGTTCCATTTAAAACTATGTCATAGGCATAAGCCAATGCGTGTTCAGGATCGTCGACAAAGCTCGATGCAAACTCAGGTTTTGGACCAGTGAAGGGATGATGGACAGCGGTCCATCCCCCATTTTCTGTCGGTTCAAACATTGGGGCATCTACAACCCAAAGAAACTCCCAAGAATTCTGCGCAATAAGTCCACAACGCTTTTCTATTTCAAGTCGCACAGCACCTAAAAGATTTAGCGATGCACTGCGCTCACCTGCGGCAAAAAAGATTGCATCGCCAGGTTTAGCCCCAGTCGCTGCAGCAATTCCAGAGGACTCACTCTCGCTTAAATTTTTAGCAACAGGTCCTCCTAAAGCGCCATCGGCATCAATCAAAATATAGGCCAAACCCTTTGCGCCTCGCGCTTTCGCCCAATCTTGCCAAGCATCAAGCTCGCGTCGAGGAGAACTTGCTCCCCCTGGCATCACAACCGCGCCAACATAGGGTGCTTGGAAAACTCTAAAAGTTGTTTCGGCAAAAAATTGAGTCTGCTCTGAGAGTTCATTGCCAAAGCGAAGATCTGGTTTATCCGATCCATATCGAGACATAGCCTCGGCATACGTCATACGTTTCAAGGGTAGTTGAACCTCGTATCCAAGAACCTCATACCAAATTTTGGCGACAATTTTTTCTGCCACAGCCAAAATATCCTCCTGATCAATGAAGGACATTTCAATATCTAACTGAGTGAATTCAGGCTGTCTATCCGCTCGAAAATCTTCATCCCGAAAACAACGGGCTATCTGATAATACTTTTCCATTCCTGCAACCATTAATAACTGTTTAAATAGTTGAGGAGACTGTGGCAGGGCATACCAACTTCCAGGTTGGAGCCGAACAGGTACAAGGAAGTCACGAGCGCCTTCTGGCGTTGAACGCGTCAGATAGGGTGTTTCAATCTCAAGGAAAGACTCATCTTCCATAACACGTCGGATTGTTGATGTAACTTTCGATCGAAGTCGTATGTTCGCCGCAGGTTTTTCTCGGCGTAAATCTAAGTATCGATATTTAAGGCGTACCTCTTCGCCAATATCTGAGTCATTGCCGGTATCAATAGGAAATGGAAGCGGGGCAGATTCACTCAGGACTACAACTGTATCGCCCATAATTTCAATCTCACCCGTTGGAATATTTGAATTCTCATTACCAGCTGGTCTGGCGAGAACTTCGCCAGTGATTAGTAAGCACCATTCTGCGCGAAGTGCGCCCGCGATTTTTTCATCACGAATGACCACCTGCACCGAACCAGATGCATCGCGAAGATCAATAAATGCCACACCACCATGATCGCGGCGGCGGGAAACCCAGCCTGCCAATGTAACTACTGTGCCGGCATCAGATTTGCGTAGCGTGCCTGCGCCATGGCTTCTTAACATAGTATGTGGGGTTTCGCTTTCTACAGTGCGTTGATTAAGGATTCAATTGTAACTGAAACCGATACTCCGGTGTTCATATTTTTCAGTTCAACGCTTTGAGATGCAATCTCTTCATCGCCAATCACCACGACATTTCGTGAGCCACTCTTATCGGCAGCCTTCATTGCAGTTTTTAAGGAGCGTCCACCGAAGGCGATTTCAACTATTTTTCCAGAGCCTCGTAACTGTGTAGCTAGCTCCAAAACCTTCTGCATTGCATGATTGCCGAGCGGAATGATGAACAAATCCGAAACAAATCCATCGATTGAAATTACTCCTTCAGCCTCAGCTGCCAACAGCGCACGATCAACCCCAAGGCCGAAACCTATTCCGGAGAGTTCTTGACCTCCAAGTTCGGCCATTAATCCGTCATAGCGACCACCCCCGCCGATGCCAGATTGAGCACCTAAGAGATCATGTACAAACTCAAAAGTAGTACCCGTGTAGTAATCCAAACCTCGCACCATTCGTGGATTGAGTTGGTATGAAATACCTAGCACTTCCAGATAACTCTTTACCTCTTCAAAATGTTGCCGAGATGCATCGCTTAGATAGTCCATCAAAACAGGTGCCTTCGCCATGGCGTTTTTCATTACTTCTCGTTTATCATCAAACAGCCGCAAAGGATTTATCAAAGCTCTGGAAGCAGTATCTTCATCTAAATCAAGAGTTGAAATATATTTCAGAAGTTCAACGCGATGTGCCGCGCGCGATTGTGCATCACCAAGGCTTGTAATTTCTAAGCGGTACTGTTTCAATCCAATTGATTTGAAACCAGCATCAGCGATAGCAATAACTTCGGCATCAATTGCTGGATCATCTAAACCAATCGCTTCAACACCAACTTGATAGAACTGACGATACCGTCCGGCCTGCGGGCGTTCGGCGCGAAAATAAGCACCTGAATACCAAATCTTTACTGGCAAGCGACCTCTGTCTAAACCATGTTCGATAACTGCGCGCATTGCCCCCGCAGTTCCTTCAGGGCGCAAAGTAATAGAACGAGCTCCCCTATCGGTAAAGGTGTACATCTCCTTGGTCACCACATCAGTTGAAGCGCCAACTCCTCTACTAAAGAGTTCAGTCTCCTCAAACACAGGTAGCTCCATGAGTTGATAACCCGCTAGTCGGGCAGGTGCAATCAAAGATTCACGAACGAACTCAAATAATTTCGATCGTGGAGGAACATACTCGCTCACCCCTTTGGGGGCTTGAATTCTTTGATTGACCATTAGTAACGCTGCTTAAGTGAGTTTAAATAAGGGTTGTATTTTCGTTCGCGCCCAATCGTTGTTTCATCTCCATGTCCAGGCAGTACCCGCAGGTGGTCGCCGAGGGGTAAGACTTTTTTTCGCAGACTCTCTTCCATCTCTTTAGCTGAGCCGGTCGGTTGATCGGTTCGGCCAATCGAGCCTGCAAAGAGAACATCGCCACTAATGAGAAGTTCATTAGATATCTCAAACATCAATGAGCCTGCCGTGTGGCCAGGTGCATGTATGGCCGTGATTGCGAGCCCGACAATCTCAAGAACTTCTCCATTTCGCAATTCTCTTACATCCCTTGGCTCAATAAACTCCATGCCTGCCAATGTCGCGGCAAATTCTGGTGACAGGCAGCGCTCGGGATAGGCAAGGGCGATCCGATCCTGACTATGGATATATGCCGGAATCTTATATCCATCGGCGATAGGTGTAATTGAAAAAGTGTGGTCCAAGTGGCCATGAGTAGCAAAGATGGCGACGGGCTTGAGCTTGAACTCATCGAGAATGGCAGATAGCTGATGGCTCACATCGGGCATGCCTGGATCGATAACTATGCACTCTGCTCCTGGAGCGCTGGCGATGATCCAGCAGTTAGTTGCAAACATTGGGGCGGCAAATGAGGCTACAAGCATCCTTTTACCCCTCATCCCTTGGCCGCATCCTCGATTGACGTTATCTGGCTAGTACAGGGTACCTTTTACCCTACATAAACGAAGAATTCACGCGCTTTGAGGTAAATCTCAAAGAGCCCGCGCCATACATAGCGACGTTCACTTGAACAACGCGCTGAAAGGATCACCACCATGACCGATATACATCCACTTCCTATAGCAACAGCGGCAAGCGCGTTGATTGGAGATCCTGCAGCATTTGGGCGAGTAGACGACGATGGAACGGTCTATGTTCGAACATCTAGCGGCGAAAAAGCCGTTGGTTCATATCCGGGAAAATCACCGGAAGAAGCTCTTACATACTTTGTCCGCAAATTTGAAATGCTCGCCGCTGAAGTTGCACTTTTGGCAGCACGGGTTAAAAGCGGAGCCTTGGTTCCTTCAGATGCCTATATCGCAGTCAAAAAATTGCGCGATGCGATTAAAGAGTTAAATGCCGTCGGTGATTTAGAGGCACTCTCTGCATCGGTTGAGCAGATCGAGCCATTGATTGAAGGACATCGTGAAGCTTATGAAGCTAAAAAGGCCGCTGAAACTGCAGCTAAGAAAGCCCGCCTAGAACAGATTTTGATTGAGAAGGAGAAAATAGTTTCAGAGGCTGAGTCTTTAGCGATGAGTGAGTCATGGAAGAGCACGGGCGATCGATTAAAAACTCTCTTAGATGAGTGGAAATCGGCGCCACGTTTAGATAAAGCGACAGATGCTGAACTATGGAAACGCTTCTCATCTTCGCGTAATAAATTTGATAAGCGCCGTCGCACCCACTTTGCCGCCCTTGAAGCGGTACAGAGCGTTGTCTCTGAGGCAAAAAAAGCGATTATCGCTGAAGCTGAAAGCTTAGCCACCTCCACTGATTGGGTACCAACAGCCAAACGTTTTAAAACACTCATGGATGCTTGGAAAGCTACGGGTCGCGGCAAGCCAAGTGATGATGCAAAGATGTGGACGCGTTTTAAAGCCGCGCAGGATCAGTTCTTCACCGCTAAGAATGCAGATCTAGAAAAACGCGATGTAACGATGGCAAGTAATTTAATAAAGCGCGAAGAACTTGTCGTACTTATCGAAGCAATTCTGCCAATAACGAAGCTAGATGAAGCAAAGAAAACGTTGCGAGAGCATATGAACGAATGGAACAAGATCGGTATGACTCATCGCGATAAGCGGGCCTCTCTGGACGCACGTGTCCATGCAGTTGAAGCTGCAGTTAAAGCGGCCGAAGCCGATAATTGGCGCAAGAG
>CAYHOY010000006.1:0-78809 GCA_964358665.1 uncultured Candidatus Planktophila sp. | reverse complement strand
TAGCGTGACTCAATAACATTTCCGATCATCTTTGTATTAGGACTTCCGAGAATGGCGGCATTTACGTAGTCACCGGCAGCTGGAATAAATGTCAGCAAAGTGCCGGCAACAACACCGGGCATCGAAAGCGGGACCGTAACTTTGCGGAAAGTTGTTATTCCATTTGCATAAAGATCACCAGATGCCTCTATTGTGCGCGGGTCAATGCGCTCAAGTGAGGCATACAAAGGCAGAGTCATAAAGGGAAGAAAGTTATACGTCATGCCTGCAACTACTGCGATTGAAGTTGATGTAATGGTCGTCTGATCACCCATTAAATTCAGAGAGCGCAGAGTTGGAACCAAGAATCCCTCTTCACCAAGGATCTGTTTCCACGCAACTGTGCGAAGCAAAAATGAGGTAAAAAAAGGAGCAACCACTAAAACCAACAAAATATTCTTAAACTTTCCTGATTTAAATGCAATTGCATATGCCAGCGGATAGGCGATAGCCAAGGCAAAAATAGTTGCCAAGGAGGCGTACATAAATGAGCGGCCAAACTGCTCTCTATTTTCGAGAAAGGCATTGATGTAATTACTAAATGCAAGGCTCTGTTCGTATTGACCTGTATCGCCCCCATCTATAGGAGTTTGGGTTGAGGTCTGAGCTAAGTTAGCAATTGGCAGAATAAAGAAAGTAAAGAGAAATGCAAAACCTGGAAATAACAATAGGTAGGGAACACGCACCTTTGGCAAGGTCCTGCTCATTACTCTTTATTCATCTAACTGCTCTGGATCTACCTCAGTGCCTGCTTCAACGTCCTCATCTCCTCGTAGACCAAACGTAAAGCTCGGCTCCCAAGAGATGACAACTTCTTCACCTTTATTAAATGGTGGAACTCCATCATCGTTTTGTTCAAAGACCATCAACTCTTGTCCCCACGGCATTGTAACTACATACTGCGTACTCACGCCGATATATGAAACATCTTCGATTCGTCCGCCAGTTAAAACGTTGCCACGCACCGTCGAACCTGTTCGGGATATGCGGAATTTCTCTGGACGTATTCCGGCATAGAGAGAGCTATCGATGGCATGAGAGCGCGACTTGGGCATTGAAATCTTTTGACTAAAGAGATCGATAACTAAATTTTCCCCATCATTTCCATCAATCTTTCCTTTAATCAGATTTGACTGTCCAAGAAAATTTGCAACAAATGCAGTCTCTGGATCATCATATAAATCAGCTGGTGAGCCCATCTGCTCAATTTTGCCTTCGTTCATAACTGCAATTGTGTCGGCCATTGTCATGGCCTCTTCTTGATCGTGAGTTACATGCACAAAGGTAAGGCCGACTTCGCGTTGAATCCACTTAAGTTCGATCTGCATCTGACGGCGCAGTTTCAAATCAAGTGCACCAAGTGGCTCATCCAAGAGTAAGAGCGCTGGACGATTAACGATTGCACGAGCAAGTGCGATGCGCTGTTGTTGGCCACCTGATAACTGTGTTGGCTTGCGCTCGGCAAGATGCGGGAGCTCAATAAGGCTGAGAACTTTATCTACCTGCTCTTTAACATCATTAACTCCACGCCGGCGTAAACCAAATGCGATATTTTCAAAGATAGTTAAATGTGGAAAGAGTGCATAGTTTTGAAAGACGGTATTGATAGGACGTTGGTAGGGTCGAGTAGTAGTTATGTCGGTCTCGCCTAAGTAAATACTTCCAACAGTCGGCTCTTCAAGTCCGGCAACCATGCGAAGCGTCGTTGTTTTACCGCAGCCCGATGGACCAAGAAGTGCGAAAAATGAGCCTTTTGGAATCGTTAGCGTTAAATCATCAACGGCTTTGAAATCACCATAAGACTTGGTGATTCGTGTTAACCGTAAATCCCCACGTGCATCAATTGGATCAATGGCCACTAATTGCCTTGGGCCTGCTGAAACGCCTCGGCCCATGTTGTCTCCTCAGCAGGGGTCAATGAGCGGAATACATGGAGGCGAGAAGAAGTATTTTCGCTAGGGAAAATGTACTCACTCGTTGCAAGCTCTGGAGCGATTTTCTCCATCTCAGCCTGAGCTCCCTGAACTGGACAAACATAGTTAACGTAAGCGGCAACTTCGGCGGCAACTACAGGATCGTAGTAATAATTAATTAATTTTTCGCCATTTGCTTTACCGGTAGGTGAGGCCGTCGATGGAATCATCAAATTATCACCTGAGATTGTGCCGCCGGACTCTGGAATTGCAAAGTCGAACTTACCCTCATTCTCATTTGCGAGAATGAACATATCCCCCGACCAACCGATAACAGCGGTTGCATCACCTGACGTTAAATCCTCGGCATATTCATTTCCTTTAACTCCGCGGATCCAACCGTCGGAAATCTTGCCCGCCATGAAATCTACGGCGTTCATAAATTGATCTTCGGTGACGGTAGTAATATCTACGCCTTGTGCAAGAAGAATAACTCCGATCGTGTCACGCATTTCAGTAAGTACGACAATCTTTCCCTTGTTCTGTGGCGCAAAGAGATCATCGAGAGTACGTATTCCCTTTGGATTCTTTTCAGTATTCCAACCAAAGCCAGCCATAATACCCTGCCACGTTAGTGTTGATTCGCGCATTGGGTCATACGATGGAGATTTTAGCGAGTCCAAAATATTTCCTGCATTTGGAATATTTGCTAAATCAAATTTCTGTGTATACCCAAGACGTATCCATCGTGCCGCCATCCAGTCAGTTGGTGTGACGACGTCATAGCCGATGTCTTCGCCGAGCTTGAGTTGTGCCTGCACTTTTCCAAAGAACTCATCGTTGTCGTTGTAATCTTCAAAGTACTGAGCATCGATTCCAGTTGACTCAGAGAATTTAACGAGAGTTGGATAAGTTTTGCTCTCATCATCAAAATCTAAATACAAAGGCCAGTTACCCCAGCGGACAATATTTTCTGCCGCTGAATCACCACCACCGCATGCTGCAAGTAAACCTGCAGCTCCTAATCCGCCTGCGCCTGCAAGAACGCTTCTGCGCGAAATGCGAGCGCTAAGAATTGAACGTGCCTCTGGTGAGATTGATCGCTCTGTGGCCATACTGGTTTACTCCTTAATGGGTGAGGTTCTGGCGCAAATACTATGCCCCAAGATTGGTCATTACATGCTTAATACGTGTGTAATCTTCAAATCCATATGCCGATAAATCCTTGCCATAGCCCGAGCGCTTAAAGCCACCGTGCGGCATTTCTGCAACAACTGGAATGTGGGTATTGATCCAAACACAGCCAAAGTCGAAGGCCTTGGCCATTCGCATTGCACGGCCATGATCTTTAGTCCAAATACTGGAGGCTAAGCCATAGTCCACGCCATTTGCCATAGACACGGCCTCGGCCTCATCACTAAAACTCTGGACGGTAATAACTGGTCCAAAGATTTCATGTTGAATCATCTCGTCATCTTGGTGCAGGCCAGCGACAACGGTTGCTGGGAAGAAGTAGCCTGGGCGATCTAGCGCGCTTCCCCCGCTCATGACGCTGGCATGGGCTGGCACGCGATCAAGGAAGCCAGATACCCGCGCCAATTGATTGGCATTATTTACTGGACCTAAGAAGACATCTTCATGTGGGGCACCAATGGCAACTGCTTTAGCCTGCGCGCTCAAAAGCGCAACAAAATCCTCATAGACACTTGATTGAACAATCACGCGAGTCGCCGCAGTGCAGTCCTGACCGGCGTTGAAATATCCCGCAATCGCAATGGCTTCGGCTGCGGACTCTAAATCGGCATCGGCAAAGACAACTACCGGTGCCTTGCCACCTAACTCTAAGTGGACGCGCTTAAGTTGGGTCGCTGCCGATTGAGCAACTTGAATTCCAGCGGCCACAGATCCAGTAATTGAAACCATATCAGGGCGTTTGTGTTCAACAAGTGTGCGTCCAGTTTCGCGCTCGCCACAGACCACGTTAAAAACACCTTCTGGTAAAAACTCGGCCATCACAGATGCCATCCATACCGTTGATGCCGGCGTCGTATCACTTGGCTTCAAGACAACGGTGTTTCCCGCTGCAATTGCAGGTGCCCATTTCCAAACTGCCATCATCATTGGATAGTTCCATGGAGTTACTTGACCAATAACACCCACAGGTTCGCGGCGAATCATCGAGGTCATACCTGGCATGTATTCCCCGGCAGATTTACCTTCAAGGTTTCTTGCAGCTCCAGCAAAGAATCGAATTTGATCGACCATAGGCGGAACTTCTTCCGTTGTAGTCAATGAAATTGGCTTACCAGTGTTACGGCATTCAATTTCAATTACTTCGCTCTGGCGATCTTCAATCGCATCTGCAATTTTTAATAGCGCACGCTGTCGTTGCGATGGTGTTGAGTCGCGCCATCCAGGAAACGCGTCACTTGCGGCGCTAAAAGCGGCATCGATATCGGCTGCATTTGATTTCGGCGCAGTTGCATATGCCGCTCCTGTAGATGGATTTATGAGTGAGCTAGTTTCACCGGACGTACTGTCTACGGCTTTTCCATTAATGAAGTTCGTTAACTTTTCCATGGGATTGAGCCTACCAAGTGGGAGAAAAGCTAACTAGTCGGTCCGGGTTTTTTCAGCGGCCGCTAACTGCCCACACGCACCATCGATTTCACGCCCCCGAGTATCCCGAACGGTGACGGGTACCCCGTAACTTTCTAAGATACGAACGAACTCGGCCTCATCTTCTCGGCGAGATGCGGTCCACTTCGATCCTGGGGTTGGATTGAGCGGAATTAAATTCACGTGGGCGTTGCGGTTCTTAAGAAGTCGACCCAGTAAATCCGAGCGCCATGACTGATCATTGATGTCACGAATCAGGGCATATTCAATGGAATATCGACGCCCAGTGCGCTTTTCATACTTATCGGCGGCGGCTAAAACCTCTTTAATATTCCACCGCGAATTAATCGGCACTAACGTATCCCGAAGCTCGTCATCGGGGGTATGCAGGGAGACGGCCAAAGTGAGGGCTAAACCCTCTTCGGTAAGTTTTTCAATTCCATTGACTAACCCAACCGTTGAAACTGTGACAGAGCGCGCGCTTATTCCTAGACCATCTGGATTTGGATCTGTGATATTTCGTACCGAACGCATCACTGCGTTGTAGTTAGCCAGTGGCTCTCCCATTCCCATAAAAACTATATTCGAAAGACGGGTTGGACCACCGGGTAGCTCACCATTAACACATGCTCGGGCGGCGGCAACTATCTGCTCGGTGATTTCGCCCGCACTTAAATTTCGAGTTAATCCAGCCTGGCCGGTGGCACAAAAAGGACAGTTCATCCCACACCCGGCTTGGGAAGAGATGCAGACAGTGACGCGATCGGTATAGCGCATTAAAACACTTTCCACCAGTACTCCGTCGTGCAACTTCCACAAATCCTTACGTGTCATACCTTCATCGCACGATACAGATCGAACTAATTCAATAAGTTTTGGCGTCAGTTGATCGGCGATACTTTGGCGCATATCAGCAGGAATATCGCTCCACGTTTGGGGATCATTAGATAAATGAGAAAAATAGTGAGTGGCGACTTGAGTAGCTCGAAAAGCAGGTAATCCCATTGATTTTGCAACATTGCGCCGCTCATCAGGGGTGTAATCAGCTAAATGCTTAGGTACTTTTTTTCGCTGGACTGGCTCATCGAAGGTTAATTTAATCTCTGGAGTACTCATAACCAGTTTTTTACTAACTCAAGTGCCAGCCACAAGGCTGGAGCAGAAATCAAAACTGAATCTAATCGATCGAGCATTCCACCGTGACCTGGCAGAAGCGTTCCCATATCCTTAAGCGCTAAATCTCGCTTCATCGCACTTTCAATGAGATCTCCGCACGTTGCAGTAAAGACGATCATTAATCCAACTACTGCCCCGTTCCACCATTTCATATCCATGATGTAATAAAAAGCCAGAGTTCCACCAATTACGGTAAAGATGAGGGAACCGATCAATCCCTCCCAACTCTTTTTTGGCGAGATTTTCGGTGCCAATGGATGCTTACCGAAAAGAACTCCGATGATGTAACCAAAAGTATCGTTGCAGGAAACTAAGATGACAAAGGTCATAACACGCTCAAAACCAGTACTGGTTCGACCAAGCAGAATTAAAAAACCGCCTAAAAAAGGCAGATACAGCAGGGAAAACGTCGTAGCCGTTGCGCTGGCGACAAAGCCTTCTGGACCTCTTGTTAAGAGTTGTATCAGCAGCACTGGTATTGCAATCGCTGTAGCAACGGCAAGACCTGCAACTCCCCCGTTCCACGTGGCATACGAGAGCGCAATTGATGCGAGTACTAACGCTCTCAATGATAAATAGATACCTCGAACCTTAAAAGCGCGAACAATTTCGCGAATACCTAGAAGCACGGCGACGGCCACAACCACAGCAAAGATTTCGCGTTGATAGGCCAAGGCAAACCAAATTAATGCAATCAGTGACAAAGAGACGGCAATTGATGGCAGGAGCTTTCGCCCCGCGCGCTTATTGATCGCCTCGTTTATCGAATGAATGTCAGACATGTGAACGACAACTCCTTAGATTTCGAGGAGTTCAGCCTCCTTGTGCTTAAAAAGCTCATCGACTTTAGCTACGTGATCTGATGTAATTTTTTCCAACTCTTTTTCCCCGCGTGCAACATCATCTTTGCCTACATCGCCATCTTTTTCCATTTTTTCAATCGCCTCTTTTGCAGCTCGGCGAATATTGCGCATGGAAATCTTTGAATCTTCGGCCTTTCCTTTTACAACTTTGATGTACTCCTTACGTCGCTCCTCAGTGAGCTGAGGAAAATTGATTCGGATAAGAACGCCATCACTTGAAGGATTGACACCTAAATCCGAATCCCGTATCGCCTTTTCAATGTTTGCCATTGCACTCTTATCAAACGGTGCAATCGTTGCTAGTCGCGCCTCTGGTACTTGAATGGATGCCAGTTGCGAGAGTGCAGTGTAGGTTCCGTAGTAATCGACCATAATTTTATTAAAGAGCGATGGATGTGCACGTCCTGTACGGATAGATGCAAAATCATCTTTAGCCACCTCTACCGCTTTGCTCATCTTGGTGTCGGCATCCTTAAGGACGCTTGCTACATCTGACATCGTTGCTCCTTTTAAAGTGGCTCTAAAAATCTGGAGACGGCCTGAAACCGCTGATGGCGATTGTATATTACGAAAAGTGATTTACATTACGTGCTCAAAACTAAGCGTAAATCAAGGGTTTTATTCAAATTGGCGCTGGCACTCACGAGAAGTATTCAATCGGTGATGTGTGAGGAGTAGTTTTTGCATTGTAACTGCGACGGAGAGGTCCATATGTTTCAAGTACGTATCCATGGCCGCGGTGGCCAAGGAGTGGTGACTGCAGCCGAACTCCTGGCGCAATCTGCGTTTGATGAAAAACGCTTCGCACAGGCCTTTCCAAGTTTTGGATCTGAGCGCACCGGTGCACCAGTAGTTGCTTTTTGTCGCATCGCCGATTCCGAAATCCGTGTCCGCGAACCGATTATGTTTCCAGACGCGATCATCATTCAAGATTCAACTCTTTTAAAACAAATTGATGTTTTTGCTGGCCTGAAAAACGATGGCTACGCCCTCATTAATTCGACCCGCACTTTTGAGCAGTTAGGAATTGCAGATAATAACGCTCGTTTTATTACCGTGCCGGCTACTGCGATGGCGATGGTGCATTTAGGCCGACCAGTTCCAAATGCCGTTTTGCTTGGCGCCTTTGCCGCGTTAACTAAAGTGATTTCACTGCACTCGGTAACCGATGCAATTAATGTAAAATTTAAACCAAAAATTGCAGCTTCTAACTGCGCCGCAGCAACGGCTGCATATGAATATGTCTTTGCGATGGTGCCCGCAGATGCTTAGACAAGTTGAGGGCTCTAAAGCCGTTGCCGATACGGTTGCGGCATGTCGCCCACAAGTAATTTGTGCTTATCCAATCTCGCCCCAAACTCACATCGTCGAAGGTTTAAGTCAGCTCGTTAAAAACGGTTCTTTAGAGGGCTGCGAGTTTATTAACGTTGAATCTGAATTTGCCGCAATGTCAGTTGCAATTGGTGCCAGCGCAACCGGGGCGCGCACATATACGGCCACTGCCAGCCAAGGACTTCTCTATATGGTTGAGGCGGTCTACAACGCATCTGGGTTAGGTCTTCCAATCGTTATGACCGTTGCAAATCGCGCGATTGGTGCGCCGATTAATATCTGGAATGATCACAGCGATTCAATGTCACAACGCGATAGTGGCTGGATTCAGTTATATGCCGAAACTAATCAGGAGGCGGCAGATCTGCATGTTCAAGCCTTTAAAATCGCAGAAGATCTCTCACTGCCCGTTATGGTCTGCATGGATGGATTCATTTTGACGCATGCTTACGAGCGTGTAGATGTCCCGGAGCAGACCCAAATTGATAAGTTCTTACCGCCCTTTGTGCCGCGCCAGGTTTTAGATCCAAGCAATCCAGTATCAATCGGTGCGATGGTCGGGCCAGAGGCTTTTACAGAAGTGAAGTACATGGCGCATATGAAAAACCAACTCGCCTTGGAAATTATTCCTAAAGTTGCGAAGGATTTCCAAGAAATTTTTGGGCGCAGCTCTGGTGGCTTAGTGCGTGGTTACAAGCTCGATGGCGCTGACACCGTCGTCATAGCACTGGGATCAATTCTTGGAACTATAAAAGATGTAGTCGATGAAATGGTTGCCGCCGATATTGCTATCGGAGTTCTAGGAATAATCGCATTCAGACCATTTCCAACCGAAGCTGTACGTGCCGCCTTATCAAAGGCGAAGCGAGTAATAGTTCTGGAAAAAGCCTTCCAAATTGGAATCGGTGGGATAGTGATTGAAAATGTTCGCACCAGTCTGCGAGGAAGTTCGATCAAGGATTACACAGTTATAGCGGGCCTTGGTGGCCGTCCAATCACTAAAGATTCGCTTCGCAGATATTTAGATTCTGCAATCGTTGACGGAGTCGAAGATTTAACTTTTCTAGATCTCGATCAAGAGTTAGCAGATAGCGAAATTTTGCGAGAGGTGTGGTGAACACATGTCAACAACACCAATAAAGTTCTATCAAGTAGGCAGTTTTGCAATCGGTAACCGCTTGTTATCGGCTGAAGATCGTTCGATTCAATCTGATCCCGATCGTACAAATGCACTGACTTCAGGCCATCGCGCCTGTCAGGGCTGCGGCGAAGCGTTAGGTGCAAGATATGCGCTAGATGCTGCGATGCGCGCAACCGATGACAAGATAATCGCAGTTAATGCAACGGGATGTTTAGAGGTTTTCTCGACCCCATATCCTGAATCATCGTGGAGGATCGCTTGGCTCCACTCACTCTTTGGTAACGCTCCTGCAGTTGCAACTGGGGTTGCCGCAGCCCTTAAAGCCCAAGGCAAGAGCGATATTCGCGTTATTGGACAAGGCGGAGATGGTGCAACTGTAGATATTGGATTTGGCGCACTATCTGGAATGTTTGAGCGAAATGACGATGTCTTGTATATCTGTTATGACAATGAGGCGTACATGAATACTGGTGTCCAGCGATCGGGTGCAACTCCCCCAGCTGCGCGCACGGCCACGACGCAAGCCGTCGGTGAAAACCCTGGAAATGTTTTTGGTCAGGGTAAAAACCTTCCGCGTATCGCGATGGCACATGAGATCCCATATGTTGCAACAGCAACCGTTGCAGATTTACGCGATTTAGAGGCGAAAATTATTAAGGCGATGTCCTTTCGAGGTGCGCGTTACATACATGTCTTAGTGCCATGTCCGCTGGGTTGGGGTTCAGAATCCTGTGACACGATAAAAATCGCGCGTCTTGCAACGCAATCAGGTCTCTTTCCGGTCTTTGAGGCCGAATCCGGCGAAGTAACGTCATCGACCCCAATTCGCCACCGTGTAAACGTCGAAGAGTATTTAAAGATTCAAGTCAGATATTCACATCTATTTTCACCTAACCGACGCGATGATGTAATCGATTTGTTGCAAGCAACGGCCGATAAGAATATTTCCCGTTATAACTTAATTTCTGATCAGAGTGGGAGTATCTAATGGAAAAACCATTTGCAATTACGCTCTCTGTAAACTCATCTCTTGCTAACCACACTGGATCGTGGCGAGTTGAAAAACCTGAATACGTCCATCGCATGCCACCATGTAACAACGCTTGCCCAGCGGGTGAAAATATCCAAAATTGGTTGTATATCGCCGAAGATGGCTCTTATGAAGCTGCCTGGCGGGCATTAGTTCTTGAAAATCCATTTCCGGCGATTATGGGTCGCGTCTGCTACCACCCATGTGAAAGTGTTTGTAATCGCGCCCAATTAGATGAGGCCGTTGGAATTAACTCGGTCGAACGATTTCTTGGCGATCACGCCATTGAAAAAGGTTGGAGTATTCCAGCCCCAACGGTAGAAAGTGGCTTTAAAGTCCTAATAATTGGTGCGGGTCCCGCGGGATTATCAGCGGCATATCACTTACGTGGCATGGGCCATAGCGTCACAGTTAGGGATGCAACACATGCGCCAGGTGGAATGATGCGCTATGGAATTCCTAAGTACCGCCTACCTCGTGAAGTTCTAGATGCCGAAATCAATCGCATTAAAGATATGGGTGTCGTCTTTGAGATGAATACCCGAGTTGATGACGTGCATGAAGCGCTCAACGAGGGCTTTAGCGCCGTGTTCTTAGCAATCGGTGCACAGTTGAGTAAGCGCGCTTACATTCCAGCAAGTGAAGCTGCACGGATATTAGATGCGATCAAAGTTTTGCACGATGTCGAAGATGGCAATCAACCATTACTCGGACGAAAAGTCGTTGTCTATGGTGGCGGCAACACAGCCATGGATGTCGCACGCACCGCTAAACGACTTGGCGCTGAAGAAGCGATTATCGTTTATCGTCGAACCCGCGATAAGGCACCTGCCAATGATGAAGAGATTACTGAGGCTCTTGAAGAGGGAATTTTAGTTAAGTGGCTTTCAACTGTTAAGCACGTCGATGAAAAAAGTATGCAGATTGAAAAAATGGCGTTAGATGCCGATGGATATCCTCAACCAACTGGTGAGTTTGAAACTCTTGAAGCCGACTCACTGATTTTGGCGTTGGGTCAAGAGGTTGATTTTTCTCTGCTAGGCAATAGCGCCGATTTAGATACTAAAGATGGCGTGATGCCCGTTGATGCCACAATGATGACAACCCACCCAGGAATATTTGCCGGCGGAGACATGATTCCAGCAGAGCGCACAGTCACAACTGGCGTTGGGCACGGAAAAAAGGCGGCACGAAACATCGATGCCTGGTTGCGCAAAACCGTTTACGAGAAGATCGACAACAAAGATCTTGTTACGTACGAGCAGTTAAATACTTGGTATTACACCGATGCTCCGCACATTGTGCGCGAGCGCCTGGAGGCAACACGTCGAGCTAAGGATTTCTCCGAAGTAGTAAAGGGATTAGATGAGAGCAACGCCTTGTTTGAGGCACGGCGCTGCATGTCATGTGGCAACTGTTTTGAGTGCGATAACTGCTTTGGCGTCTGCCCTGATAACGCCATTATAAAATTAGGTCCAGGAAAAGGCTTTGAGATTAACTTGGATTACTGTAAAGGCTGCGGAATCTGTGTTTCAGAGTGCCCATCGAGTTCAATCGTTATGGTTCCCGATAAATAAGCAGTAAAGCAAAAAACTTTAATTAACTAAAGTTCCGATTAATTCACCTCGGACTGCACGGCCGATGTTTCCATTTTCCATTAAGTCAAAGACAACAATTGGTAACTTGTTTTCGCGACATAGCGCAAAGGCAGCAGCATCGGCAACGGCGAGCGACTTAGTTAAAACCTCGTCGTAGGAAATACTCTCGTACTTAACCGCTTTAGGATCTTTCTTTGGGTCGGCGTTATAGACGCCATCAACTCCACTTTTTGCTAAGAGTAAAGCCTGCGCGCCAATTTCAAGTGCGCGCTGGGCCGAAACGGTATCGGTTGTAAAATATGGCATTCCAGCACCTGCGCCAAAGATAACGACGCGACCTTTTTCTAAGTGGCGAATCGCGCGCAGAGGAACATATGGTTCGGCAACTTGGCCCATAGTTATCGCCGTCTGGACGCGGGTTTGGATTCCCTCTTTTTCCAGAAAATCTTGTAGTGCTAAACAGTTCATGACCGTTCCGAGCATTCCCATGTAATCGGCGCGAGCGCGATCCATCCCTCGCTGCTGTAGTTCGGCTCCACGGAAATAATTGCCGCCGCCAACGACAATCGCTACCTGAACTCCAGTACGCGCAACGTCTGCGATCTGCTTTGCAATATCCTGCACGACATCGGGATCAACACCGATGCCTTTTTCGCCACCAAAAACCTCGCCAGAAAGTTTAAGGAGCACCCGCCGATACGTTCCTCGTGTACCGGGCATGGGTGCTCCTCTTAACTAGTAATTCGATGGTTAAATCTTAGGCGTTACTCCCCTAAAGCTTATTGACCCACGCGGAAGCGGTGAAATGCCTTAACGGCCGTTCCTGCCTCATCGAGAATCTGCTTAACTGTCTTCTTAGCATCCTTAGCAAATGACTGCTCAATTAAAGAGACTTCCTTAACAAAGCCAGTAACACGACCTTCTACGATCTTGATTAGGGAGGCCTCGGGCTTACCCTCTTCAATCGCAGTTTCGTGTGCGATACGTCGCTCATTTTCAATAAGCTCTGCGGGCACATCTTCGCGATTAACGAACTGCGGAGCAAAAGCAGCAATGTGCTGAGCAATATCTTTCCCAACGTCACCTGCATCTTTGACTAACTGCACAAGTACGCCGACCTGCGGTGGCAGATCTGGGCTTGTACGGTGAAGATAAATGCCAACTGGTGAATCCTTAAGAACGGCAATTCGGCGGACTTCAATCTTTTCACCGAGCATCGCATTAGCCTCATCGATGACAGATTGGACAGTGTTTCCGTTGGCCATTGTCGTGGCAAGAAATGATTCAACTGAATCAGATTGTGCATTTTGTAAATGCTTTAATAGCTCATCGGCTAGTGCAACAAAGCGATCGCCCTTTGCAACGAAATCCGTCTCGCAGTTCAGTTCGAGCATCACGCCGAGGTTGCCCTCAACCTTTGCAACGACTGCGCCATTTGAAGTTAAACGGCCCTCGCGCTTAGTCACTCCCTTGAGACCCTTAACTCGGATTATGTCGATCGCTTTATCGTAATCGCCATCCGCCTCATCAAGTGCCTTCTTGCAATCGAGCATTCCAGCAGCGGTAGCTTCGCGAAGTCTCTTCACATCGGCAGCTGTATAAGAAGCCATTTACTTATTCTCCTTCTACTGGCTGAGACACAGCATCTGTAGTCTCAACTTGAGCTGGAACCTCGGACACAGCAACGTCAGCTGTTGGTTCGGACATCACAACTTCAGCTGGAACCGGTGCCACATCTAGATTCTCCGATGCTTTGGACACCTCGGACACAGCAACCTCGGTTGTTGGTTCGGACATCGCAATTTCTTTCTCCCAGTCGGCCATTGGTTCGCCAGCGGCAACCTCTGCTGGAGCATCAGACTTTGTCTCTTCCTTAACTACTGCAGAGCGTGCAGCTAAGCCGGCAACAATTGCATCAGTGATAACGCGTGTAAGCAATCCAATGGAACGAATTGCATCATCGTTGCCTGGAATCTTGTAATCAACTTCATCAGGGTCACAGTTTGTATCTAGGATCGCAATAACAGGAATACCAAGTTTTTTAGCCTCTTGTACTGCAAGGTGTTCTTTCTTTGTATCTACTACCCAAATCGCTGAAGGCAGTTTTGTCATATGGCGAATTCCATCAAGGTTCTTGAAAAGCTTCTCACGCTCACGTCGAAGCATCAAGAGCTCTTTCTTTGTAAGTAGAAGATCGTTTGTGTTCTCTAAGGCCTCTAACTCTTTTAGTCGCTGGATACGCTTGTATACCGTTGGGAAGTTAGTAAGCATTCCACCTAACCAGCGCTCGGTGACAGTTGGCATTCCAACTCGTGCAGCCTGCTGAATGATTGGCTCATGTGCCTGCTTCTTTGTGCCAACAAATAAAATATGACCGCCTTTAGCGACCGTATCCTTTACAAACTCATATGCATTATCGATAAGTCCAAGTGACTGCTGAATATCGATGATGTAAATGCCGTTGCGCTCGGTGAAAATAAAGCGTTTCATCTTTGGATTCCATCGACGAGTTTGGTGTCCAAAGTGGACTCCACTGTCGAGAAGTTCTCGCATTGTTACAACTGCCATGGCAGGGTTACTCCTTCATAGATTTAATGCGCACGCGCACAAAACCCGCTCGGTTGTGGCCTAACTATTTGTTTGGCCCGTCGCACTGAGATCCATCGACCGAATAAACGGACCGAGATGATTCACCTGGTTTTAAGGCCAAGGCAGTGCTGAGATGTCACCGGCAAATCCCCAAAGATTGGGAGCTTACGGTGCAGGGCAGATTCTACCTGCCAAGTGGCTCCTCCAATTACCGCCCTACAAGGCGCAAAAACCCCCATGCCGTGATTCGAAGTACCGCCTCGAGGGCGATTGAAAAGGACATTTTGCTGACTCCGTGCGCGCGCTCAATAAAAGTGATCGGGATTTCCCCAACGCTTCCGCCTCGTGCCAGGGCGCGACGAGTCATCTCAATTTGGAAGCAGTAGCCATCACTCTTGATTGTGGCGATATCCATACGCTGTAAAAGCTCGGTATCGTAAATTCGAAAGCCCGAAGTCACGTCCTTGATGCCTAAGGATAAAAGGATGTTGGCATAAGCATTAGCCCCCTTTGAAAGATATTCGCGAAACTTGCTCCAGTTTTCGATTCCACCATCGGCTACCCAGCGCGAACCAATGAGTAGTTCGCTGCTACCAATCCACTCCATCATCGTTACCAAATCACTAACTTGGTGGGATCCATCGGCATCCATTTGAATAATATTTTTGTAGCCTCGCTCTAAAGCAACTGCAAAACCAGTCCGGTAAGCGCTACCTAACCCCAACTTTGATGCTCGAGAGATTACTTCCACACCGTATGCTCTGCATATGTACCCCGTCCCATCGGGTGAACCATCATCGATTATCAAAACATCTACTGGCAGTTTTTTTAAAGAATCAAGCAGAGCTCCAATGCTCTCACGCTCGTTATAAGTAGGTACAACTACTATTGACGTATTCATGCGCGTGGGTGCGCATTCTTAAATACTTTGTGTAAACGTTGCGTTGAAACATGAGTATAAATCTGAGTTGTTGCAAGGGATGCATGCCCCAAGATCTCTTGCACCGTACGCAAATCAGCTCCACCTTCAAGCAGATGCGTAGCAGCAGAATGACGCAGCCCGTGCGGGCCCATTCGTTCAATTCCCTCAATTGCGCTCAGCGCTTCATACACAACGCTGCGAACGGTGCGCTGATCTATGCGACCCCCGCGAGCCCCAAGAAAAACCGCTTTGCCAGATAACTCAGTTGTTAAATCTTCCCGCCCTTTAGCCAACCAAACTTCTAAAGCATGAACTGC
This sequence comes from uncultured Candidatus Planktophila sp., assembly GCA_964358665.1. Taxonomy (GTDB): domain Bacteria; phylum Actinomycetota; class Actinomycetes; order Nanopelagicales; family Nanopelagicaceae; genus Planktophila. The sequence goes on along the minus strand of CAYHOY010000006.1, from coordinate 63,270 downwards.
CGGTTTCCCCACTGGAATCGTGCGCTCCTTATTGCCCTTACCTAATACTCGTATCGTGTTTCTATTAAAATCAATATCTTCTTCATCTAATCCACAGAGTTCGCTTACTCGTGCACCTGTTGCATAGAGAAGCTCAACCATTGCAACATCTCGAAGTGATAATGGTGTCTCTTCATCACACGCCCGAGCCGCCAAAGAATCCATCGCTAGCGCTGCGCTATTAATATCGAGTACTCCAGGTAATGTGCGATGTCCCTTCGGAGTTGCCAGACTCGCCCCAACATCGGAGGCGAGATAGTTATTTTTGAAGCCCCATTTGGTAAATAAACGCACCGAAACTGCACGGCGCGAAATCGTGGTGCGCGCCGCGCCTTTTACGTTTTGATTAGCAAGCCAAGATCGAATATGCGTTAGTTCAAGAGAAGAAATATCAGCAAGTCCAAGTTTTTCTAAGTGCTTCACAAGCGAACTCAAGTCTCCGAGATAGGCTCGAATCGAATGTACTGAAAGGTTACGTTCGACACTCAGATGCCGCTCAAAATTGTTAAGCAGGTTCTCAAACTCTTCATTCACGAATTAAGGTTACCTTTATGTCGCCGAGTATTTGGAGTTTGAGGCTGCTAATAGCCTATTTTGCTATTATTGGCATAGCTTGAGGAAGATCGCGCTGGAACTCTGGAATTTCAATGTGTATTGGCGTACAGTTAAAGTGTGCAGATTTGAGTAGACATTCAACCCTTCACTTTGAGTGTTTAGGAGGTTTGGAAGTGTACTTATCGCCTATTTCTGAGTTTTCGGACTTTCTCTCAAATAAAGATCATACGCTGCAAATAATTTTGGACCATCTTGAGCGTGTAACACTAAGTATTCTCGATTGCAATTCGATAATATTCTTCGAGGCAAATGAAAACCGTGAACTTTTGATGTCTGGCAAGTCTGGAATTTCAAAACTCGCCGAAGAGGAGTTGAAAGCTCAGTACAATCTAGGTGAAAACCGTCCCGTGTCTGATGCGATAAAAAAAGGGGAGCTCATCTGGCTGGATTCCTCGCCACAAAGACTAGAAAAATACCCCACGCTAAAAGACTTTCCACTTTTGGTCGACAGTCATGTTTTTATCGTCTCCCCGATTTTTAAACATTCAACGCCGGTCTCGGCATTCGTCATTATTAGTGATACTAAAATGAAGGCCGATACAGAAGCAGAGGGGTTTTTGAAAGTTATTTCGAGCATCTTTTCACTTTATTACTACCGAACAGTTGTTCCATCACCTAGTGAACAAAAAGAATTCAATCATTCTTCAACAATTAATTCAGTTAACGGGAGTTCTGAACTTACAGCGCGGCAGAATGTAATTTTGCGATTAATCAGTGAAGATAGAACTAACTCAAACATCAGTGAGGTTCTTGGGTACTCCGAGTCAACTATTCGACAAGAGATTATGAAGATCTTTGCAAAATTGGGTTCCAGCACTCGCAAGCAAGCCGCCGAAATCTATAGAAGATCAAAAAAAGATTAAACAAATTTCTCTATTTTAATATCCTCATTGGCCATGACGCGGAGTTTTTCTCCTGCACTGAGCTGATTGGTAATTGAGAAGACCCCGGCATACTAAGAGCACAGAGTTAGCAAGGATGGCCTGTGCCGATTGATAATGCGACCGTCCCAAATTTGTTGAAAAAACCCTTTGTTCGAAATTTATCCTAAAGTGGTTGAGCAGCAAGTACAGCCACAACCATCGTGAGCACGCAAAGCGCCAAAATGACGCTTGAGACAATTACCGCAATTAGCGGATAATTATGCTCTTTCAATTTTCCTTCGAAACTCCTGCCCGTGACCTGTTCCATGAAACTGGCTCCTTTTCTCTTCATTTGGAGGTTCAAATGAATATGGGCTCATCGTGCTATTAATTGTCTGTATATGGCGGTCATTGTCCGGTCAGATTGAGTGTCATCACTCAAGTTGAGCTTTATGTGTTTCATCTAACTATTTTCTCCGTGTCTTTCTCATCATCGGTCGAAAGAGATTAATAAAGTTCGCGAATGAAGATCCGCCAACCTTATGGAGTTAATTAGCAGTGCAGGGCAAGTCGAGCCTTGGTGAATATCTAGAGGCGGTTTCTGAGTTCATTACCTTCCTTTCAGGAAAGGAGCTCACACTTGAGGAGATTTTGAGCCATATGGTGCTGGTAGTCCTGGCTCCACTAAATGCCGAGGGAATATTTATTTGCCAACTAAATAGCGAAAATCAGGTAGAGAGAGTTGAAGCATGGGGTGTGCCCTTGGAATCGTTTCGAGCACAGGGAAACTTTTTCAACCTACATGACCGATATCCATCAACTGACACGCTTCGATATAGAAGGACGACATGGGTAAATACATTGCCAGATTGGGGCGCTGATTATCCACTACTTAAAGACTTCCCATACACGACTGGAGCAAAGAGTTTCGCCTGTTTTCCTATTGAAAGGGCTGGCACGCCAGTAGCTACGTTAGGAGTTTATAGCAGAGATAACATACTTCCGAATGCTGAAATTGAGGCATTTTTGAAGGCAGTTGGAAGTGTATTTTCAATGTATATGTTCCGCCAAGACTCTAGAACAGTTGGAGCCATGAAAGTTCGGGGAAAACAGATTTCTTCGAAGGTGGAAAGTGCTGATAATGAACTTAGCGAGCGACAGCAGGTAATTCTCCGCCTTATCACCGAAGATCGAACCAACCTAGTAATAGGCGAACTTCTGGGATATTCAGAGTCCACGATCCGCCAGGAAACGATAAAGATTTACGCAAAACTTGGCTGCACCGGACGTAAAGAGGCGACGCAGATCTACCGGAAGCACTTCGCCAACTCCGCAAAGAAAGAAGTTTAACTTTTGACTTGTAGACGTACAATTATCGCATGTGAATTTAAATATTTCATTCAACTAAGTGACTCAATTCGAATATCGCGGTACCTGCCATGATGAGAAAAGAAACTCCCACTCTTGATTATTTAAAGCACGTCACGGAGTTCATTACCTTCCTTTCTGGGAAGGAACTCACACTTGAGGAGATTTTGAGGCATTTAGTGCTGGTAGTTCTCTCTCCATTAAATGCCGAAGCAATATTGATTAGACAGTTAAATAGCGAGAATCAGGCGGTACTAGTTGAAACATGGGGAATCTCATCAGAGATTCGTCAGCAATACCCTGTTGCTTATAATCTAAATGATAGATACCCAACAACTGACACGCTACGAAATAGAACCACCACGTTTGTCAATACTCTTCCAGATTGGGGAGATGACTATCCCATGCTTGAAAATCTGCAGTACACCACAGGAGCAAAGAGCTACATATGTATCCCAATTGAAAGGACCGGTACGCCAGTAGCTGCTCTAGGAGTCTTTAGTAGAGATATAATTTCTCCTAATGTCGAAATAGAGTCTTTTTTAACTGCAGTGGGCAGTGTGTTTTCAATGTATATGTGCAGCCAGGATTCTAAAGAACATAATCTTCTTAGGACGCCCGGAAGGAACACACTTTCGGATGTGGGAACTGCCGTAAATGATCTAACTGAACGGCAGCAAGTTATTCTGCGCCTGATAAGTGAGAATCGGACCAACCTTGTCATATGCGAACTTCTGGGTTATTCAGAGTCAACAATTCGCCAGGAGACAATTAAGATCTTTGCAAAACTGGGCTGCGCCGGGCGCTATGAGGCTGCGTTAATTTATAAGGAACTGGTGACCAAGTCCAAAGAGGATTAGATACACTTGCTTTGTGGGTATGTGTATTTTGGTTGCTTCAAGTAACTCTATTCCGGTACAACGATATTTGCCATGAGTAAAGAAGCATATTCCGCTAACAATTATTTAGAGCATGTAACTGAATTCATTTCATTTCTCTCCACCAACGAGCTCAAGCTTGAGGAGATTTTGAGCCATATGGTGCTGGTTGTTCTCTCTCCTTTAAATGCCGAAGCAATGTTCATGTGCCAGTTAAATAATGAGAATCAGATTGAGAGAGTTGGAGCGTGGGGTATGCCCCAAGAAATGTTTCGAGCACAGGGAAACCTCTTCCACCTCAATGATAGATATCCCGCAACTGACGCGCTCCGATATCGGAGGACGACTTGGGTAAATACCTTGCCAGATTGGGGAGATGACTATCCGTTACTTAATAATCTGCCGTATACCACTGGAGCAAAGAGCTTCATCTGTTTTCCAATTGAAAAGGCAGGCACACCAGTTGCAACACTTGGCGTCTTTAGCCGGGATGAGATACTTCCAAATGTCGAAATCGAGGCATTTTTAAAAGCAGTTGGAAGTGTATTTTCCATGTATATGTTTCGCCAAGACTCTAGAACTGATAGAGTCTTGAACGTACAGAGAGAGCAGCTATCTTTGAATCTTGAGAGTACTGATACCGAACTCAGCGAACGTCAACAAATAATCCTGCGCCTTATAAGTGAGAATCGGACCAACCTTGTCATAGGCGAACTTCTTGGTTACTCAGAGTCAACTATTCGCCAGGAAACAATTAAGATCTTTGCAAAACTGGGCTGCGCCGGGCGCCAGGAAGCTAAGCTCCTTTATAAGGAGCAATTAGCAAAAACCAAGGAACAATAAATGTAACTACTGTGGTATCCGTCCCTGTCGTAGAAGACCGAAGGTAAGTGCGTCCTCTAACGCCATGGCAGATGCTGCTATAACGTTTTCATGTACGCCCACTGTGCTCCAATCATTCGTGCCATCACTTGTTTCAACTAAGACTCGCGTAATGGCACCAGTACCTAATCGTCCCTCAAGGATCCGAACTTTGTAATCGGTGAGTTTAAGTTTCTCAAGTGCTGGATAGAATTGGATTAACCCCGATCGAAGGGCGTTATCGAAGGCGTTCACTGGGCCATTTCCATTGCCAATGCAGACTATCTTTTCGCCTTGGGCCACTACTGTGACTTCGGCCTTAGTTACAATGCTGTGATCTTCCAAGCGCTCGACGGTCGTCGACCAGCCTTCAATAGTAAAAAATGAGAGCGGCTTACCATGAATCTCTTCGTGGACAAGAAGCTCAAACGAGGCATCGGCGGCTTCAAATGAAAATCCCTGCGATTCCATCTCTTTTACTCGGCTAACGATTCGACCGATGAGCTCTTTATCTCCCCCTAGATCTACGCCGAGCTCTTGCGACTTTAACTCAATTGATGCTCGTCCAGCCATGTCCGACACCAGCATTCGCATGTCATTTCCAACGGTTATTGGATCTTCATGCTGATAGAGCGAGGGATCTACTTTAATTGCACTTGCATGAAGACCGGCTTTATGGGCAAAGGCCGATACTCCAACGTAGGGCTGACGTGCACTTGATGAAACATTTGTAACTTCGGCGATTGCATGAGAGATTCTAAATGCCTCACGAAGTGAGTTGTTAGGTAGAACTAGTTGATGCTTTTTTAACTCCAAATTTGCAATTATCGTGACTAAATCGGCATTACCTGTGCGCTCTCCATAGCCATTTAAAGTTCCTTGAACATGTGTGGCACCTGCTGCAACGGCGGCCATTGAATTAGCAACGGCGCAGCCCGTGTCGTTGTGGCAGTGAATACCTAAGCGGGCACCACTTGCGTTAAGAACATCATGAACGACCTGTGATAATTCATCGGGCAACATTCCACCATTGGTATCGCAGAGTGCGATGACATCAGCACCGGCTTCGGCGGAAACGCGAACAACTTCCAGGGCGTATGCGCGATTATTGCGATAGCCATCAAAGAAATGCTCAGCATCTAAAAATACACGTTGGCCCTCTGCGACTAAATGCGTGACTGAATCGCGGATCATCTCAAGGTTTTCATCCAGGGTTGTTTTTAACGCTAAATCAACGTGACGATCAAATGCTTTCGCAACTAGCGTTACTACTGGTGCCCCGCTATCTCGAAGCGCTCCGAGTAATGCGTCATCGGCGGCTTTAACATTAGGGCGACGTGTTGCACCAAAGGCGACAAAAGTTGCGTTTTTTAATACGAGCTCTTTTCTAGCACGGGCAAAAAACTGAGTGTCCTTTGGATTTGCCCCGGGCCAACCACCTTCGATAAAGCCAACACCGAGATCATCTAAGTGACGCGCGATTGTTAACTTGTCATGAACTGAAAGGCTAAGCCCCTCTTGCTGTGCGCCATCGCGCAGAGTTGTGTCATAGATATGAAATGCATCAGAGACTGGCATTTAAATTACCCGGTGCATCCAACCGTGAGTATCGGCAATGGTGCCATGTTGAATTCCAAGTAAGTGGGCTCGAATTTGACCTGTAATTGGCCCGGGTTGACCATCTCCAGTCATCCATGTACCCATCGCACTCTTAGCAGAGCCAACAGGTGTTATGACTGCCGCAGTTCCACAGGCAAATATCTCGGTTATCTCGCCTGATTGCACGCCATCTCGCCAATCATCAACACTGATCATTACCTCTTCACTCTCATACCCTAAATCTTTAGCGACAGATAAAATCGAATCGCGTGTGATGCCAGGTAGAAGCGTTCCAGTCAATTTCGGGGTTACTACTCGTGCATCTTTTCCTTTACCTTTTACAAAGTAAAGGTTCATACCGCCCATCTCTTCAATCCACTTTCGCTCTACGGCATCCAACCAAACAACTTGATCACAGCCCTGCTTAGCTGCAGCTTTTTGAGCAACTAAAGAGGCGGCGTAGTTCCCACCGCACTTTGCCTCACCGGTTCCACCGAGCGCGGCACGAACATATTCAGTTGAAATCCAGACGGAAACAGCTAAATCAGAGGAAAAATAGGCACTGGCTGGAGTTGCAATTAACATGTACAAAGCCTTATTTGAAGGTCGCACACCTAAACCAACTTCAGTGGCAAACATAAAGGGGCGCAGGTACAGTGATTCTCCCACATTGTTTGGAACCCACTTTGAATCCTGTTTAATGAGGGTTTCTAAAGTTTCGATAAATGCCTCTACTGACATCTCAGGAAGAGCCAAGCGCGCCGCCGACTTAGCAAATCGCGAAGCGTTAGCAGTTGGACGAAATAGTGATACTCCGCCATCGGGCTGCCGATACGCCTTCATGCCCTCAAATATTTCTTGGGCGTAATGAAAAACTGCGGTGGCAGGATCTAAAGTGATTGGACCGTAAGGCACTAATTCTGGCTCTTGCCAGCCATCTTTTTCACTCCACGCACAGGTAATCATGTGATCGGTGTAGTGGCGGCCAAAACCACCTTCGGCAATTTGAGCAGTACGCGTTTCATCATCTTTCATATGTGGATTGAGAGTACTTTTCATGCTGTTATAACGCTGCGACCAGCGCATCTCCTATTTCACTAGTGGATCGCTTTTTATCCCCGCGAATTAATAAATCTTTAGCAACGGCCCGCTCAACATCGCGCGCGGCATCGGCAAAACCTAAGTGATCGAGCATCATCGCAACTGACATTACGGTGGCCGTTGGATCGGCGATATTTTTACCGGCGATGTCAGGGGCTGAGCCGTGTACTGGTTCGAACATAGATGGAAATTTACCCGTTGGATTTATATTGCCAGATGCTGCAAGACCTATGCCCCCACATATTGCCGCGGCGATGTCGGTCAAAATATCGCCAAATAAGTTATCAGTGACAATGACATCAAAGCGCTCTGGGTTAGTGATGAGAAACATTGCGGCGGCATCGGCATGTAAGTAATCCGTTGAAACGTTTGGATACTCTTGTGCGACTTCGTTAAAAGTGCGCGTCCACAAATTGCCTGAGTGAACTAAAACATTGTTTTTGTGCACGAGCGTTAATTTTTTACGATTGCGTTTTAACGCGCGCTCAAATGCATCTCGTATAACGCGTTCGGCTCCGCGCCTTGTATTTAAACTCTCTTCAGTTGCAATTTCAGCCGCTGTACCAACGGCCATAGCACCGCCAGCGCCAGAGTAAGGACCTTCGGTACCTTCGCGGACTACGAGGAAATCTATTGCGGCCTTAGTTGCAAGTGGGCCAGTAACGCCTGGCATTAATTTTGCTGGACGTAAATTAACGTAGTGATCAAAGGCAAAGCGAAGTTTGAGCAGCAATCCACGCTCTAATACTCCACTTGGAACCGTTGGGTCTCCAACCGCACCAAGAAGAATGACATCGGCTTTAGCCAGCTCGGCCATTGTTTCATCGGAAAGGGCGATGCCGGTGCGATGCCAATTGGCCGCACCTAATTCATAAGCGGTCTGCTTGAATTCAACTCCGTATTTTTTTGAAACGGCATCTAGAACTTTGAGGCCTTCGTTAACAACCTCTGGTCCGATTCCATCTCCGGCGATGACGGCTAAGTTAATAGATTTCATTAATCTACCAAAACGACTGCACGAACGGATTCTGCGCCAGTCTCTCTCTTAATAGTTGCAAGGATCTCTTCACTAACATCTGAATCGACAGAGAGCGCCATGAGCGCTTGTCCCCCGGCAGTACTGCGAGCAACCTGCATTCCGGCAATATTGATATGGGCTTGACCTAACGTGTGACCAACGGTGCCGATGACACCGGGTTGATCAACGTAACGTAAAAATAGAATGTGGGTAGTTGGTGGTAAGTCGAGTGAGAAATTGTCGATACCAATAATTTTTTGAGTCTGCCTAATTCCCATCAAGGTGCCATCAACTATCATCGATTTTCCACTACCTGTTGCGGCACGCAGTGAAATCATGGATCGATACTCTGCGCTATCGGCGGTGGTCGTTACTGTAGATGTCATTCCGCGCTCTGCTGCTAAACCTGGTGCATTGACGTAAGTAACTTCTTCGGCACCCACTGCAATGAGTGCACCTTTGAGTGCACTAACTGCAAGGATTGATGAGTCATGAATCGCAATTTCACCACGTACTTGAATATCCATGTGGACCGGAACTTCACCTAGAAGTTCAGTTGCTATCTGCGCCATTTTTTCTACTAGTGGCAGCGATGGTCGAATCTCTTGGGCAATAACCCCGCCCTTAACATTGACGGCATCTGGAACTAATTCACCGGCTAGCGCTTTGCGCACCGACACCGCGACGGCAATTCCCGCCCGCTCTTGTGCTTCATCGGTTGATGCGCCTAGATGTGGTGTAGCCACCACGTTATCTAAAGTAAATAAGGGCGAATCAGTGCAGGGCTCGGTTGAAAACACATCTAAGCCAGCTCCGGCAACGCGACCTTCAACGATTGCATCATAGAGTGCTGCTTCATCCAAAACTCCACCACGTGCGGCGTTAACAATGCGCACAGCGGGCTTAACTTTTTTCAGCGCTTCAACGCCGATTAAATTAGCGGTCTCTTTAGTTTTTGGTAAGTGAATAGTGATGAAATCTGCGGTGCGCAGAAGTTCATCGAGATCCACTAAACGCACCCCAAGCTGGGCTGCGCGCGCGGGCTGTAAATATGGGTCGTACGCGATGATTTCCATGCCAAATGCCTGCATACGCTGTGCAACTAATTGACCAATGCGACCAAAGCCGACTATGCCTAATGTTTTTTCAAATAGTTCGGCGCCGGTGTATTTAGATCTGGCCCATTTACCGTTTCGCAACGCCGCATGAGCTGGTGAGAGAAAACGCGCAGATGCAAGAAGTAGTGAGATTGCAAGTTCGGCCGCGCTAACAATGTTAGAAGTTGGTGCGTTAACAACCATGACTCCAGCGGCCGTGGCTGCAGGAATATCGACGTTATCTAAACCAACACCTGCGCGAGCAATAACCTTTAATCCTTTAGCCGCGGCTATTGCCTCGGCATCCATTTTCGTTGCCGAGCGAATAAGTATGGCGTCCACGCCTTTAGCTAATACAGCTAATAGCTCGCTTCGATTTGCGCCGTCGCAGTTAAGAATTTCAAAATCTGGTCCTAAGGCCTCTAACGTTGCAGGGCTCAACTCTTCAGCAATTAAAACAACGGGTTTATCCACGTGCCACGCTACCCTCTTTGTAATCGTCGCCCTTTGTCGCCTTCATCCAAGAAAACATTGTGCGTAGCTGACGGCCAACGGCCTCAATTGGATGTGATTCGCCCTTTGCGCGGAGCGCTTTAAACTCAGGTGCGCCGGCTTCTTGATCATCGATAAATCGCTTAGCGAAAACTCCACTTTGAATTTCAGCAAGCACGGCCTTCATGTTTTCCTTAACATGCGGGTCGATAACGCGTGGACCAGAAACATAATCTCCGAATTCGGCAGTGTCAGATACGGACCAACGCTGCTTTGCGATGCCGCCTTCGTACATTAAATCTACGATTAATTTAAGCTCGTGTAAGCACTCAAAGTAAGCAACCTCTGGTTGGTAGCCCGCTTCAGTGAGAACTTCAAAGCCATACATAACTAACTGGGATGCTCCGCCACACAAAACAGATTGCTCACCAAATAGATCGGTCTCAGTCTCTTCAGTAAATGTCGTCAAAATTCCACCGGCACGTAATCCGCCGATAGCTTTGGCGTATGAAAGCGTAAGTGGCCAAGCGTTGCCTGTTGCATCTTGTTCAACTGCGACGATAACTGGTACTCCGCGGCCCGCGGCGAATTCACGGCGAACTAAGTGGCCAGGGCCTTTAGGTGCGACCATGCAGACATCGACGTTGGCCGATGGTTTGATGTAACCAAAGCGAATATTGAAACCATGACCAAAGAAGAGTGCATCGCCATCTTTAAGGTTTGGCAGAATTGAATCGGTATAGATATGGCGTTGAAGATGATCTGGAGCCAAAATCATAATTACCGTCGCCTCTTTAACCGCATCGGCAACACTGGTAACTCGCAAACCTTCAGCTTCAGCCTTTGCCCGAGATGGTGAGCCATCTTTTAAGCCCACGCGAACATCGACACCACTATCGCGCAAGCTAAGTGCATGGGCATGTCCCTGCGAGCCGTAACCGATAATCGCGACCTTGCGACCTTGGATGATGGATAGATCTGCATCCTCTTCGTGATACATCGTTGCTGCCACGGTATTTCTCCTTAGTTCTGGTAATCGGGTTGTGTGTCATGAACAACTGGCTGTGCTTCATCGGGCAAAATCTCAATGATTGAAATTACATTAATCAACTTGTCTAGCTGAGCAATTACTTGCTCAAGAGCATGGCCTTCTAGGTTAACCACTATCTCCATTTTAGAGGTCTCGGGGTTGCTAGTTGGACCAACTGCTAAGCGCTCAATGTTGTAAGCCCGTCGTGCAAAAAGACCGGCCACGCGGGCTAAAACGCCAGGTGAGTTTTCGACGATAACTTCAAGTGTGTGTTGGGCCATTTTATAACTCCTGCGAATCCCAGTCGGGCGCAGTTTCGCGCGCGATCATGATTTCATCATTGGATGTTCCGGCGGCGACCATTGGCCAGACCATCGCATCTCGATTGACTCTAAAATCAACTACCACGGGTTGATCATTAATACTCATAGCTTTTTCAATAGTTGCATCGACATCTTCCATTCGATCACAACTCAAACCCACACAACCCATCGCCTCTGCCAGCATTGGAAAATTTGGAATTCGCTTTGATTCAAGGCTGGTGTTTGAGTATCGCCCCTCATAAAAAAGCGTCTGCCACTGGCGGACCATTCCCAATGATTCATTGTTAATAATCGCAACTTTAATTGGGATGTTGTTGAGCGCACACGTTGTTAACTCTTGATTAGTCATTTGGAAACAACCATCACCATCGATCGCCCATACGGTTGTATCTGGTGCCCCAACTTTTGCACCCATCGCTGCGGGCACGGCATATCCCATCGTGCCAAGACCGCCGGAGTTGAGCCATGTACGGGGGTTTTCATACGAGATAAATTGCGATGCCCACATCTGATGTTGGCCAACACCGGAAGCGAAAATAGTCTGCGGGCCAGAGATTTTTCCTAAGCGCTCGATTACATACTGGGGTGAGAGCGAACCATCGGTGGGTACGTCATAGCCCAATGGATATGTCGCCTTCAAAGAGTTCATCTGGCGGAGCCAAGGAGTTAAATCTGGGCGGTTCTTTGCAAGGGCTATTTTTAGAGCCGGAATTAAAGCGGCAATTGAAAATTTTAAATCTCCGAGGACCGGCACATCGGCAAAACGGTTTTTACCGATTTCAGCTGGATCTACATCGGCGTGAATTACCTTAGCGTTAACGGCAAAAGTTGAGAGTTTTCCAGTTACTCGATCATCAAAGCGAGCGCCAAGAGTTATTAATAAATCCGCCTTTTGCAGCGCAGTGACGGCGGCAACGGTGCCATGCATCCCTGGCATCCCTAGATTTAAGGGGTGCGAGTCTGGAAAAGCGCCGCGCGCCATGAGCGTTGTAACAACTGGCGCGCCAAGTAATTCGGCAAGCTCTAACAACTCTCTCGAAGCGTTTGCTTTGATAACGCCACCACCAACATAAAAGACTGGCTTGCTTGATTGCGCAATTAAATCTGCGGCATCAGAAATCGATTCGGCGCAGGTGATGGTTCTTGGCTGATAACCTTTTAAGGAAACCGAGGTTGGATAATTAAAATCCGTCATCTTTTGAAGAGCATCTTTTGCAATATCTACAAGGACTGGACCGGGTCGACCAGTGCTGGCAATGTGGAAGGCTTCGGCGATCGCGCGCGGAATATCGGCTGGATCGGTAATTAAATAATTATGTTTTGCAAAGGGCATTGAGATGCCACGGATATCGGCCTCTTGAAATGCATCGGTACCAATAGCTACCGATGGAACTTGACCGGTAATTGCAACAACTGGGACCGAATCCATTGCCGCATCGGCCAATGGTGTAACTAGATTTGTAGCCCCTGGTCCAGATGTTGCGATACAAACTCCGACACGGCCCGTAACTTGGGCATAGCCAGTTGCCGCATGGCCAGCGCCTTGTTCGTGACGCACAAGAATATGGCGAATGGAGCTAGAAAAGATTGGATCATAAGCCGGCAAGATCGCACCGCCTGGAATTCCAAACATCACATCGACGCCAGCGGCCTCGAGCGATGCCACAAGTGAACTGGCTCCATTCATTGCACTCATCTCCATCTCCTTCCTCTTTTACCTAGTTGTGGTGTATAAATAAAAAAACCCCCAGATTAACTGAGGGTAGCGCGCGATCGAACTGCTAGATCACGCGCTTTTAAATCACCACGACAACTGTTGTAAACATGGCTGTATTCTCCAATAGCTTTTGATGTGAGTCAAGGCATGAGATGCACGTCTCACACTGTGAACAGAGTTAGTCGCAGACCGCGCCCTTTGATGCAGAGCCGACCAGTTGGGAGTACTTGTGCAACACACCGCGGGTATATGAGTGGGTTAGTGGCCTCCAACCAACTTTACGGGCGGCGAGTTCGGCCTCTGTGATGAGCAAATCCATTCTTCTATTTTTTACATCGATTCGGACAATATCGCCATCTCTTACAAAAGCAATTGGACCACCATCTACAGCCTCCGGGGCGATGTGACCAACGCATAAGCCCGTTGATCCGCCGGAGAAACGACCATCGGTAAGCAACAGCGTTGTTTTACCTAAACCGGCGCCTTTAATAGCACCTGTGATCATTAACATTTCGCGCATTCCGGGTCCACCCTTTGGACCTTCATAGCGAATAACAACGACATCGCCAGCTTGAATCGTTCCATTTTCGAGGGCGACCATGGCTGCTTGTTCGCGTTCGAATACTCGGGCTGGGCCTTCAAAGGATTCAATTCCGATACCTGCCGTTTTACATACTGCGCCATCAGGTGCAAGTGTGCCGCCCAAAATTGTGATTCCAATATCGGTTGAAAGTGGCTTTGAAGCTGCGCGCAGAATTTCTCCATCAGGATCTGGTGGATTTATATCGGCCAAATTCTCTGCCATAGTCTTTCCAGTCACAGTTAAAACTTCACCATGCAACATCTTGGCATCAAGGAGGGCTTTAAGAATTACCGGAACTCCCCCGATTTTATCCATGTCACTCATTACAAAACGTCCGAAAGGTTTTAAGTCGCCAAGTAGGGGAACTTTTGAACCGATGCGATGAAAGTCATTGAGCTCTAAATCAACATCGGCCTCATGTGCAATTGCGAGCAGATGTAGAACAGCGTTAGTGGATCCACCTAAAGCCATCAAAATTGTGATTGCATTTTCAAATGCCTGCTTCGTTAAAATATCGCGCGTTGTAATTCCTGCACGAATTAATTCGACAACGGCGGCTCCTGATTTAACGGCGAAAGCATCGCGTCTGCGATCAACGGCTGGAGGTGCAGCCGATCCAGGAAGTGATAAACCAATCGCTTCACCAATACTGGCCATTGTGTTAGCCGTATACATTCCACCGCATGCGCCTTCACCCGGACAAATTGCTCGCTCGATCTGGTCAAGGCGCTCTTGAGTAATCAATCCTCGCGCACATGCACCAACGGCTTCAAAGGCATCGATAATCGTGACATCTTTTCCATCGACCTGTCCCGGCAAAGTTGAGCCGGCATAAACAAAGACACTTGCAACATCGATGCGTGCTGCGGCCATCATCATCCCAGGAAGTGATTTGTCACAACCGGCAAAAGTAACCATTCCATCTAAACGCTCGGCCTGCATAACGGTTTCCACTGAATCGGCGATTACTTCACGCGAGACGAGAGAAAAATGCATTCCCTCGTGGCCCATTGAAATTCCATCTGAGACTGAGATCGTGCCAAACTGCATCGGAAATCCGCCGGCATCGATGACACCCTGACGCGAAGCTTTAGCTAGGCGATCAAGGGATAAGTTGCAGGGGGTGATCTCATTCCACGATGAGGCGATACCGATCTGAGGCTTAACCCAGTCCTCATCCCCCATTCCAACGGCGCGAAGCATTCCACGCGCTGGCGCACGCTCCATTCCATCGGTAACTAACCCTGAGCGTGGTTTCATCGTTGACATAGGCTAATCGTAGGCGTTCGAGTTGCAGAACGCACCTCACCGGATTACGATACGGAACCGTTCCGTTTCGTATTGGAGGTCGATATGTGCCCAGTAAAAGCGTTGTGCATGAAAGGGCGGCCTCGCGACTCCAAACGTGAAGATGCAATTGCCGAAGCTGCAATTGCGCTGATCCAGGAGGTTGGATATGAGCGCTGCACTATTGAAGCGATTGCGCATAAAGCCGGTGTTAGCAAAGCAACTATTTATCGGCGTTGGAAAAACAAGCAAGAGGTAATTGCGCATGCAATTTCATGTCATGCCTTTTCTCAAACACCGTGTATTGATACTGGAAATCTTCGCGATGATTTAGTTGAACTTCTGTTGGCAAAAGTGAAGGTTCTGAAAGGTCCAGATGGCGCAGTGATTGCATCGATCATGAGTGCGGCCAAAGTGGATTCAGAGTTAGCTAAGGCAATTCCTTATTCAGCCCGAGATGGTGAGACTCAAGTGCATGAAGTAATTCTTGAACGCGCAATTAAGCGCGGTGAGATCTCAATTAATGCAAACTTAGAACTTTTAGCTGAGATCACTCCTGCAATTATGACCTACCGAATTTTTATGTCGCAACAACCAGTAAACCGAAAATTCATCGAAGCCCTGGTCGATGACGTTTTGATTCCATCAGCACAAAAAAATAACATATAAAAGGAGAGAACATTTCCAACCCTAACTATCCAGCTGGTCAGGCCCCAGATCGCTGGCGTACACTTTTTGTCGTTGCTATTGCGCAGCTTATGATTGTTTTAGATTCTTCGATTGTAAACATAGCAATCCCAAGCGCAAAACTTGATCTTGGAATTACCGATGTTAATCAGCAGTGGGTGATTACTGCATATACATTGGCATTTGGGTCACTTCTTTTAATTGGCGGTCGTATCGGTGATTTTATGGGACGTAAAAAAATATTTCTCATAGGTCTTATTGGCTTTGCTGCAGCATCTGCGTTAGGTGGAATCGCGTCAACTCAGGGCTTGCTCTTTGGAGCACGTGCGTTACAAGGGGTTTTTGCGGCATTGTTGGCACCTGCCGCACTTTCAATTATCTCGGTCACTTTCACAGTCCCGGCCGAACGTGCCAAAGCTTTTGGTGTGATGGGCGCGATCTCCGGGGGCGGCGCTGCGATTGGCCTGATTCTCGGTGGAGCGCTAACTGAGTTCTTCTCATGGCGCTGGTGCCTTGGTGTTAATGTTCCAATCGCCCTTGTAGCATTCTTTTTAGCTACCCGCTTTGTTCATGAGTCCAAGGCTGGAGGAGATAGAACATACGATATTCCAGGTGTAATTACAGCCACTGCAGGCCTATTTTCACTAACTTATGGCTTCAACCAAGCGGCGACAACGGGTTGGTCAGATAGCCTGACCATTAGCTTCTTAGTAGCTGCCGTTGTACTACTGGTTATTTTCGTCTTCATTGAAAAAAGAGTTGCAAATCCTATGATGCCATTGCGTGTAGTGACAGAGCGAAATCGCGGAGGTTCATATTTAGGATCATTAGTAGTTGGTGCTGGTCTTTTCTCAATGTTCCTCTTCTTAGGTCTATACCTTCAAATTATTCTTGGTTACTCACCATTGAAATCAGGCTTTGCGTTCCTGCCATTTACCGCCGGAATAATTGTCTTCGCGGGAATCGCCTCACAGTTACTACCTAAAGTGGGACCAAGGCCGTTAATGATTCCAGGTTTAATCGCATCAAGTATCGGTCTTCTCTTTCTTGCACGAATTACTCCTGATACATCCTATGTTAGTCATGTTCTACCTGCACTACTCATAATGTCTAGTGGAATGGCACTTGTCTTTATTCCACTTACATCGACATCACTTCACAATGTCGGTAATAATGACACGGGGGTTGCCAGTGCAATGGTTAACACCAGTCAACAAATCGGTGGCTCTCTAGGTACCGCACTTCTTAATACTGTCGCTGCAACTGCAACTGCAACATACGCAGCTGCAAACACCGCACTTAGAGAAAATGCTCAGGCTTATGCATTGACCCATGGATTTACTGTCGCGTTTAAATTCAGTGCAGCCCTACTATTCATCGGAGCAATAGTTTTATTCTTCTTTATCAATATCGGAAAAGATGCCGTCGTTGAAACTGAAGGAGCGCTAACTCACTAATTAAGCTTGACGCTAATTATTTTGGAAGCAAGTGGCCAAGTAGAAGCTCTCGTACGCGGGCGGCATCTGCTTGGCCATTGGTCGCTTTCATGACCGCACCGATTAATGCTCCCGCAGCCGGCAAGTGGCCGTTACGAATTTTTTCAGCGGTCTCAGGCTGCTCTGCACAGACTTTTTCAATCGCGGCCATCAGTGCGCCATCATCGTTAACAACTTTAATTCCGCGAGCAGAAATAACCGCCGCTGGTTTACCCTCGCCTGCAATTACGCCTTCAATTACTTGACGGGCCAACTTATCGGTGAGTTCGCCCGCGTTTACTAAAGCCACTATTTCTGCGACATCGGTAGGCGTGATCGCTAAATCAGAAATAGCAACATCCTTATCGTTTGCAATACGTGAAATCTCACCGAGCCACCAACTTCGAGCCTTGGTTGGATCTGCACCTTCATTAACCGTTGCCTCAACGAGATTTAAGACGTCGGCATTAATCATCGCCGCCATCTCTTTATCTGGCACCGACCATGCCTCTTGTAAACGCTTGCGATGAATCGATGGTCGCTCTGGAAGTGCTTGGCGCAGAGTTTCAATCCACACAGAATCAGGTGCCACTGGTACTAAATCTGGCTCTGGAAAATAGCGGTAATCCTCGGCCTGCTCTTTTGAGCGACCAGAGCGTGTTAGCCCAGACTCCTCTTGGAAGTGACGAGTCTCCTGGACAACTCGCTCCCCTTTATTCAAAAGTTCAGCGTGACGAATCATCTCTCCGCGAATCGCGCGTTCTACTGAGCGCAACGAGTTAACATTCTTAGTTTCGCTACGAGTACCTAGAGTTTCGGCTCCGATTAAGCGAAGAGAGACGTTGGCATCACAGCGCAGTGAACCTTGTTCCATCTTTACATCGCTCACACCTAGAGAGCGTAAAATATCGCGGAGCTCGGCAACATAGGCTTTTGCAACTTCTGGCGCATATTTACCGGTGCCCGGAATTATTTTGGTAACAATTTCAACTAAAGGAATTCCTGCGCGGTTGTAGTCGAGTAAAGAGTATTCAGCGCCATGGATACGTCCTGTTGCACCACCTACGTGAAGTGATTTACCTGTGTCTTCCTCCATATGTACGCGTTCGATGTCGATACGAAAGCTCTTGGGACCTTCATCGGTTTCGATTTCAACATCCACGAATCCATTGGTGCAGATAGGCTCGTCATACTGTGAAATCTGGAAATTTTTAGGCATATCGGGATAAAAATAATTCTTACGTGCAAAGCGAGAAAAAGGCGCAATCGAGCAGTTCAGCGCTAAGCCGATTTTGATTGTGGATTCAATCGCTTTTTCATTGACCGTCGGAAGTGCACCCGGCAGAGCTAAGCAAACTGGACAGGTCTGCGTGTTTGGCTCGCCACCAAAAATAGTACTGCAGCCACAAAACATCTTCGACTGCGTATTCAGTTCAACATGAACTTCAAGGCCAAGTACTGGTTCGTACTTTGAAATAACCTCATCGTAAGAAAGTGCCACTTATTTGCCTACCAATTCAGGTGCCTGTGAAAGCAAAGGCGCACCCCACCGTGTCAGCAGCGCGGCTTCTAGGGCCGCGCCGACTAAGTACATCCGCTCATCGGCCATTGCAGGTGCCATGATTTGGAAACCAACTGGTAAGCCATCTTCCGGAGCCAAGCCTGAAGGTAGAGACATTCCACCAATTCCCGCCATGTTTACTGGAATAGTTGCGATGTCATTTAAATACATTGCGATTGGATCATTTGATTTCTCGCCGATTTTAAAGGCCGTTGTTGGGCAGGTGGGTGAGACCATTACATCACACATTTGAAAAGCTTTATTAAAATCTTGAGTGATAAGCGTGCGCACTTTTTGTGCACTTCCGTAATATGCATCGTAATAACCAGATGAGAGTGCATACGTTCCAAGAATAATTCGTCGTTTAACTTCGCGTCCAAAGCCAACTTCGCGAGTTAAATTCATAACTGATTCGGCCGATGCGCCATCGACTTCACCAGCGCGAAGGCCATAACGCATTGCATCAAAGCGAGCTAAGTTAGAAGAGCATTCAGATGGTGCAATTAAATAATATGCGGCCAGCGCGTATTCAAAATTTGGCGCTGATACTTCAACTATTTCAGCGCCAGCTGCGGCTAGAAGCTCTAATGATTCTTCAAAACGCAGACGAACACCGCTTTGGTAACCATCGCCATTTAACTCTTTAACAACACCGATTTTCATTCCTCTTACATCGCCAGATTTTGCTGCCGCAACAACCTGAGGAACTGGCGCATTTATGCTCGTTGAATCCTTTGGATCGTGGCCGGCAATCACCTCGTGCAAGAGCGCGGCATCTAAAACAGTACGCGCACATGGCCCTGCTTGATCCAGAGATGATGAAAAGGCGATTAAACCAAAGCGCGAGACACCGCCATACGTTGGCTTTACACCTACCGTTCCGGTAACTGCTGCGGGCTGGCGAATCGATCCGCCTGTATCGGTTCCAATAGCAAGGGGCGCTTCAAATGCAGCTAAAGCCGCTGATGATCCACCACCAGAGCCGCCAGGGATTCGTGTTAAATCCCAAGGGTTATGCGTTGGGCCATATGCCGAGTTCTCAGTTGAAGAACCCATTGCAAACTCATCCATGTTTGTCTTACCTAAAATAACAATTCCATTGTTTTTTAAGTTTGTAACAACCGTTGAGTCATACGGTGGACGCCAGCCTTCCAGAATCTTTGAGCCTGCAGTAGTTGGTACGCCTTTTTGCACCATGACATCTTTAAGGGCAAGTGGAACACCGGCCAACGGCGCGAGTTTTTCACCAGCTGCACGCTTTGCATCAACTGCAGCGGCTTGTGCAAGTGCACCCTCTGAGTCAACAAAGAGAAAGGCATGCACATCCGTATCAACTGCGGCGATGCGATCTAGATGCGCTTGTGTTAGTTCAACCGACGTAGTTTCACCAGCAATAAATTTTGAGGCCATTTGTGCGGCGGTTAAGTGGATCATGCCTCTTCACCCAAAATCTGTGGCACGCGAAAACGTGAATCCTCTTGTGCAGGTGCCCCCGACAATGCTGCTTCAGGAGTAAGGGAGGCAACAACAACATCGGGGCGAAAAACATTGCGAAGTGGCAGAGGATGAGAGGTTGGTTCAACATCGGCACCGGCAACTTCTTGCACTCTGGCAACAGCGTCCAAAATAACCGTAAACTCATTGGATAGGTTGATGAGCTCTTCTTCGCTCATTTCTATGCGCGCCAGGCGTGCGAGATTTGCGACATCATCACGTGAAAGGCTGCTCATAGGTGTGGAGTCTAATTAATTTGAAGGCTAACTGCGAATCTGGCCATTTCCGGTAACTATCCAGGTAGTGGTCGTCATTGCTTCAAGGCCCATCGGTCCGCGGGCATGGAGTTTTTGATTTGAAATCCCAATTTCGGCGCCAAAGCCCATCTGCTCTCCATCGGTAAATCGAGTCGAAGTATTTACCATTACCGCTGCGCAATCACTCAAGGCAATAAAACGTGCAGCATTAGCTTTATTTTCAGTCACTATCGCCTCGGTATGTTGCGTGCCGTATTTAGCGATGTGATCACTTGCGGCATCGAGTGAATCTACTATTGCTACATTCATCTCAAGGCTTCCATACTCAGTTGACCAGTTTTCTTCAGTGGCAAGGCTGGCCGGTATTGAATAGGCCAAGGCAAGAGAGCCGGCATCGCAGTGCAAAATTACCCCGGCTTCATTGAGGGCGGCCATCGCAACAGGTAAAAACTCTTGTGCGATATTTTTATGAACTAAGAGTGTTTCTGCCGCATTACACACACTTGGCCGTTGAACTTTCGAGTTAATAATAATTGGCAGAGCGATTGAGAGATCGGCAAACTCATCGATAAATACATGGCAGACGCCTGCACCGGTTTCAATTGTGGGAACGGTAGATTCGTCGACCACCATGCGAATCAGCGATGCGCTACCTCGTGGAATCACAAGGTCAACTTTTCCACGGGCATGAAGTAATGCCCTTACCGTGTCGCGATCATCGGAAGGTACTAATTGAATTACCTCTGGTGAAATTGACGTTGTCGCTAAGGCATCGCGCATGACCGTTACAAGAATTTGGTTGCTCTCTGCGGCGTTTGATGACCCGCGCAGAAGCGCAGCATTTCCAGACATGAGCAAAATAACTGCGGCGTCAACGGTGACATTTGGACGCGCTTCATAGACCATTCCGATGACGCCAAAAGGAACAGTTATTTGTTGTAGTTCAATTCCATTAGCCAGTACTGATTGGCGAAGAGTCTTACCGAGTGGATCTTCAAGGGCAGCGACTTGACGTGCACCATCGGCGATTCCAGCGACGCGTGCTGGAGTCAATAACAAGCGATCTAAGAGAGATGGATTCAATCCGGCGGCACGGCCTCGAGCCATATCTTTTTCATTGGCGGTAAGAATTTCGGCACTGCGAAGATTAATTGCATCGGCAATAGCGAGTAAGGCGGCGCTTCGCTCTGCCCCAGTGGCGACGTTCAAGGTACGTGCGGCGATGCGCGCAGATCCAGCGAGTTTAGAAATTAGCGCTGTGGCATCCATGCGGGCAAGCCTATCGGGATTAGGCTCATGGGCGTGCTTAAATTTATTCGTAAAACCCTCATTCTTATCCTGGTTATTTATGTTGCTCTATTCGGTTTAACAAAGGCGATTAGATATCCCGAGCCGATAGCGGCCATTAAGTTAGGTCTAGCACCTGCATCGAAGACTCCGGATTTAATGCCAGCTCACACAATAAAGGCTGCGGTTAATCCGAGCGTATGGAAGAGCGGGACCGAGCAGATGCCAGAAACTGTGGAATTCGAAGGTGCAACAATTTCATTCGATGAATTTTTAAAGTCAACGCACACAAATGCTTTCTTAGTCATTCGTGATGGTGTTTTAACCTATGAAAAGTATTTAAATGGCATGAATGCACAAACGCGACTTCCGTCATATTCAGTGGCGAAAACAATGACTTCGCTGATGATTGGAAAGTTAATTGATGATGGATCAATTAAGGAGAGCGACACCTTTGTTAGTATTTTGCCGCAATTCAAGGCGGGCACTTCTTTTGACAAGGTCACCATCAAAGATCTACTTGATATGAAGGCCGGCATTGGAGTTTCTGATAACTATCCCACTGGTCCAAGCGGGTGGGGCGTAGCAATTGCCCAAATGTATGCATCCACCAATATTGATTGGTTTTTGATGCATAACCGAATGATGAAGGAGGAGCCTGGCACCTTCGCTGAATATCGCTCGGTTGATACGCAGATGTTAGGAATGATTATCAAGAAAGTTACCGGCCGAAGTTTGGTCGATTATTTCAGCGAGAGTATCTGGCAAAAAGTTGGAGCTAGTGAGATTGCCACATGGAACGTTGACCGCGTTGGAGGAACTGAAAAAGCTTTCTGTTGTTTCAATGCCACGGCTCGAGATTATGCTCTGGTCGGAGCTGAGTTAATTAAACCCACATCAAGCATCATTAGTAGCGCTTGGCTAACTCGTATCTCTACGTCTGTGGTAACCCTCGATTATGGTTGGGGTTATGCCGCCCAAGTCTGGCATCCATATCCCGGTATTAACTTAATGTTGGGGTTACACGGTCAATTTGTCTGGATGGATCCGGTCAATAAAACCGTCATCGTAAAACTCAGTGATGAGCCTACGAGCTCTGATGGACGAAGTGAGCGTGTAGCACCAGTTCTGAAGTTGATCTCAGAGCAAAACTAAATCGTCACGGTGTACTAATTCACGCTCATACTCTGGACCAAGAGCTTGGGCTAACTCTTTAGTCGATCGACCTAGCATCACCGGAATCTCATCGCTATCAAATGCCACGAGTCCTCGAGCGATTACAGTTGCATCTGGTCCGACTAATTCAACTGCATCTCCCGCAATAAAATCTCCGTGAACTGCAGTAACACCTGCTGGCAAAAGCGAGGTTCCGCGCTCCAAAATAGCTTTAACTGCACCTGCATCTAAAACAAGTTTTCCCTGCGTTGTAGTTGCGTGAGCTAACCACAGCAGGCGTGAAGTAGTTTTGCTTGTTTGTGCATGAAAATACGTTCCAAGCTCTGTGCCATTCAAGCTCTTATCGACATCTGCTAATGAAGTTAGGAGCATTGGAATACCAGCGTTAGTGGCAATTCGAGCCGCTTCAACTTTAGTGACCATTCCTCCGCTGCCAACGCCGGCAGAGCCAGCACCACCGAGAACGATGTTTTCAATATCTGAAATATTTGCAACTTCAAGGATTGCTTTAGCACCTGGCTGAGTTGGTAGTGCGTCATATAAGGCATCGATATCTGAGACAAGCACTAATAAATCCGCGCCAATGAGAAGTGCAACTAGTGCGGCTAGGCGATCGTTATCACCAAAACGAATCTCCTGGGTTCCGACCGAATCGTTTTCGTTAATCACTGGTACGACGTCTAGTTGTAGAAGGCGATACAAGGTACGCTGAGCATTTTGATAATGTGAACGGCGCACAACATCTTCGGTAGTAATTAATACTTGTGACGCAGTAATTGAATGTTTGGCAAAACTCTGTGTGTAGTGAGCGATCAATAAACCTTGACCCACCGAAGCTGCAGCTTGCGCCGTAGCTAAATCTTTAGGACGCGAGGTTAGACCTAATGGTGCAAGACCTGCGGCAATCGCACCGGATGAGACGATGACAACATCGGCGCCACGCGCTTTACACACAGAGACAACGCCAGCCAGTTTTTCAATTGCCGTTCCATCTAACTGGGACCCGGCTTTACCGGTGAGAGAGGACGAACCAATCTTGATGACGATGCGTTTGGCAGAGGTAATCAGGCCTCGGCTCACTTGGCATCTCCATCCTCTGATGTTTCATAAACGATAAGTGGGGAAAGTTTAGGCGTGTGAGGGTCGGTTACGTTGTACTCCCACTGCTTGGCGATTTCATCATCACTCAAGACATCTTCTACTTCTACCCGCTCGCTCTGCGCCCATGTCGATTCAAGGCGCGAATCTTCGCCGCGGCGATGCAAATGGCCAGGTAACTGTTCGGCACCGGCTTCAATCGTTGGCTCCCAATCAAAGACGACTTCAGTAGCGCCATCACCGATTCGAACTTCACTTCCGGCAACTGCGCCTTTTTTGAAGAGATCTTTTTCAACGCCTAGTTGAGCTAATCGATCTGCTAAGTAACCAATTGCTTCGGCATTTTTAAAGTTAGTTTGACGAACCCACCGTTCAACTTTCTTACCGCGCACGGTAAATGAACCATCAGCATTGGCTTTAACGGCATACCCAGAGTCATCGACTGCCACAGGGCGCAAGACAATTCGTGTGCGTACTTCCACAACTGCAGCTGCGCGATCCTTTTGAATCAAACGCGCCATTGCATAGGTGAGCTCTTGCAAACCGGCGCGAGAAGCGGCCGATACTGGATAAACCTCATATCCCTTTTCGCGAAGTTCATCTGCCACCATGTCGGCCATCGCTTGACCATCAGGTAGATCGATTTTGTTAAGCGCGATGATTCGTACGCGATCTTCCAGGCCGCCATAGATCGCGAGTTCATTTTCAATAATCTCAAGATCATGAACTGGGTTGCGATCGGTTTCTAGCGTTCCGCAGTCAAGTACATGTACTAATGCAACACAGCGCTCGACATGGCGTAAAAACTCAAGACCTAAACCTTTACCTTGGCTAGCTCCCGGAATTAAACCTGGAACATCGGCGACGGTAAAACGTGTCTCACCTGCTTGGACAACACCTAAGTTTGGAACAAGGGTTGTAAATGGATAGTCGGCAATCTTTGGACGTGCCGCTGAAATCGCGGCAATTAAGGAGGATTTGCCGGCACTTGGATAACCAACGAGTGCGATATCGGCAACGGATTTGAGTTCTAATGAAAGCGTGCGCTCTTCGCCAGGTTCGCCAAGAAGTGCAAATCCAGGTGCTCGACGTTTAGATGAAGCAAGGGCTAGATTTCCAAGTCCACCATGTCCACCCGCAGCTGCAATAAATACGGTGCCGTTGCCGACTAAATCTGCGATTTGTTCGCCATTACTATCGAAAACTACTGTGCCATTTGGAACTCCAAGAATTAAATCTTCGCCTTGATATCCATCTTTGCGATCGCCATAACCTTGATGGCCTGACGTTGCTTTGCGGTGAGGTGAGTGGTGAAAATCTAAGAGCGTAGTAACCGATGGATCGACGACGAGAACTACATCTCCACCGCGTCCACCATTTCCACCATCTGGTCCACCTAGTGGCTTAAATTTTTCGCGCTTAACAGAGACACAGCCATCACCACCTTTGCCGGCAGTTGCATAGAGAGTTACACGATCGACGAAAGTTGTCATCTCGTATACTCCCCTCACATTAAAAGTGTCTGCACAATCTTTTCTTATTACTTAATTACTAATTACTTTTCATAATCAACTGCAATAAAAAAGCGAGCCACGATTCGCGGCTCGCTCTATTATGAGAAACCTAAATTAAGCGGCCGGAACCACGTTCACTACACGACGTCCGCGAGCGCGACCGAATTCAACTGCACCTGCTGCTAAAGCAAAGAGCGTGTCATCTTTACCGCGTCCTACGTTCTTGCCTGGATGAAAATGTGTTCCGCGTTGACGGACCAAAATCTCGCCGGCGTTGACTTCCTGGCCACCAAAACGCTTGATACCAAGATACTGTGGATTTGAGTCGCGACCGTTACGTGTCGAGGAGACACCCTTCTTACTTGCCATTTACGCTCTCTCCCTTACTTCGCGCCGTTGATGGCGGTAATTTTTACGCGTGTGAGCTGGGCACGAAAGCCTTGACGACGACGGTGACCTGTCTTGTTCTTGTAGCGCAAGATGTCGATCTTTGGTCCCTTTGTCTCTTCCAGAACTTCGCCAGTTACCTTTACTGCAGCTAAGGCCGCGGCATCTGTAGTAACAGTTTCGCCATCGACTAGGAGAAGGGCGGGAAACGAGACAGTTGCACCAACAGCAGCGGCCAGACGATCGACGGTTACTGTGTCGCCAACTGCGACTTTTTCCTGGCGCCCGCCAGCTTTAACGATTGCGTACACGTGTTACTCCAGTTCAATTAAGCCCACTCAAATGGCGGCGGGCAGAGGATAAGAGTACGGATGTGCGCCCCCTACGGTCAAATTCTCGGGCTTACCCATCTCAATTGCCCTTCTAGCGGTTTGTCGCCACCACGATTACGTAATTACTGTCATAAGTGAGCGAGCCGTCCGTGGCTCGGTTATGTCGAGTTGCGAGAGCGGCAATATCGGCGGCGAAGAGTTCACGCCGCTCTGGATTAAGTGACTCAAAGGCTTTCAGGGTGGGTCCATAGTTAGTAAGCATAAAATCGACGTAGTGATCTGGGGAGATGAAATGCTGCGGAAGCGACCCATATGTAAAGGATAAATCGCTCACTTTGCCGTCGAAGAGTTCGCGCACACGCTCCTCATCACCCCAAAGCATTGGCCCTTTGAGACCTTCGGGAGGCGGTACGTGAGAGGCAATAGTTTTAAAGAGATCTGCGAGGAATCCCGTCAGTGTCCAATTGATCATCCCAACTCTGCCACCAACTCGGCAGACACGGGTGAGTTCACTTGCCACTTTCTCTTGATTGGGTGCAAACATCGCACCAATCGCTGAGAGAACAAAGTCGAATGAACCGTCCTTAAAGGGCAGATTCTCAGCATCGGCCTCAGCAAAGGTAATCTCCAAGAGTTCGGCGACGGCACGCGCACGTCCGACTTCAAGCAGACTCGGCACATAATCAGAACTGGTCACATGAGCAAAACGTCGAGCCGCGGCCAGGGCGACGTGCCCTGTGCCCGAAGCAACATCCAGGACGTTAGAACCAGGTCGCACTTCAACGGCCTCACACAACAGGTCGGCAAGCGGGGTCGTGAACCAAGCGACTTTGGCGTAGTTACCACTGCTCCACATCACTTGTTGGCGGGTTTTAATCTCTGCAAGGTCTAATGACATCTCTCCTCCTTGAGTTTTAGGTGGCTAAAAATTAGAACTCCGTTAGAACTTGGTCGCCACCTAATTTTGGATTATTTACTCTAAGGTACCCAATGGCATGACGCAATAGTTGAATTTTTAGCGGACCCAAATCACTTTGAACTGCTCTGATTCACTGCCATTTATCATCCATCGGTAGAGACCCACCCCGGGTGTTGTAACAGTCAACTCCTTCCAAGGAGCCGTATAACTAGCATTACTACACTTCCAACTCACATTCGGACCCCAAGGATCTGAATAATGACTACCAGCGCCCAAACTCTTCCATGTGCCATCTACAAATTCTTCCAATGTCACCGAACTAATAGAACTCCAGCAATACGTCAACGCTCCAATGAATTGTGTGCCGGTGGGGCAGTATGCATACTTAACTCCATCAGCGCGAGGTACCCGACTTAGGAAACAATTAGCTTGGAGATCTAGCCGCTGTGTGTAGCCTTCCCATACCCGCAGTTTAAGAATGTCCTGGCCTTGGGCGGAACTTCCGACATAACGAGTGCGTTCTTTATCTATTGTGAGGGTTCCACTTGAAGGACAAGTGCCAGAAGTTTCGGGGCTGCCGCTCATAAAATCACAAGGATCATTAGAAGTATGGCTCACACCGAAATTATGAATTAATTCGTGGGGCCAAGTAGAAGCAGCGTAGTCATTAAAATTAAGGGCCCGCCCCGTACACGTTGCCCCATTTACAATGCCTCTTCCTATTGCGACTACTGCCGATATTCCAGGCCTGAATGCATAGCCACAAGCGCCACCATCGCGCAGAATATTAACATCGATAAAAAATATAAAGTCTTTACGATTCATACCCGGATTTTCGAGAACCATACTCTCTGCCATTAGATCATCGATTAGAGAAGATGCGCTAAGAAGATATGAAGTGGTTAGTTTTGTCTTTAAGAATTGAATGTCATAACTCAATGTGTTTTTATCAATTGGAACCTGCAAGCCTAACTGCGCTTGCAAATATTTGTTGCCTTCATCAAGAATTCCTGCAATATAGCCATTGGTATCGTAAGAGTTATCTACTCCATCGGAAGGCACAACATAGATCGCCTTAACTTGAAAACCATCGATCATGTCTGGTTGATCACTTGTCACGCGAGCACTGGAAATAACAATAGTGGCCTCTACCGACAATGCAGCAACATACAAGTCCGATCCGCTCTGAGCTGCCACAACTCTGCAGGGACCCACTTTAAGTAGTGACAGCGTAGATTCGGAGACATTGCAGGTATCAATCGTTAACGAGCTGTATTTCAGCGCAAGCCCTGAAGTTGAAGTACCCGATAATAAATACGTCTTGGCTGAAAGAAGTAGAGAGGGTAGAGGCGTAAATGTAATCAGATTACTCCCCTGAATCGCAATACTTGCCTCCACATTTTGCGCGGAATCGAAAAACTCTGAACCCCCCTG
This sequence comes from uncultured Candidatus Planktophila sp., assembly GCA_964358665.1. GTDB lineage: Bacteria > Actinomycetota > Actinomycetes > Nanopelagicales > Nanopelagicaceae > Planktophila. Next base: position 34,778 of record CAYHOY010000006.1, on the reverse strand, counting down.
CGTAGCCAATACTTTGCAGTATCCAACTTTAATAAGTGTCAGGGAAGTTTCGGAGATTGTACAAATCTCTGGAGTTAAAACCTCGAAATTAACTGGTAGACCCGATGTTGAAGTTCCAGAAAGTGAGTATCTGGAGCTATCAAGTGACAGAAATGTTGGATGGGTAAAGGTAATTTCATTGTTCCCAGATACAAGAATCTTGATTTCAAAAGGTGGGGCTGGCAGAAACCGAGCATTTCCTAATTGGGTCAATTGAATTGTGCAATATCCAATTGAGTTTAACTGCACAACTTTGTCTTTTAGCGAACAAATATTTGGATCCAAGACGATTGCATTAACGGGAAGCTTTGACGTTGTCGTGTAGTCAATTGTCATAGTTAAAGCGTCCAATTTGATTTCGGATAGGTAAGTAGCGGAAATACTCTGCTTCTTTTTTACAAGTTTCCAGATGAGTTTGCCTTTGACTTTAGTGCATACAAACGAGCCGTTCTTTAAACCTGCTTTGGTGCAACTTTGTCCAGCTTTTACCGCATGGGCCTGCTCAATAATCAATGATTGTCCTTGGCTGATCACACAAAAAATGAAAATCAATGAAATTTTGCTAATAGTTCTCCGCTTGAAAGGTTCATACTTCAAAGCCTTATTCGGCATAGGTCCAGATTAGAACAGAGAACTAAAATATGCTAGAAATCGCGCGGATTCATCCTAGATGTCCGCCTAGCGATAAGCACATTTGCATAAGAAGGCAACCATAGTTGAGGAGTTGTGCACTGAGCTTTCGATTAGATAGGCCTAATCCGTCCAGGGGCGGTCGCTAAACGGAGAGCCACACTAGGATTTGGGTCGAAAATTTCAATTTGGAAATCCAGATTCTTATACGCTAAATAGAGATTCGTTGGGACGGCCTTGTCGTAATAAACCTGCGCACCATCACTGTTAATAAAAGTAACTCCGTCTCGGTAAGCGCAACTTTCCCTGATGTCTTGGCGGCAAATGAAGTTACCTCGCTCGAACCTGAAAAGATAACCCAACTTCCCGCAAGAGTTAAAGATGAAGAAAGAAGTGCAGTCACAGCAATCAGCCGTAGGTTCCTTATTATTACGCGGACCACATGATCTCCTCTTCTAAGGTTTGACAAGCAGATAGTACGTAGTTCCACTTCCAGCGCAAGCACCCCAACTTATTTTCCCTGACTTGTCTATACAAACCGCTTGATCTAAATAACTGCTAGTGCCCGAAGCGCCCGTATAGCCCTTTGCGCCTTGCGGGCCAGTTAGACCATAATCCGATGGCTCACCAGTTGGTCTCACTTGGTGGTTTAGGATGTGTAGAGGAGATGCAAGACTTGCCGCAAAAGTTGTTGTTGAAAAAATGAAGAGAAAGTGATTGTGGCCGTCAGTAAAAAAATTGCCACACCCTCTCTGCGATTGTTACGTGAATAGTCACGTCGGCCAATCCGCATAAATACCGCCACCCCCAGAAATCACCTTCGGAGATGCCCATTGGGTTTGGAGCACGACTCCTACTTCTTGAAAGAGCATGCTCTACGAAAGTAGAGACTTACGGGGAAGAGCATGATGGATACACATCAGATGTTATGGATACAGAGTGATGCCCGATCCAAGGTCACGCTTTTGTGCGAATGCTCTCCATTGCTGCGTTCAACTTTTCGGTTACCTCATTGGCGACCTGATGCATCTCGGGGCTCTCGGTAACTTGCGCCATGAACTGAGGATTGATCATCTCTACCAGAGTGCCTTCATCGCTTACGCGTATGACCACATTGCAGGGAAGAAGCAGGCCGATTGACGGTTCTGCTTTCAGGGCCCGGTTGGCAAAAGTGGGATTACACACACCAAGAATAAGTTGCTTCTCAATCTCCACGCCAATTTTGGTGCGAAGGGTTTCCTGCATATCAATTTCAGTGACAACTCCAAATCCCTGCTGGGCTAGGGCTTCGCGAACATCTGTAACTGCTTCATCGAAAGGTCGGTCGAGGGTCAAGCTCATTGCGTATGTCATTTATTTCTCCTTAGTAGATGAGTAATAATTAGCAAACTAGAACCTTGTCGGCGGCCATCGTTGCATCGGTGAGGGCTTCCATCGTTGAACGAGCGGCGCCTTCGATAAGCATCTCATCGCTGATTCCGCGGGCATCCATGCATGTGCCGCAACAAGCAATCACACCGCCATGGCGGGGACGACTGAGAGCATGCGATCTAGTTTGTAGTAGCCATCCGGAGTTTTCTGATTGGCCATCGCAACGGTTACTCCGTCGTCCATAAGGAAGACAGTAACTTCGACACCTTCGCGTTTGGACATTGATGCCGCGAGTCGAACGGCGTTATAAGTGGAATCAAGTCCATAGGCTGAACCATTGATAATCATTAGCGCTTTCATAGTGCACTTCCCTTATTGGTCTAGTGGCTTATTGATCTAGTGGGTCATGCTGAGGATTCATCCTTAGATCTCGCTTAGGATCGGCTGGAGCGCAACATGATTTAACTTTAATTCGACCAGTAACCATTCCTAAGGCAAGCACAACTGTAAAAATGACGACTAGCGACTCGATGATGTACTTCAATTTATTACTCCTCTAATTAATAATTTGCTAGAGCGGTTCGAAGTGACTAATAATCCACCCTACGGAGCAGAGTAAAGCAGAAGGTTACGGAGCAGAGTAAAGCAGAAGGTTAGGAGAACCCCTTCCCGCAGAAGTAACCACCCCGGTGGTTGCTGTCAATGTAATTAACCCAGCAATTTCCGCTGGTGTTGACAACGGATTTCTCGATAGCAAGACCGCCGCCACTCCCGCCACATGTGGGGAAGCCATTGAGGTTCCAGAAATCGTATTGATCGCCGTTGTGGAGTTGTACCAGGCAGATGTGATTACTGACCCTGGAGCAAATAAATCAAGACATTTGCCGATATTTGAATATGCAGCTCGGGTATCTGAGATGGTTGTTGCGCCAACTGTAACTGCTGCTGGAACGCGAGCAGGTGAGAAACGGCAAGCATCTCTGTTTGAGTTACCCGCAGCAACAACAACGCTCACGCCATCGTTGATTACGCCTACAACCGCTGTATCCAGGGTTGCACTTGCTCCTCCGCCAAGGCTCATATTGACTACGGCTGGCCCGGAAACGTGATCTCTTGCGACAAAATCAAGTCCGGCAATAACGCCAGAAATTGTCCCCGACCCTGCACAATCCAGAACACGGACCGGAACGATCGTGGCGCTTTTGGCTACACCATAGGTGGTACCGGCAACTGTTCCAGCAACATGCGTGCCATGACCGTTACAGTCTTCTGTTTCATTGATGCCACCGATTGCGCTATAACCACTCACTATGCGACCAGTGAACTCGGTGTGTGTTGAAAGCACGCCTGTATCAACAATGTAAGCCCGAACACCCTCACCTTTACCAGATTCCGAATAGAGGAAAGTACCGGAGAGAGGGAGCGCCCGTTGATCAATTCGATCCAACCCCCATGACGGAACTGGTGACTGGATGCCAAACATGGTTACTTCTGCATCGCGCTCCATAGATAGCACCTTTGGGTTTTGCCCCAGACCAGCAGCAGCTGCCACGGGAAGATAAATCGCAAAGCCTGAGAATACGTTGGTGTATTCACGATCAATACGCCCTCCCGCTCTGCTGAATTCACTTGCCGCAGCGGCTCGATCAGTGCCTGGATTAAGTACGACGATGTAGGTGTCAAACTCTGGAGCGGCAAATGATTGATTCGCGCTCAGAGGTAATAGGGCGATCGAAAGTGTGAATAAAGTAAATCCGAAAAATCTACGCATAGATTAAATATACTCCTCCGCCCTTTGTTTTCATAGGATTTTCCTAGAGTGCGCGCTGTGAAGAAACGATACGAGCTACCGCCTTTTCTAGGGAATATATCGGATCACTCGCTGCTCCTTTGACTTCGGCATCGGCCGTTGCAATCACTCCGACCGCATCGGCGATTGCCCCCGGAGACCAGCGGTGGAGCTGGCGACGCGCCTTATCGATCTGCCATGGTGCCATGCCTAATTGGCCGGCTAGCTCGAAGGATTTAACTCCGCGATTTGCTCCGGAGACCTTTGCCAGAGAGCGAAGGGCCGATGCGATAGCACTGGTAATCATTACCGGATCGGTGCCTGTTTCAAGTGCACTACGAAGTGCGATGAGCGCTCCAGATAAATTTCCATCCAACGTTGCATCGGCTACATCGAAGCCAGTTGTTTCAATGCGGCCTTGGTGAAACTTATCGATAATGAGTTCATCAATTACACCGGGCGGAGCATCGGCAGCGATTTGAGAAACCGCTGCCCGAAGTTCGCGCATATCACTTCCGAGTGCACCAACTAAGGCAGTGACCGCACCAGGTGAGGCTTTGCGACCTATATCTAGAAAGAGCTCTTTAACAAAACCCTCTTTCTCGACCTCTTTCTTTAATGGTTCACATAAAATAATTTCGGGTTTAACTTTTTTAATTGCATCCAGAAGGGCTTTGCCCTTTACTCCACCTTTATGAACAAATACGACGGTCATAGTCTCATCGGGATCAGAGAGATAACGTGTTATCTCTTCGCGATTTTCTTCGGGCAGATCCTGCAAATCTCGAAGAATTAGCGCGCGACGATCAGAAAATAAAGATGGAGCAAGTGCATCGGCTATGTCGCCAACGATAGTTTCACCTGCAAAGAGGTTGGTGATTTCGCAATTTTTCTCTTTTAATTCGGCCGTTAATTTATTGATTGCTCGATCCGATAGCGCGCCTTCTGATCCAAGGACTAGGTAGAAGGCATTCATTACGCTACCCCAATCGAAAGAGATTAAATCGGCCCTTACTTGTTCGAATCCTAAACTGGTGAGCCTTTGCTTGAATACTGATGGATCCATTGATGTCAGTGCGCAGAACCTCTGCCCCAAGTCTAGTCAAGGCCTGCACCGTCTGCGGGGCTGGATGGCCATACAGATTTTTAACTCCAACGCTAATGACGGCAATCTCTGGTTTTAAAGCACGCATCAAAGCGGTTTCTTGGTATCTCGATCCATGGTGTGACACCTTATAAATATCAACCTCTGACACAAAGCCGACTAACTCTTGTTGGGCTGGTGGCTCTAGATCTCCCGCGGAAAAGAGTGAAAAATCTGTAGATGCAATGTAAACGGCGATGCTGGAGTTGTTTACTGCTGAACCATCGCCGGGCATTGATGCAAAAACATGTTCACCAACTCCCGGCCACATAACATCAATCGTGAACTGGGCTATTTGCGCCGAAAATCCACGTTGTGGGCGCATGATCGCAATCTCTTTCATAAGCAAGGCAACGTGTTCGCTCTCCATTAACGGTTCGGCATTTGTACTTACCCACAGCTGCGAAACTCTGCGATTTTTAATGGCTCCACTTAACCCGCCGGCGTGATCGGCGTGAAAATGCGAAAGAATCATGAGTGGAATTTCATCAATACCTAACGCCTTTAAACATCGATCCACCAAAACTGGATCTGGACCCACATCTATAACTATTGCCCGATGATTTCCGAGATTGAGAACCATGGAATCGCCCTGACCAACATCGCAGTTAGCAATCTGCCAATCTCCCGCCGGCCACCGTTGAATCCATGTCAGCGCAATAATCAAAACTAGGGCGGTAATTGAAATCGTTTTTATGTACTTTTTAAAAAGCCAGAGTGTGAGTGAAAATGAGGCAACGATAAGGAAGCCGATACTTCCGGTGCGCAGAGTTAAAACTGGAAATTGCGCCGCCCATGTTGCAACCGCTGCAATAAAACCTGCTGGAAATTTTATTATCCAAATCAAAACCATACTAATAAATGGGGCTATCGGTGAAAGAAGTGCGGCAATAAAGCCCAGAATAGTAATCGGTCCAACTGCGGGGGCTGCCAAGAGATTTGCGACAATGCTAATTGGTGAGAGATACCCAGACAGCGCAACTAAAATTGGTGAACAAAAAACAACTGCAGCGATAGGCGGGGCTAACGCTTGGGCAAGTTTGCTTGGCAAAAAACTCGCAAATCTTTCAGCTACCTTAGGTGCAAATAATAGAAGACCGCCAGTAGCTAAGACAGAGAGCGCAAAACCGGCATCACGTGACTGCCATGGATCAATAACGACGACCGCACCAATCGCAAAACCCAGCGCTGGTAGAGAGTCTCGGGCGCGATTAGTACCTACGGCAATTAATAAGACAGCCGCCATCGCCGCAGCGCGAAGAACCGATGGCGATGGTCGCACGAGGGCAATGAAGCAGATCAATGCAAGCGCCGTTGCACTCAACCGAAACTTCATTCGGGTAAATAAAAACTGCATGCACCACAAAACGAAGGCGGAAACTATTGCAAAGTTGGCCCCACTCACTGCTACTAAGTGTGCTAATCCTGAGCGCCTCATGGCCAACTTGAACTCAAGGCTTTGTTTTGAAGTATCGCCTAAGACCATTCCTGGAATTAACGCTCCAGCATTACCTTCCCCTGTTAAGTTGCGAAGCCCCAATCGAATTGAAGCTAGGGATTTCGCCCACTGAGATGCATGGGTAATAACAGTGACATCTTCATCGATTAATACAAGTGCGGCTACTCGTCCCTCTTTGCTTTCGACTATCCGTGCAGTTGCGCTAAAACTTTGGCCTGGCAATAGTTCGAGCACGCTCGGTCGCGGCGTAATAACACGAATCGGGGTTCGCATCTCAAAAGATCCTTGACCACTTTTGACATAGATTGCACGTGCAATGAAACTATAGTTTCCAGATGCGCTCTGATTAGGATCTGTTACAACTTGAGCGATAATTTCAGTCGACTGACCATAGAGCTTAACAATCTGCGAACTTTGGATAGATGCTTCGCGTAGAGACATCACCGTCGAACCAACTAGGAGCGCTGTGATCAATACGGTGAAGCGAAGTCTTCGACTAATGAGACAAAAGAAAGCCAGCGCAAGGGCGACAAAGGTGATTCGCCAAGGGGCTAGCGCACTCTGCAGAAGCGCTCCTAGCCATAGCGCTGCCCCTAGCGCAACGGCGCGATAATCGGTTAAACGCGGATTTTGTTTTTTATCGTCGCGAATTTTGCGACACCAATTCCGCTCACCTTTTGAATATCCTGAATAGTTGCAAAGGGGCCATTAGATTTTCGATACTCAATAATGCGCCTAGCAATGACTGGTCCTATGCCATCGAGTGAATCCAATTGAGACGCAGTTGCACGATTAATATTTATCGGTCCGCTTCGTACCACTTTACTTACGCGTACGCCGGCGCTATTTTTTACCGTTGCATCTACATATATCTGTTCGCCATCAGATAAAACGCGGGCTAAATTTATTGTGCTCAAATCAGCGCCAGGGGCAGAATCTCCAGCGGCTTTTATCGCATCAATGACACGCGAATTTGCTGCAAGTGTGTAAACACCAGGCTTATTAACTGCGCCCGTTACGTCGACAAGTATTTCTGGAGCTTTGATCTGCACCGCAATTATTGGCGGTGCAACAACTTCATGAGTATTCCCCCGTACAACAAAGAGAGATGAAAAGATAATGACCAGTGTGCCTAAAATTAAGAGCGCACGTTTTTGAATGTGTGAGTAGTGGAGTTCATACCACCAGTTTTTGATACTTTCATAGGCTTGATTGAGTTGGTCCATGTGCCAATAGTTATTGGCTACCTTCCACCTAAAATTAAGCGGTTAGAACCATGTGGGTAACTACTGATCTGGGTAGGAAAGGAAGGCGCTCTTCCCCCAAACTGCGGTATAGCTCGACCCCAAACTGCGGTATATCAATTGGTCAGAGTACTGAAGACATTCCTGCTTGGAGGTGAGAGTTAAGATCAAGAGCCACATTGAGGAGCGCTCCCACCCGTTACTTTGTTGATCCATCTTTAGCTATTGCTGCATTGAAAGCATCCCCCGGAAAATTGATAAAAGATCCAAAGTTTTTAGGGTTTCTTTTTGAAAGCCTTGTCGTAAGAGATCTACGCGTTTTCATGCAGAACCTTGGAGGAAGTCTTTCCCACTATCGAGATAGTGAAGATCTTGAAGTAGATGTAATTTTGGAAAGTGATGATGACAAGTGGGCTGCTATTGAGGTGAAGCTTGGTAGCGGATGGATCAATGAAGGAGCGGAGAACTTATTGAAATTCGCCGCCAAAGTGAATACCGATCGCCATGGTCCCCCGACATTCCTTGCGGTTATAACGGCAACCGGGTATGGGTATCGACGCAACGATGGTGTATTTGTTCTGCCAATAGGAAGTTTAAAACCCTAAATCCGCGCAGTTAGCCAGTAATCGTTAATGTATTTTTCGCCCTCATCGCAGAAGAAAGTTACGACATTTTCCACGCCGTACTGAGCTTTCAACCGCTTTGCGGCAATCATGTGCGCACCAGATGATGGGCCAACAAAGAGGCCATGAACCCTGGCTAAACGGCGCATCTCTTCAATGGACTCCTCCGAGCCCACATCAATAACGCCATCAAGCTCGTGGTGATGACGCGAAACAATTCCTGGGACAAACCCATCGGCAATGCCTTCGATAAGGTGTTTGGAGACCTCACCACATAAAATTGTGCAGGACTCAGATGGTTCCAACGCAATCACTTTGCAATCAGGATTGACCGCTTTGAAAGCCTGACCGACACCAATGATTGTTCCACCGGTACCAACACCACCGATTACCAAATCTGGCATCACTGGCATCTGATCAAGAATCTCTTTACCGAGCCATTCACGGTTCTCTTGCACATTCCACTCGTTATCAAACTGTTGCGGGGCAAAGAAGCCCGGAAATGCGCCACGACGTTTCGCCTCTGCCAGAGCATCGTTAACGTGAAAATCTCCCATTGTGTGAACCTCTGCGCCGAAGGCCTCTGAAATCGCGGTGCGCTCTGGACTCATGCCATCGGGCATTATCACAAGCATTTTGTAGCCTTTAACGGCGGCTACCATGCTCATTGCATTTCCAGTATTGCCGCTGCTGGCTTCAACAATTGTGTCACCGGGATTAAGTAGACCTTCTTTTTCGGCGCGTTCAATCATGTATTTAGCGATGCGCGCCTTAATCGAACCTGATGGATTCATAAACTCCATCTTGACCCAAATGCCTTCAATGTTAATTAATGGCGTATTACCAATGGCGTCCAAAATAGTTTTCATAAAAAGCCTCTCACGATGTGGAACGCCACAGGTTAAGTTAGAGGACGATATTAACTAATTTTGGCGCGCGCGCAATGACCTTCTTAGGTATAACACCTGAAAGCTCGGCCACAATGGTTGGGAGTGAAAGCGCCAGTGCTTCGAGCTCGGCATCGCTAATCGTGGGCAGTACATCGAGGCGATCTTTGATCTTGCCATTGATCTGGACAACTGCGGTCACCGCATCTGCCACTAAAAGTTTTTCATCAACTACTGGCCAGCCGGCAAGTGCGACCGCAGGTTTGTGTCCTAAGCGCTCCCACATCTCTTCGGCGGTGAATGGAGCCACAAGTGAGAGCATGATTGCCACTGCTTCGACGGCTTCACGAACCGCTGGATCTGCTGGACCACACCCTGAATCAATCGCCTTGCGAGTTGCATTCACAAGCTCCATGACACGGGCGATTGCTACATTGAAACGTAAGGATTCAATGGCGAAGTCGGCATCGTTTAGTGATTTGTGTGTAATTTTTCGGAGCCCGCTATCACCAGCGGTGAAATCCACGCCCGGCGCACTTGTTACATCTCCAGATAAGCGCCACGCGCGTGATAAAAATTTTACCGAGCCAGATGGAGAAACATCCGACCAATCGACATCATCTTCAGGTGGGCCTGCAAAGACCATCGATAAGCGAATCGCATCTACGCCATGGTGTTCGAGTTCATCTGATAAACGCACTAAGTTGCCGCGACTCTTAGACATCGCCGAGCCATCCATAACCACCATGCCTTGATTTAGTAGACGCGTGAAAGGCTCATTGAAATCGAGCATATCTAAATCATTTAAAACCTTGGTTAAAAAACGGCTATAGAGCAAATGCAAGATTGCATGTGTTACGCCGCCGACATAGTGATCAACAGGAAGCCATGTCTGAATATCTTTCTTAGTGAATGCCACATCGTGATTATCTGATGATGGGTAACGCAAGTAGTACCAGGAAGAATCTACGAAAGTATCCATTGTGTCGGTATCGCGCTTAGCATCTTCGCCACATTTAGGGCACTTCACATTAACCCAATCCGTTGCTGCACCAAGCGGCGAAGTTCCTTTAGGTTTTAAATCTAAGCCTTCGGCATTTGGCAAAATAAGGGGTAATTGATCGGCGGACACTGGAACTTCACCACAGTGTGGGCAATGGATAATTGGAATTGGAGTACCCCAGTAACGCTGACGTGATACGAGCCAATCCCGCAAACGATAGTTGCGCGCAGATTTACCAAGGCCATCCTTTTCAAGCTGAGCATTAATTGCCGCAATTGCATCGGCCTTGTTCATGCCGTTAAGAGCGCCAGAGTTAATTAATACGCCATCTCCGCCGGTTGCAACACCAGATACATTCGGATCTTCTTCACCGGTATCGACAACTACGGTCACCGGCAGTTTCATTGCGCGGGCGAAATCTAAATCTCGTTGATCATGTGCCGGTACAGCCATGATTGCGCCAGTGCCGTAATCGGCTAGAACATAATCACTGGCCCAGATTGGAAGCTTTTCGCCATTGACTGGGTTAATCGCGAAACGATGTAAGAAAACACCGCTCTTCGGGCGATCTGTTGAAAGGCGATCAATGTCGCTGTCGGCCTTGATTGTTTCAAGGTATGCCGCAAACTCATCCTCAACACCCGAACCAACTGCGAGCTCTGCAGCGAGTTCGCTATCGGCGGCCACGACCATAAAAGTTGCACCGAACAAAGTATCAGGACGCGTCGTGTAAACCGTGATTGGTTCGACTCGGTTTTCAATCACAAAAGAGACGATGGCACCGGTAGATCGACCGATCCAATTGCGCTGCATCATTAAGACTTTTTCAGGCCACTTACCTTCAAGTTGAGCCATGTCATCTAAAAGTCGATCGGCGTAATCAGTAATCTTGAAATACCACTGATTTAACTTCTTCTTTGTAACTGCAGTATCACATCGCTCGCATAAACCAGCGACAACTTGCTCATTTGCTAAAACAGTTTGACAACTTGGACACCAATTTACGGCCGAATCTTTTCGATAGGCAAGTCCGCGCTCGTATAACTCTAAAAAGAGCCACTGGTTCCATTTATAAAACTCGGGATCACATGTATTAAACACTCGGTCCCAATCAAATGAGCATGCAAAGCGGCGCATAGAAGCTTTCTGCACTGCGATGTTTTCATAGGTCCAGATCCTGGGATCTTCATTGCGCTTTATCGCCGCGTTTTCAGCCGGAAGTCCAAAAGCATCCCAACCGATTGGGTGCATGACGTTGAAGCCCTTTTGAATCCAATAACGCGCAATTACATCCCCGAGTGCATATGCCTCGGCATGGCCCATATGTAAATCACCCGAAGGATATGGAAACATGTCCAGGATGTATTTTTTGGGGCGGGCATCATCGGCGCGGCCAGATTTAAATGGCTCTAACTGATCCCAAATCGGCAGCCACTTTTCCTGCACGTAGGCGAAGTCATAGGCCTCGTGGGCGCTCTCGCGATTCTGCTCAGATGACATGTGCATAGGTTACAGGGAACTTTTACTGGTGCTGACGCTTAAATAAGTCCTTGACTAGCGTTCCCTGATGCTCTTCAAATATCGATTGCAATGGCCGCTTAAGGCCATTGCAATAAATATTTACCAATAATGGCGACGGCCGCCTATGGCTCGGCTTGTACCACCTAAAAGAAACAGAACAACTCCGATAATAATGAGTATAAGACCCAAAGTTTTCAGAACGGCTGCACCGGTTACCACCATACTAATTATTAACAGGACGATACCTAATGTAATCATGTAAACCCTCTTTCTAGGGTTCCCATTACACCGCACTTCCTCAACTTTTACTAGGGAATGGTTGAATCTGGCAGGGTATTGAAAGGTCAGACTGAAATCAAGCAATGCATCCCCTTGATTCATCGCATTTTACGATCATTCCTTTATAATTCGATGGATATGTCAGATTCGATAGAGCAGACACCATGCGAACTAATCTTCGATCTTGATGGGACACTAACTGATCCGGCGCTCGGATTTGTCCGTTCCGTAAACTTTTCACTTGAATCACATGGGATAAGTCCGGTTGAAGAGGACGACCTAAAGAAGTTTATTGGTCCACCGTTAGATGGCGCCTTCCGAGAGATCCTACATTTAGACCAAGATAAGGATGTCAGTAGCTTTGTAAGCAAATATCGTGAGCGGTATTCAGAGGTAGGGTTCTCAGAGAACATATTGTATGATGGAATTCTGGATGTCCTGGTAGCACTGCGGGGACTGGGTTTCAGACTGGGAGTTTGCACCTCCAAGCGAGTGGACTTTGCAGAAAAAATCCTCGCTCTCTTTAATATCGGTCGGAGTTCTTTACGGCTATGGCTCGAAACAAGAAATCGAAGATGCTCGGCCTGCATGGATTGCGATAGATCCAAAAGATCTCTTAAACATTTTCATGGATCCAGCTTTTAAAGATACGAAATAGTCCTGCAAACTCAGTTTTAATAACACACTTTTGATGGCACTGTCCACTGCTGACACACACAAATGGTCAACATTGCTCGAAAGGCGTGGTCGGATCTCAAAATTAGATGCTGGCTAGAGGATTATGAACGAACTGATCCTGTGTACTTAAAAGATCCGCCGATAGGGTTGCAAATTCACAGCCTGCGCAGAATTATCAGAATCGAAATTCTGCCGCGATCATTTGTGCAGGATTCGCGATTGTGAGTATAAAGAGGATTCCGATTGTTGAGCCACTGGTCGCATTTGTAACCGAGGCCACAATCTCGGTGATGTCGGTCTGGTCCTACCTGAACGGTATGGAAATTTAGATCAAATTTGTCGCTACGCCGAAAGGACAAAGAATTCGACGCTCACGAGAGTGCCTGTTCGATGATCGTCTCCATTTCGTCACGAGTAGGGCCATTCGGCTGCCGAGGTGCCGATGCAGCAGTTCGGAAAATCTCCTCAATCCGATCCTGCATGACGAGATCATCATCGAGGACGCGCAAGCTGTCGAGAAGTCCATTCCTCCGAGCAATGACGCGGAAAATTTCAGGGTCTTTGAAAGCGGCGACACCGCCGGCAACAAGTGAGAAGAGCGCATAGGCGCCATCCTTTGATGCGAAATCGATTGACTCGCCATTCCACATCCGCTGCCGTTGGTCGGCTAGTTGCGTCGCGTAGTCGAATCGCTCACGGATGAGTGGCTCAATCCTCTCCTTGTACGCCGCCGCAGCCTCAACAAGGTCTGAGTATTTGTTGATGACATCAACGAGCTCGACGGATTGGAGGAGTGCGAACGAAATGCCCAGCGCGAGCGCAGGATCAGTGTGACAAATCGAGTCGCCAATTGGGAATAGGCCAGTGGCTAGAGCGTACGGAAAGTCGCGAAGCGTATTGCGCAACCCAGCCATCGGTAGCACGTCGGTGATTGGCACAATGCCCTCAGGGTTTACCCATTGTCGCATCGCCGGAATCTCCGCCAAAACTGCCTCGAACACTGACGCATCTTTGAGAGCTGTCAACGACGAGCGGCCAGGTTGCACGGCCAATAGCGCAGCAAACGTTCGGTTATCACCCGGGAATGTCGCGAATGCCATGTAGCCTAAATCCCCCCGCGGACCGAGGAGCCATTGGCCATCGGGAAGTTCGAAGTGTTCTTGCAGTCGGTAGTAGCGGCCGTAGTAAACGACTCCGCAGTCGCTTGATTCAGTCGGCGTTTCCTTAATCCCTTTTTGGGCAAGCCACTCGGTAGTTGGCATTTTCCGTCCCAACGCATCCACGACGATCGTCGCGGGAACAACTGACCCATTGATTTCGACGCCGGTGACACGTCGTCCCTCGAATCTCAACCCGGAGACCTTCGTATCGCATCGCACCTCGACGAGTGGCTCGGAGTCGATTGCCTTACGCAAAGCCCACTCGATAAGGGGTCTACGGACTGCGAGATATTGGAGGTCAGCGTCTTCAGGTCTCGCTTCGCCAGGCAGTTTGCGTCGCATGTCGACCTCTTGTGCGCCTGCATCGAGAAGCGTTTCATAAACATCGGGTAGATGGTCGCGAAGCACCTGACGCCCACGGGGCATGAAAGCGTGAGGTAATAAAAAGTGTGGGATGCCCTTGCGGGGCCATTGCGGAGATGTCATTACCTCACCAAGTGGAAAGGGGTCGCGCTCGAGTACCAATACAGAGTGCCCCGCACGCGCAAGGAGTAAGGCAGAGGACAATCCCGCGACTCCTCCACCTAATACAACAACTTTGTGCGGACTCATCGCCGCACGCTAGCACCCCACAATCCGTAGGTAAACAGTCACGGCAAAATAAATCGGAACGAGGACTACCGAATTAGTTACTGTTTATAAGTTTTTTCGGAACTCGAAGGACTCTCAAGAAAGAAAGCCCCCAATTCATCGTATGAGCTTTGATTCATCGCATTTTACGACTATTCCATTACTATTCGGTGGATATGTCAGATTCGATAGAGCAGACACCATGCGAACTAATCTTCGATCTTGATGGGACACTAACTGATCCGGCGCTCGGATTTGTCCGTTCCGTAAACTTTTCACTTGAATCACATGGGATAAGTCCGGTTGAAGAGGACGACCTAAAGAAGTTTATTGGTCCACCGTTAGATGGCGCCTTCCGAGAGATCCTACATTTAGACCAAGATAAGGATGTCAGTAGCTTTGTAAGCAAATATCGTGAGCGGTATTCAGAGGTAGGGTTCTCAGAGAACATATTGTATGATGGAATTCTGGATGTCCTGGTAGCACTGCGGGGACTGGGTTTCAGACTGGGAGTTTGCACCTCCAAGCGAGTGGACTTTGCTGAGAGGATCCTCACTCTCTTTAATATTCGTCAACACTTTGAGTTTGTTAACGGAGCAGAAGTAGGCATCAAGAAACGTAGCCAACTGAAAGAGCTTATGGATCAAAGTCTTATTGATACACGTTCGATAATGATTGGCGACCGTTACGTTGATATAGAGGCAGCCAAAATGAATTCAATGAGATCAGTCGGCGTTCTTTACGGCTATGGCTCGAAACAAGAAATCGAAGAAGCTAATCCTGAATGGATTGCGATCGATCCAAAAACTCTTTTGAACATTTTCATTGATCTTTCAGTTATGGATGCAAAGTAATCTTGTGAGCTAAGTTTTAATAACAAACTTTTGGTGGAGCTGCATTGCGCTATATAAGCGATTATGGCGTAAAGACAAGAAACACGCACGGGCAGGAGCGTCATCCATGTTCGCCCATTTATCAGGAGTCATGACGCGTGGCGTGATTCGATCTCGCCCATCAAAGACGGTATACATTGATGCCACGAAGCGGCTTTTGGATCTTTATGCATGAATGGGCGTCAAATTACAAGGAAAGGGCACAGGTTTAACACCGTGAAAGTTTGTGTGAGTTTTGATTTTTCCCAGATCGGTAAAGTCTCGCAACTGGATGGGAAACTGCACTTTCCTGTGGTTCCTGAGGAACCTGGCATCTACCAATTCGCAATACGGGACAGAATCTACGTAGGAGAGACCGATCGTTTACGGCGCCGGTTCCAGCATTATCGAACACCCGGACCATCACAACAGACAAATATTCGAATGAACTATTCGATTTTGACTGCCCTCAATGAAGGATTCGAAATTGTGGTCTCGACTATTGAGCAAGCAACAATTAATGTCGACGGAATCAATTCTTCCCTTGATCTCTCAAGGAAGAGCGGTCGATTGTTGGTGGAGAGTGCGGTACTTAGCGCCGCTCACTTACGGGGTCAACTCGTCGAAAACCTCTAGTGACTACCGCTCGCGATGGGCTACTTCTAGACGCCAACGAGCCAGATCACGTTCCTCATCGGTAAACAAGTCATGCCAGCGCTCATCGAGTACAGCGTGTTCAACAGTTAGGTCGACACGACTCAAACTAAGAAGTCGCAGCAATCCGGCATGCATGTCGCCGCTTTTGATAAGACGGCGGGCGGTTACGACACCTCCGTGCTCCTCGACCATCCGAGTCCAGATTGACGGGTTGTATCCGAGCGTCCGACACTCTGCAATCGCACGCTTACAAGCGAGAGTGAACTCGTGCTCGTCGTCGGTCATGCGTGTAGTAAAGCACCGAAGACTGACTGTGTCATGCAGTTGAGGCCGAATTCCACTATCTCGTGTCATAAAAACAATGGCTAGTCAGGTCCATCATAAGATCTCCAAAGCTTCAATTTCCACAGGTTGTGATGAGTAAAGGAATTATCGAATGAATTCCCATTCTAATTCTCGATGTGAAAAGACGCGAGCTCTTGAAGAAGATTTACCGACAAGCTGCACTACAAGGAATTAAAGATGTAACCCTGCGTGAAGGAGGAAGCCATTCAATCGTTACTATCAGTAACCTTAGTATTCCCATTCCACGGCATAAAGAGTTGGCTGATTTACTTGCGATGCAAATCATGAAACAATTTCAACCAATCCTAGGTGAAAGATGGTGGCACAATGATTAAGACTACATATAGAGCCAACGTCACTAAGGATGGCGCATTTTGGTTTATTCAACTTCCATCCCTAGAAAATGTTTTCACTCAAGCTCGCAACCTTGAGGAGATTGAATCCATGACACGGGACGTAATCTCGCTGATGCTTGACATCCCTTCAGATTCCTTTGATCTTGAATTCCACTTCGACTCCCAAGAGGAATCTCTATCTAAAATGCTTTGATGGCGCGCCTAGCCTGTAGTGAGCGTGTTCGATGTGCCTTTCGAATACTCACTTCGGGCCATTATATTTTTAGTCGAATTTTTTTGCGTAACAATTTTTTGGTGGTCCTATCCGCTGCTGACACAAACAAATGGTCAACATTGCTGGAAAAGCGTCATCGGACCTCAGAATTGAAGGTCACAGCCGTTGAGTATGAGCGAGCCGGCCCAATAAGGAAACACCACGCGTTGACTCATCCCAGATGTCCACCTAGGAGCATACGAAGAATCATTTAAAAATACCCGCCGAGCGGTGTGTCTAGCGCCGGGGCAATTGCCCCAGCACCACTTTGAACCATGGAGTTTTCAATGAGCCCTTGGCTTCAACCGGTCGTTGCAACACCTTGTTAGATTCGGGCATCCTTCTATGTAAGGTAAGTATTGACATATGTAAGGGATTACCTATTATAGGGTTTATGACACCTTACATAGGTACTATTCAATGAACACAGGCGAACCGACTGACATCGTGTTGCCTCGTGCAACTGCGGCAGTTTTTCGCGTTCTCGTTGGTGCAGATGTATCATTTTCTATCAGGCAACTCGCACGTGTAGCTGGCGTTTCGGCTCCTCGCGCGGTCGAAATCGTCAACCATGCAAGTGAACGAGGGCTCATTCTTGTTGAACTGGCTGGGCGTTCTCGAATGTGCAGATTTAATAGGGAGCACCTTGCGGCTGGCGCCATCATTGAATTGGTAACGATCCGTGAACGCATGCTGCGTGCCATTGGAGATGAAATAGCTTTGTGGAGTATCGCGCCGTTGCATGCAAGTCTCTTTGGTTCCGTGGCCCGTGGCGAGGGGGACACGAACAGTGATTTAGATCTGCTTCTCGTTCACCCAAAGGGCGAACCTGAGGAGGATTGGGAGGAGCAGAAATACACAAGCGGAGTAAGTCTTAGAGCCAAGATTGGCAATCATGTGTCATGGTTTGATATTTCGATGACTGAATTGAAGAGGGCTATGCGCGTATCTGAACCAATTACAACCGAATGGAAGAAAGACTCTATCTGTCTCTCAGGACCGCCGCTGTCGGATCTATTTCGACAAATGCGAGGGAAAGGGAAGTGATGATGGCGTAGCCCTTCTCGCAAAGTTGGATAAAAAGTTAACGAAGTACCTCTCAATTCTGATTGATGACAAAGATCACTCACCCATTGACGTTGAAGGCTGAGAAATTTTGAACATGGTCACGACGAGATTACAGAGCGTTAGGTAGCACGTTTCCCACGTATTGCAAATACATCACGAATTGTTGGATTTTGAATAATCGTGAGTTCCTCTTTGTTATGTTGATTGAAATTGGATTTGTTGACCCTCAACCCAACCACGTTGTCATACCCCTCTGCTAGATTATTTTGACTGTTAGGAAGGATAAGTTAGCGAACCTGGAGATCTGTTGAACGCCCGGCATGAGAGGATTTAAAAACCTAATCGCCAAATTTGACCATTATGGTCATTATTCAGCGACTTGCAATGCCTACTCTAGAGGATCCCGTGATTCCCCTGGCTCTCATCTATAAGGTGAGACACTAAGTAACCAAGAAGAAGAAAGTAGGAGTCGACATTTCACTCAAAGTATTTACTATGGCTGGCTTGTTTTCCGGCTGTGGTGGCCTCGAATATGGATTCGTCGAAGCGGGGTTCAAAAGCGTGTGGGCAAATGAATTCAATCCCAGCGCAGCCGCTTCCTTCGAGACCTTATTGAATGCCGAATGTATCGTCGATGACTTTTGGAATATTGAGAAAGTAATCCCAAAAACAGACATTGTGATCGGTGGACCGCCTTGCCAAAGTTTCTCTCTTGTCGGAAAGAGGAGTCAAGACGATGAACGCGGAAAATTGGTTTTCGGATTCATGGAGGCGATACGGGCAACAAGACCCCGGGCGTTCGTTATGGAAAATGTTGCTGGATTGGCAGCCTCGAGCATCGGGAATCAAAGACTCCCTGACTATCTTGCAGAAGAATTTAGGAAAATGGGATACGAGGTAATTGTCGAGAAACTTGACGCAAGCAATTACCTCGTTCCTCAAAAACGAAAACGGATCTTCGTAATTGGGGTTATGAATCCCAAAAAACCACTCAAAGTCATAGATCCTATCGATTTTCGTGAATTCATCAACCAGAAGTACTCACTCAATTTTGATTCAAACTTAGTGTCCGTATTTGAGGCCCTCAATGACTTACCCTCTCCTGAACTTGATCGTAATTCAAATTTTGGGGTAACGTATAAACTTCCTGCGATATCAAACTATTCACAACTAATGCGTCGCGGGATGCAAGAGTTTGTAACTCTTCAAGATATGCCAACAATGTCAGCTCTTGATCGAGAATTCGTAAAATTCATCCCACCTGGCGGCAACTACGTAGATATTCCCGAACACTTAGATACAGTACGGATAAAGAAATTCAAAAAAAGTGGAGGGAGAACTACGACATACGGTCGCCTTCACCCAGATGAACCGTCGTATACAATAAATACGTATTTTAATCGACCAAATGTTGGAGCGAACTATCATTATCGCGATTTGAGACTAATTACGGTTCGAGAGGCTCTAAGACTTCAATCATTTCCAGATTTTTTCGTTCCAAAATTTAAGAATCAGCGTGAATTACACCAACAAATCGGAAATGCTGTTCCGCCCCTACTCGCGATGGCAGTAGCTTTATCCATTCGAACAGTATTGGGGTAAGTGTGAGTAAAGAGAGTGCACTAGGTCAATTCTGGACTCCAGAGAACATTGCGAGCGAGATGGTTCAGAGGCTTGTCCAATTGCTACCAAAGGATGCCCGAGTACTGGATCCTGCTTCTGGTCCAGGAACTTTCCAAAAGCAATTCCGACGAAGAAAATCTAAAATTCTCGAATTAAATTGCTTTGATGTCGATTATGAGCAAGTAAAATTGACTCGTAAGGTACTGAATGAATTTGATATTCAAGGAAAAACTACTCATGGCAGTTTCATTTTTCAATCACCCACGGCGAATTACGATGGGGTCATTATGAATCCGCCGTATATTCGTCACGAGTGGGTCAGCAAAGACCACAAAGAGCGAGCGCATTCTGAAATTGAGAAGAATTTCTCAACGAGAATCTCGCGAAGAGCAAATATGAGCAATCTCTTTATTTTGCACAGTATTCCATTTCTTCGTGAAGGAGGAATACTCTGCGCAATCGTCTACGATGTTATGGATGCCACAGAATACGGAAAGCAAACCAGAAAGATACTTGACACTTCGGGAGAGTTTCTGTGGAGCGAAAAGAAGAAAGTTCCGTTCAAAGGAGTCCTTGTAAATGCAGAAGTTTTTCTCTGGAAGAAGGGCGCCCCAAGAAAACCAAAAAAGTCGTCAAGTGTCTCCTACTCAAATGGCACCTTTGTTGCGCTTGAGAAGCTGCTGGAGATCAAGCGTGGAAGTGGCCTTCCCAAGCGTGCCATTTACGTCTCGGATGATTCAAAAGACAAAAGACTCACTAGTCCCTTTTTAACGAAACAACCGCCTTACGAGGGCCTTCTAGCGCGTCCAAACACTAGGGCCTTTCTGAAAAGGACGTCTAAAGATGTGAACTTCAAGATTCTGGAAACGCTTACAGAACGAGTTCGGAGAGAAACTGTTCTGGTAGAAGTTCAGCTTGTCTCCGCCAAGAAAGCTCCAATACTTTTCAATTACTTTATTAGGCTAGAACCCCGACACTTATGGAATGAAGCACGTGTGCCGGCTTCGGACAACTTCTATTGCGTGACTCCATTGGAAGAAGATTATCACGCTGCATATTGGCTAACATTGAACTCCGACCAATTCAATTCAGAATTGTTTAGGAACGCTCGCGATCAAGGAAGCGGTTTGCACAAACTTCAAGTTTCAGACTACAAAAAAGTCCAAATGCCCAATTTGATGAATCTCAAGGCAACTCAACGAAGGCGCATCGAAAAAATTGCACTCAAATTAATAGATGAAGGGGCTGAAAAGGAAAAGGTCAGAGAAGTGTCGTCTCAACTAGTGAAGGAGTACTTCGATGCCGATTGAGAATCTACCTATCCCAAAATATTCCGACGACGAATTATCTGTCTTTCACCCATACTTTAGAGCCTGTTTCGACGAAGCCCTTCGAGAACTTGTTCTCGAAGACGATTTTGCTTTACAGGGGCCTTTCACAACTCGCTCCGGCCAAGCGGATTTTGCACTCGTCCGAATTGTTGACAGTCGCGTCCTGTTACCAATTGAAATCAAACGCTCTCCAGCTGATCTTCGACTCCAAGGGCGGCGACAAGCTCGTGATTATTGGAACAATATCGGTCCTAGGAGAGAAGGTCCTTACTTCTTAGCGACTAATCTGGAAATAGTCGAACTCTTCAAGTCCGATTCTCAAAGGGCGATAACAGAGTCGCAACTTCTCGAAACCAGACTAGCCCTAGTGGGAAAATTTGCGACTACACGCCCTTCGGATTTTTTTCTCAGACTCAAAGCCTCGCTATGTGAAATTCTAGAAATTGTAGTCAATGGCGTCGTGGTTCCATACGTGGCCAGCGTTCAAGGATTCGCAGAATCCTTGAACGCTGTAAAAGGTGAACCGGTTCGTTGGCAACAAACTCAAGCTCTTTTCGCCTTTGAATACCTAAGATCGGCCTTGAATGAATTCGATGCGTATAGACCAGAAGTACGGACCTGGAGTAAGGCTGAAAATTATCTAAACAATCTAACCCGATTACATGATCTTGTTTCAAGAATTGACTTTGAACCAGCATTTCAAGACCTAGAACACCCCCTTTCTCCCGCCTTAACCGTGTCTTCCGAAGCGCTTCGGGAGGCTTATCTAGCCGGAGGAAATGAGGGCTCTGGAGACGATTTCTCTGGAGTAGTTAACGAGATATTGGGTAACGTGCCCGGACTTGTAGAAACAGATGCCGATTTGGCACGCTTAGTTGCGGGGTTTGCAAGGTTGAACCTAAACAGCGACAGGAACGAAGATTTTAAGGTTCTAGATGCTGGCGCGGGTGCCGGGGCACTCACGATTGCGTTGAAAGAGTTCGCGTTTAAATCACTTAAACTAAGCCAAATAGTTGCAGTCGAAAAAGAACCGCGCCTTAAGGGAATCCTTGCCATAAGGCTTGGGTTACATTTTATTGACTCGCTTATATTGAACGTTCGGCCAAATTTCCATGCCCGTAAGTTGGAAGAAATTGATCCAATAGATCTCCAGGCCGTGAAACTGGTCATTACAAACCCACCATTCTTCTCGGCAGTTGCAATGGGCTCGGACATGAGTGAAATAATTGAAGCAATCCGAGGTTTAGGAAGTAATTCAGAATTAAATGTTGGGCAAATGCCTTACGAGGCATTTTTTTTAGAACTAATTACACGGCTTGTGCCAGCGGGAACAACCATTGTGTCCATTTTTCCTTCGCAAGTGCTTTCCCGGGTGTCTGCGAATTCATCCGCTTTACGCGAATTCCTACTTTTAAGATTTGGACTTCGCCAAATTGTCATTTATCCATCCGAAGGGCTATTCCATCAGGTTAGTAAACAAACTATTTGCCTGATCGGTGAAACGCAAAATCCACAGCCCGAAATTGACGTAATTAGAATTAAATCCAACCTCGCCACTTTGGATTTCCAAAATTTCCCTAAATCTCGACAAGAACTTCTAGATTTCACAAGTGACACTACCGTTGATACCCATCTTCACGATGTCCTTCTTAGTAAAATCGCAGAATCGTGGCGGCTATACATATCAATTCATGCGTCTCACTACGCAATCTTTGAATCCAAAATCATCAGCCTTCCCACCCTGCCTCAAGTACCCAACGTCCAGATATCCCGTGGCAAACTGGCTAACTCAGGAAACACAGCGTTCATTTCTGAACGTAGGTCCCTAAACGAAGTCGTTGCTGCCAAGCCTGCCAAATGGGCTGATTTTCCATCCGATTGGTTTACCTCAGCATTGGTGAATAGTCGCAGTGTTGAAATCGTTTTAAATGCCGCTTCCCTAATAACCGCAATCAATCCACCGGTTGAGGCGTTCGCAGTATCTTCACCAAAAAACAGAATTCTCGATAACATGGTGACCTTATATCTGGCTGGACTGAGACCAAGCACAGGAAGTCAGTCGAGGCGCAGGAAAACCCCACTTGAGGTGGCGAGAAACATACAAAGGGACTTGGAAGTACATAGTGGTCCCTTAATTCTCGTGCCTCGCGCTTCCCGAGTCATGATGGGAATTCACGTAATTGAATCTACGCTTATTCAAATTTCCACAAATTTCCTGGTTATTACACCCAAGAATTCAGACGATTTATGGATTCTCTCTTCCTGGCTTCTGTCTATTTTTGGACAATTGCAGTTGGAATGGGTTGGTATCAACCAGGAGGGCATGCGAAAAATTGAAATGACCCAACTTAAATTAGTGAAGGTACCAACCAGCGTCGAATTTAATCAATCCGAACTCAACGAACTCGAACGCTTAACACGTGCGTCCACCGCATTGGACACGAACAATCTCGCTATAAGAGATATCGACGAACTTTGGTACGACAAATTATTTTCAAATGGCAACAATCCGCCCTTGACGGACTACCTGCATTTGATGCAATCCCTATGCGAAGAGCGTCGACTTGGCAACGCTTGAAGATAAATCTTCAGAATCGAAGGTAAATCACTTACAAATTCCTTAGACGGGGAAGACGACAAAAATGATGATTGCCTAATATCTACTTAACAAACCAGGTGAGAAACTAGGTAAGTATGAAGACTTGAGAAATCATAAAATGTCCACAGTCGGCCCTCATGGATACACAATAATCGAAACAGGTTGCAAATAATTCGGACAAGTTAAACCACATGCTTATCTAGGAATCCGATTCCGTTGGGAGCTGGCATTCCATGATGGCCATCACCTCCCAGGGCAACGATTAACTCGGCATCTCCCAGTGCTGGGTCATTAGCATTGTGTGTGCTGGCGATGATCTTGCGCACCCCCTTGGGCTTCCGAAGGCGCGATATGAGCAAGGGGTGGCTGTGTGCCAAATAGCCGTTGAGTGTGGGTGTCACCGCATAACTGTTGCCACGAGACTCAAGAATGCCGAGGTCAAGATGCGTCACCAGCCCGCGTCTTCAGAAACTTTCGTTTCAATGTAGCACCTTTATAAAACTGGTGCCTCGCTTGTTGAGGTTGGCTAGCAGGTTGGTTTCTGCTTCAACAAAGTCAGAAATTATTTGCAAAGGCGCGGTAACCCGGTTCGTGATACCCACGGGCGACTTCGCTGAATCGAGGCCACATTGTGACTTACCAAAATTTCTAATCTTTAGTCTGTCGATGCACCAAGTTTGCGAGTTCGTCTTTTAAATGGAACTGGACCTCCTTCAAGGTGGTGAAGGGTAAGTCGATTCAAATCGTGTCGTTCTAGGGAGCCGCTGGCCTCAATCTCCCCGTGCCCTGCAGTAGCCTTCATGGTTACTATCTGCTCGGCATCACCGCTCACCACAATGCCAGGACTTCGAGTTGCGAAAATGTACTGGCGTGAACCCCTCAATGACCTAAGGCGGTCGACCAAATATTCTTCTATCCAGGGAGCGTGCAATGCATCTTCAGGCTGGTCCACCAAAACCGGTGTGTCTCCATCTGCGAGGAGAATTACAAGAATTGCCGTACAGCGCTGACCGTGTGCAAGTTGCTCAATTTGAACGTATGTTTGGTCCTCGGGCTTTCGAAATTTGACAGTTAGAATGTCTGGTCGATCTAGTACTTGGATCTTAAACAACTCCTCCCATAAGTCTCGCTCGTCAATGTTTCCAAGTAGACGCCCGATACTCGCCGCATCTATTCCATTTTCTTCATTAGTTAGTTCATTAATCTTTTGGTCCCAAAGAACTCTAGCGAATCTAAGTGGATGAACCGTCCTAGAGATTTCATCGAGGACGCTCTCATTCACCCGAGACCCCACCTTAAGTTTTTCAAGTGCAGTCCTGAAATCAATGAAGTCTCCGTAAGATGGAATATCTAGTTTAACGAAACCGGCAGTTTTAATGTTAAGTGCTTCCACCCGCGAGCGACGAATTTCTCGACGTTCATGTCGTGCTTCTGTTAATCGAGTGATCAGTTCTTCGCGCTGAAGTTGGACAGCTTGGAGTTGAGGCATCGCCTCTTTGCCTAATTCCTCCTTCGAGGCTTCAGCCTCAGCCAACTTTGATTGAAGTGTTGCAAGATGGTCACGAAGGGTGGTAAGGGAAGATCCTGGGTTCACTCGTTCAAGCTCAGCATCTAGCTTCTTCTTGGTTTCTTCAAAACGTCTATCCCATTCTTTATTAATTCCGCTAAGTTCAGTCTTGGCTTTTTCAATTGCCGTTTCAGCAACTTTTGAAACAGAGTTAAGACTCTTGTCCAACTCTTCAAAGATCTTGTTGGCAAGCTCGAACAAGTCCAAATTAGTTTTAATGTCGGCTAATGGTGTCAATTTGTTAATCTTAAACACCGGTGTCGAAAGATTTGAAATATCTCCAATGCTCTTACGCAAGCGAGACCGCTCTTTTTGCCAACCAGCCTGTTCCTTGACTAGCTCAGTATCGAATAGGCCGGCGAGGGTTCTTACCTGTTCCTTTAGCTCTGCCTCTTGCCCTGCTTCGTTCCTTAACTTTCGAATCTTTTTTCGACACTCGATCAATTCAAGAGCGTTCTTATTCAATAGCTCAGTTGTCATTTTAATTTCTGATTCGAATTTACTCAGGTCAATCCCAGAGTCAACCAGAGTCATTCGACCAACCTGTTCGCGCGAGTATTCCAAGATCTCACCCTGCGAAAATGCGGCTAGTACGAAAAGGTCTTCTGGTATTAAGTCGACTTCTACCCAATCGTTAGATATCTGCTGAAAAACCGTGGGTTGAGCTGAGCCATCCTTTGAAAATGCTCGCTCGATACGATAAAAATTTCCTTTTGCGTAGGAGTGAAGTCGAACGACCCCAGACTCGGTTAGGGCTGTATTCAGTCTGGACTGGACTTCTTCCCAAAGTTTTGGGAACTTTTTGCGATCCAACTGCTGATCCATGGCGTAGCGAATTGCTTCAAGTATTAGGGATTTTCCGGCTCCTGTGCCACCAAGTAGACAGTTTAAGTCGGCACTGAACCTGACTTTCAACCCATCAAGAAAGCCGCCTGAAATTTGAATCTCATCCAATCGAGCGTAAGGCGGGTTCGTGCTGGGCTCATCAAGTCTTATCCGAAGCTCTGGATCAGCTAGACCGTGGCGAAGACCGACAAGATCTGGCCGGCTCGCCTTAAGCCACGTGCGTCGAGCACCAATTCCTGAAAGGGCGTGAGTATTGGTTGACGAATCCCAAGTGTCAGAACCGCGTACGCACGCAAGAATGCGCTTGTTGCCAACCATCTTAGCAATCTCGCCTACCTTATTGAGTTGGACTACTTCGACCGCAGACAGTGCCTCGTTCATCAAAGTCTCAGTTAAGTGCGATTTGACCGTGAGACCGAGCAAACCCTTTTCTTTATCGGCGTGCGCTGCGACCGCCACGCCCCCGCATGCAGCAACTTCTTGGGCCACTTCGGCAAGGCCCTTTTTGGCTGAAATGTCGAGTCTCCCACGGTCAGCTTTCTTGATCCCGACAGTTACAAGCAATTCCTCAATGATCGTGCTCGATGTTCCTTCTTCCCATATTGCAAGCAAATGCCCCTCGGCGGTACTGATTTCGACTCCCGGGAGGACAATTAGTGAAGTGTTCTTAGCAGCATCGCCAATCCGATCGCACCACTCAGCAGTGTTGTGGTCTGTGATGGCAATCGCCGCGAGACCAGTATCGATCGCGGCTTGAACGATTTCCTCAGGTGAACCAAAATTTTCGGGCTTGGCATCTGAAGAGCCTGGTGTATGCACATGCAAGTCAATCGGCCAGAAACGTGCCCACGTGCTCATATTGAAACCTCCGATTGAATTACCGTATCGCTCGCCTTCAGAATCGAATCAGAGTTATTCAAGATTATTACTGTCTTGCTCTTTCGCATAGACAAAAAACTATCATAGAAGTGAGTCAGACAATACAGATAGGACGAACCTCTGCATCTCGCCGTAACTACCGTTGGCATAGGAACCGGG
Source organism: uncultured Candidatus Planktophila sp. (assembly GCA_964358665.1). Classification (GTDB taxonomy): domain Bacteria; phylum Actinomycetota; class Actinomycetes; order Nanopelagicales; family Nanopelagicaceae; genus Planktophila. Next base: position 7,766 of record CAYHOY010000006.1, on the reverse strand, counting down.
CACGACTGGTGAAACTCTGTAGTGGTAGTTCTGGGAACTCAAAAAAAATCCGTCTAGAAAGCGGCCTTCTCAAACACTCATGTAGCCTCTTAACGAAAATCTGCGTGCAATCTCAAAGCAGATTCCATGGATGACGGTTATCAACGAGAAGATCCGTTCCAGCGACCTTAAAGATGGCTCTCGAACTCCAAGCATTCCCTATTCACCTGAAGGTTTAATTAGTGTATTAATAGCGCATGAGGATAAGTGTTTTGGATGTTGGAGATGGCGCATGCACCGTTCTCCGACGTTCATGGAATTGTCATAATGACGACACGGCGGTGATAGATTGCGGAAGCACCAGCATCAGTGCAAGTCTGGCGGCTCGTCGGCTTTTAATCGAGATAAGCAATCAGCCTGAAGACATCTCCACTATTATTGTTACACATTTTGACACTGATCACTTCCTAGGTCTACTTGAACTAGCGAAAGAGATGAAAGCTCAGAAGAAGACATTCAGAAAACTAAATCTGATTGCACCCCGCCCTCCGGATGCCAAATCAAATTACTCCCAGTCATATTTAGCCCTTGCTAGTTATTTGATAGGTGTCCGCAATTTGGATCTTGCCAAAGCTCTTAAAGAAGTTACCCAAAAGGGTCATTTCACTTACACTCCTGTTTTCCGAGAAGGTCCTGGATTCTGGGCAGCTCATTCCCATTACTCAGTGCACTGGCCACCACGTAATCTCCCAACAGGAGTTCTCCGAAGTGTAAAAAACGCCATAACCCTTTATGAGGATGTGGCCAAGAAATTGAAAGAGAAAGGGATTCCAGATTTAGAACAAAATATGAAAGTAGCCCGCGAGGGTAACTGGCTAAATCTCTCTCAATCTGATGATGATTCAGGCGACAATTTAGAATTGAATCCTACCATCTCAAATTTCGATGATAATGCATTCGATGAAGATATCGATGAAGATATCGATCTGCCAGAATCTGCAAACAGAAAGATCCCAGAAGAACTACATGGAGATTTTAAAAAAGCATGGAATGCGTTTCGTCGGGCGAATAACAATATGTCGATTGTCTTCGATGACGATATTCAAAAGAACTTAGTAGTTTTCGGCGATGCAGAATCTCCGGTTCTCCGGTGGATCGCCCGACAAAAGGAATTGTCACATATTTATGAAGTCATGCTTGCGCCTCACCATGGGACTCAAAGGTTACCTCGCAATTTTGCAACACAAGCTTGGGCGTGCGTATCTCAAAATGGGTCCACAGGAGAACTCCATTGGGAAGTGAAGCGCTTAACTACCCACATTAATCGCAACCGATGTAAGACCACTTTGTATGGGAACCATCATTTCTATATAAGAAGTTGCCCTAGTTCTTGGTGCTATTGCTGATACTGTCAAAGTATGAGAATGAATATTTAGGCGGACACTCACGGGTGATTTCTGGTAATTCTAAAATAACTAAAGTTAATTGATATTACAGACAATGCTGATCGCAGTCAGTGAAGAAGTCAGTGATTTTTTCCATTTTTAATGAACATAAAGAAGAATTAAAGATCCAAATTTATGAACCAAATCTTTAATTATTATGTAGTTTAAGGAGAAGTCAAAAAAGTTCAGTTTCTAAAAAAGTCTATTTTTTGAATCGAGTAAATGCCTACTTTTGATTTTTAATCTCTATCATTATATTCATCACAATAGTCTTTAAAAATAATATTCATAATTATTTAATTCCGAGTCACAAAGAACTCAGACTTTCTATTGTTCGCGATTAAGCGTCCGATTCTTGAAATATTTCGGCATTCAGTTAAATTTAATCATTAAAGTGACAACCATGTCTTAAAAGATGTCCAATATTTCCCTTCACATTACAAAGTGGCACTGTCCACTGCTGACACAAACAAATGGTCAACATTGCTCGACAAGCGTGATCAGACCTCAGAATTGAAGGTCACAGCCGTTGAGTATGAGCGAACTGGTCCGATACGTCAACGTCAGAGGCGACTTACTGAAGATCAAGTCAAGCAGATGGCTGCTCGCTACCGCGAAGGAGCGACGGTCTATGAGTTGACCAAGGAGTTCAGTATTTCTCGAAACATTTTTTCCGAACGACTTGAGAAGGCGGGAATCACAATGCGTGAGCAGTCGCCACGAAGCGAGCTAATTGACACGATTGTGGGGCTGTACGAATCGGGACTTTCACTTGCTGAAGTAGGGGATCGTGTTGGTACATCACCCAGAACAGTGCTTCCCTATTTACTCATCCGTGGGTTCAATTGAGAGACTGTCATGGTCGAAAACGCTATAGTGAATTGTTGTTCGGTGCCCTTGTTACTCATTCACCATCAATAGCAATCGGCGGGGATTCAGATGCACAATCAAGAATTGTCTGGTGGCCACATTGGAGAAATGACGACTCTCCATACGTCTGGTAAATCATCGCTTAACTATTCGGAGTAAGTCCACGCCTTGTAGATAATAGGGATACATCCTTCCTGCTGGTGTTGTGCTCTAGTTTGGCCAGAATCGTTTGTTGCGTCTCAGGCGTCCAATAGATTTGCAAGTGTTCTCGCGCCCTAGTTATGGCAGTGTAAAAAATGTTATGCGAGATGTTATCTTCATTGGCATCCGTAATCACGACCTTTACCGAGTCATACTCGAGACCCTGTGCCTTGTGAATTGAGACGGCATAGGCGACCTGGAACGGGAAAATTGCATTGCCCGATTCGTTGTCGTCGTCACCGTCACCAGTTTCAAATACATCGAACCGAACGGTTGAACCTTCGACCCAGGTAAGATCGTGGAAACTCCACGTGTCCAGCTCGGTCACCGGTCGATCCAACTCGATGTCGAATGTCGACTTCCCGGGCGATACGCTGGCAGCCACAATCCGACCCTTAAGGTTGTTGTAGATGAGCGGGCGAAACCGCTCTGTCTCATTGAAGAGAACCGGGTCACCAACCCTGTAAGTCGTAACGCCCCAAACCACTGATTTACCGGAATTTCTGCTTTGCAGGAAGCGATTGATGTTGTTGATACCGTAGAGACCGTCGTAATTCAGGCAAAGAATAATTTCGTCGCTCTCTTGCGCCGTGAATAGAGAGGCGTCGAGCATCGAGGAATAGCTGTTAGATGCGAGTGCTTCAGCGATGTCGTTGTCGATGTTCCGTACCTTTGACCACAGGCCAAGCAGTTCTGAATTCTTCGTGCGGAACGGGGTGGTTAGTTCGAACACAGACGTAGCGGGCACGAATGAACTAATAATCCCGAACCAGTTGCCGAATTGTATTGACTCGATCTGGAAGACATCCCCGACGAGCACAATTAGTTTGAAGGTCGTCGACTCCAACACATTTAATAAGTCGGCGTTGCTGACGGTACTGCATTCGTCGATGAATAGCACGGCATAGTCGACGTTATCGGTTCTATTCAATTGGCTGGCAATAGTACGGAATGTCCCATTCTGAGCGTTAACTCGGCGATTCAAATTGTCAATGGCCGGGTTGGTCTGCGCAAGAAAGAGTTTGGGATTCTCGTTAAAGTAGCTCGCTATGTGGTTGACCATCGTCGACTTGCCAGTACCAGCAGCGCCGTAGATTACCGCGACACGTGACTGGTCGAACAGCTTCCCCAGAGCTGTTTTTTTGGCAGGATCGTCGATAGGGAGTGAAGTCTGGTCTAACCAAAGAGCCACAGCATCCGAGTATCCCGCCAATCCCGAGCCCGCGTACTCCTGCAATTTCTCGATGATGGCGACAGCGCCGTCTTCATACCCTTGGATGAAGACGTGCTTTTTGTCGAGGACCAGAGATCTTGATGGGCGGTGCGTGTGATAAAGCTTGCCATTGTAGGTCTCAATGAGCTGGCTGACCTCTCCGAGGTCCTCGAGGTCGGCGAACGGTGTATAGAGCATTCCGCGGTTTTCGAGATTGTTCTTGACTCGTCGGGCGAGTAGTTCGTGCGCTCGACCGGAAATGTCCAAACTCTCAGCAAGATCCGAAAACCGTGGATTGTGACCGATGGGCGACGTGCAGAATGGCATCGTGTCGAACGGGATGCATCCATAAGCCAGCCTGAGGTTGGATAAGAGATTGCACTCGTCAACGTTGAACTGCTGTTTGATGATCCGATTGTGCATCTGCAACATCAAGTAGCGGAGGACGTTATGGCCAGGCGCTTCTGCCTTAACGATTTGCCGAGCCGTATCCAATACCGGGAAGATATGCGGCTTGCTTACCCGCTGTGTCACGCTGGACTTAATATGCAAATAATAGGCATCTTCTGCGTCCATTAAATCTAGAAGATTCGATTCCGTCGCCGTTAGGTATTGCATAAGGTTGCGGTACTCGGCGCCGCCTGCGTCCACTTTGTTCGATGGGCCGAACAGCCTAGCGAAATTGTTAAACTCACACGGACGAATGGATACCTCCCATGCTTGAATGATCGTAATCGGCATCGTTTGTCCGAGCACGTCAATCGAGTCTCTGACTAACGTGAGTCTCGCCGCATACTTATCGGTCATGTCGACATCCGTAAATGCGATGATTCGATCGAACTTGCTGTTCTTGTCAACGGGTGCTGAGAAGGTGACCTCGTAGTAGATACCTCCATCAACAAAGAAAGGAAGAACTCTCTGGATGTAGTACCGCCCCTTTGTCTCAGGCGTCGCCGTATTCCCTCGTAAAACGTTGATTCGCGCAGCAATCTTCTGGTGGTACTCCCGCAGGGACGGATCGAGGTCTACGGGAAATAACTCCAAGTTTTCGAGGATCGCCATTCCGCACTTGTCGCGCACAAGATCTCGGAGTCGATACAAGTATTCGAAGTACTTGAGCATCAACCGCTCGGAGGCGTCTCCGTCGAACGTGTAGTGCGATGTGCTGATTTGAAGGTGTTTGTGGAAGCGTCCGAGGAAGTTGAGTTTGGCATCAGCCTTCACAATAGCAAGAGCTGGCTTGATCTCGGCGTAGATGTACTCAGCATCGCCAGTGGGCGCCATGAGTCGCACGGCGACGCCTTCAACTAAGTTTCTCAATTGGGAGAGCAGGTTTTGTGACAAGAGAGGTCGATCTGAAGCTAGAGCTTCAATATTTTTATTGATAGTGGCATCAACACTGGAGATGTGTTGATTGACCGACGTCATTGCTTAATTCCTAAGGTTTTTGATTTAGAGCACATATACAGTGCCGTTCAAGAGTTCATCGGGTTTCCACGATTGATTCTTTGGATGGCGAGAAAAGAGGACTTCCAAAGCTTCGAGACTTGTTGATACTTCACTAAGTAAATCCCTTTGTTTTCTTACAATCGTACTGTCGTGGACATTATTGCGAAGTGCGTGGGCCGGTTTTTGCCTGGCTTCCCGAACTTCACGAAATGACCTAAGTCTCAACTTAACTTGTTCAATACCTAAATTGGTTCTATTTTCCAAAACCCATTGGAGTCGACCTATTGTACCGATCACTTTTCCGCTGTCGTCCGTCTTTGGCGCTCCCATTGCATCTAATGCCCTACCATTGAGATTATCGCTTAGCAGCTTGTCAGCCTGCAAAACAAAGCCGTCCCATTCTGATTGGCTTGCTCGAAGAACCCATCCGAATTCACGAGGTCGATCAACGGTTTTGAAGAGAGGTTCGCCATATGCTGAGATTGACAGTTCGTTAATTGCTTTCATTTCAAGCAGAATTTTATCAAATAGCCCTACGCCATCTGGCCAGTGACCCATCTGAGTGCCGAACCACACTGGGTGCGGTTTAAGTTCATCGAGTTCAGCACTCTTTACTTCATATGATTCCATGCGTCGTTGATGCTCTGGAGATAATTCCGACAGGTCACAAAGAAACATGCAAATTCTTCTCGTTATTGGATCGGAATCATTCTTCGGTAAGACGTAGGCGAATCCAACGTGAAGTGCCGACACTTTGTCTTTCTCGGGTTCCTTATCATCCAAGTAAGCTTCATCGCCAATACCAAAACTTAAACCAAAATCTCCAAAAGTGAAATGATATCTTGGGTCGTTCCGATATCCCTCCATTGCGTCCATCGAAAAATAACGCAATTCGAGAGTCCCATTACCGAGCGCAAGTTCGCGACGATACGGTTCCTGCACATACTTGTGTCCATCCAACTTGCTGATCATTGATTGAGGCGTTGGATACAGGCAGACACAATCCTCCTCTCCGGCTTCCTTGACCGATCGGATCTGCTCGACAGATGAAATCTGATCCTCAACCGTTCTTCGGCTTGCCCAGGGTCGGATGTGAGGATTCAGATAGTCACTCTCCGTAACGGCTTGGACGTCTCCTTTCTTGATTAGCGCAAATAGGGCAGACCAAATTCGATTTGAAAGATCCTCGCCACGGAATATCGTCAAACCATTGAAGTCTTCCCCTTTTAGATAGAAAGAGACAATTTGATTGAATATTGATTCCCGAAGTTGCTCTTCATTGGGAAAGGTTGCTACATCATCAATGAGTCTGTGTTGCCGGTTTTGGCTCATTTCATTTTACCAATACTCATCGACCTGCAACCCATGCAGCTATAGGAATATTGGCACTCACTACATCGTCTCCTATTCACAATTTGACCCGAGACCGAAAAAGCGCTCGAAGAACGCAGAAAGACGCGTCATGACGCGCTGCTTCTTTTCATTGTGAAAACCGTAACAGACTCTTGGTGGGGTTCAGGTGTTGCAATGACCGATTGAAACCAAGCCCGAGACATCACATGGTGGAGCTGAGGGTGTCCTGTTCCACGACATATGTCTCTTATGTCTCGAGACATATGTCTCTCTTACCTCTTTAATAGGGGATGTCACAGAGCCCACGTCCTAACTCCCTCTCCCAAGTCATCGTCTTGAGTGTTTTACATGATGGCTTAACTCCAACACAAGCTGCCTTGCGTTTTGGGGTGAGCCGCAGACATATCCATCGTCATCTTGCTCGCTTCAAGGTCGGCGGCCTAGAGGCCTTGGAGCCGCGTTCCCGGCGGCCCAATCACAACCCCAGAGCTTTGAGCCATGAGTTGAGAAATGAGATCATCAGATTGCGCACTGACCTCTTGGCACAAGGTCTAGATGCCGGTGCTGCCTCAATTGCTTGGCACCTGCGCGATGCAAAGTTACACACCCCAGCCCACTCCACTATCTGGCGCATCCTTAAAGCAGAAGGGCTGGTTACACCTCAACCAAAGAAGCGACCCAAGGCATACGTCATTCGATTTGAAGCGGTGCAACCGAATGAGACTTGGCAATCAGACTTTACTCATTGGCGTCTTGCCGACGGAAGTGATGTTGAAATCATCAACTGGCTCGATGATCATTTACGGCTGCTGCTTCATTGCTCGGTCTTTAAGGCAATCACCGGAAAGATCGTGATTGATACCTTCAATCAATGTCGAAGCCAGTATGGCACGCCATTTTCAACACTTACAGATAATGGCAACGTCTATACCGCGCGCTTTGTTAAAGGCAAGAACGGCTTTGAATATCTGCTCTCGGAGTTAGAGATTATTCAGAAGAATGGTTCTCCGGCTCACCCACAGACTCAAGGCGCCGTTGGTTTCCATCACCCGAATCCAGATTTTCGAAGAGTGTCCAAGAGACCGACAATCACCAATCGTGCGCTCAGGCTCGATACAAAACTCAAGGAGCACGTCCTAAATATCCGCAATCAGTGACTAAAAATTCTTTGTGTTATGAAGTGAGAGGTCAGTTTCCAAATTGGTGGAGCTGAGGGTGTCCTGTTCCAGGACATAGTTCTCTCATGTCTCGAGACA
>CAYHOY010000005.1:11147-127957 GCA_964358665.1 uncultured Candidatus Planktophila sp. | reverse complement strand
TTTGTAACGATATTTCCTGCGATTGTGAACTTAAAGGCATTGATTTCTTTAGCGCCAGCTGTTGTTGATTTGATACTAAATGATCCACCGGTAACTTTTAAAGTTCCTGTAGCTCCAGCGTACTTGCCAGTTCCACCATTAATAATTGCATTACCTGTGAAAGTAATTGTTGTTGGCGCACCTGCATCCTCAGCGCATGCTTTGGCAGAGGAGTCAAAGGTTAGTTTCAAAGTATTTCCGCCACCGCTGAGTATTCCTGTGCCGTTAAATGCATCGCACTGGTTTGCAGGAGCGGCAGATCCGTTTCCTGATAGTTCGGTAAGTCCTAGAACATTTCCAGTTCCTGTGCCATCCACGGAAGTGGCTTGTACAGAACTATCGCTCCAGAGAAGACCAATTTTCCCACTGTAAGTTCCAGAGAATGCGACATTGCCTCCGGTTGCCGTGGCGGTTGGAGTTGGAGTTGGCTTAACGGTTGGCTTTACTGTTGGCGTGACCGTTGGCGTGACCGTTGGTTTTACAACAGGTTTCTTAGTTGTAAATCCTTTTGGGCACTGTGGCTTGACTGCAGTGACTTTTTTTACAATCTTACCTTTGTAGCAGGTGATTGTTTTTGTTGCCGCATTTGCAGTTGGTGCAACAGCCGTTAAAACTGAAAGCGCCATAAGCGCAACTAAAATCCTTGCGAGCTTCGCCTTTTGTGTTGATTTCATTGTAAATCCCCATCTCTCCCTGAAGTAATACCATTTACTTACATGCGAATCCTTTCACCGTCGCTATTTGATAGGTAAGAATTCCTGAGGGGTAGCCCTAGCGCTGGTATTACGTCAATCACTTTCTTAGGCTCAACTATTCCCTGCATCACATTCAGCCCACTTTCTCTCCCTATTTGCCACAAATTCACGGATCCTTCTATCAATTTTGCTCAAAGCTATGCTCAAAATTGCTCACATAGTTTAAGGTTCAAAGGTGAATAAAAACGTAGATACAGATTTCTTAGCTCTTCCACTTTCGCACGTTACCGATGCAGCGATTAGCACTGCCAAAAATGCTGGCGCTTCACATGTCGATGTTCGAATCGAGCGTACTCGCACTGGCCTGCTCTCTTTACGCGATGCAAAACCAGAGACACAGAGTGATGAAACCAATGCCGGCTTAGGTGTTCGGGTAATTGTGAATGGCGCATGGGGTTTTGCATCATCACCTGAAATTACTGTCGAAGTTGCAAAGAAATTAGCATCAACTGCGGTGGCCATGGCCAAAACATCGAAACCGCTGTCAACTGAGTTTGTTTCACTTGTAACCGAACCTGTCTATGCCAATCAAATCTGGGTATCTGATTATGAGATAGATCCATTTACAATTTCAGATTCTGAGAAAAAGGACCGACTTGCCTATTTGAGTAATGAGTTACTAAGAAGTGAGATCGTAAATCACACATCGGCTCATTCTATGTATGTCAAAGAACAGAAACACTATGCCAACTCTTACGGAACTAGTACGACTCAACAGCGAGTACGCATACAAACTCAGATTGAAGCAATTTCAATCGGGGCACATGGTTTTGAATCTATGCGTACTTTGGCTCAGCCCGCAGGCTTTGGTTGGGAGTGGATGGGAAATAAGCATTGGAACTGGGATGCAGAGATTGCAGAGCTTCCAACTCTTTTGGCCGAAAAGGTAGTTGCACCTTCGGTTGAAGCTGGTCGATATGACATCTTGGTTCACCCTTCCAATCTCTGGTTAACAATTCATGAGTCAATCGGTCATGCAACTGAACTAGATCGTGCGATTGGATACGAGGCCAACTATGCAGGCACATCTTTTGCAACGCCAGATAAATTAAATACTTTAAAGTACGGTTCATCGCTCATGAACGTTACTGGAGATCGCAACACAGCCCATGGCTTAAGTACCGTTGGCTTTGATGACGAAGGAGTCGCATCACAAAAGTGGGATCTTATTAAAGATGGCGTCTTAGTTGGTTACCAACTCGATCGGCGTATTGCTGCCCGGGTTGATCGCGATCGCAGCAACGGCTGTGCCTTTGCAGACTCCCCCGCACACGTGCCAATTCAACGAATGCCTAATGTTTCATTAGCTGCTAACCCAACTGGACCAACGTACGATGAGATGGTTTCATCGATGGAGGATGGAATCATTATTAAAGGTGATAAGTCGTGGTCGATTGATATGCAGCGATATAACTTCCAATTTACTGGTCAGCAGTTCCATCGAGTTAAAAATGGTGAAATCGTTGGCCAATTAAAAGATGTCGCTTATCAGGCGACAACAACGGATTTCTGGGGCTCTATGAAAGTTGTTGGTGGCCCATCGACATATGTTCTTGGCGGTGCATTCAACTGCGGAAAGGCCCAACCTGGACAGGTCGCTGCAGTGAGTCATGGTTGTCCCGCGGCAATTTTCGACAAAGTAAATATTCTTAACACCGTAGCGGAGGCTGGCAAATGATATCTGCGCAAGATTTAATTGAAAAAATTACTTCAGCTGCCACCTGTGATGACTGCATTGTTGTTGTAAAGGATAAAACGCAGGCAAACCTGCGTTGGGCGGGTAGCACTTTAACAACTAATGGAGTGATACAAGAGCGCAATGTCACCGTAATTGCATTTGTTGCAACCGAGGGGGGAATGGCCTCTGGGGGCGTATCGCGCACGGATGTGGGCCTTGCCGATGTTTCAACGTTACTTGCAGAAGCAGTGGCGGCCGCGAAAGCTGCAGGAAAAGCCGAAGACTATGCGCCACTTGCAACTAATCTCTCAATAGGTGATTGGACCGCACCTCATACGCCAACTGGCCCTGAAGTATTTTCTACCTTTGCACCTGCACTTGGCGATATGTTTTCACGATCAGTTGCCGACTCAATTGAACTCTTTGGCTATGCCGAACACACTCATGAAACTACATGGATCGGTTCAAAAGGTGGCCTTCGCTTACGCAAAGACTCTCCTATTGGGCGTGTAGAGATGACTGGAAAATCGCATGAGCGTTCACGTTCAACCTGGAACGGTGTTGAAACCCGTGATTTTAAAGATGTATCTGTAGCGTCAATCGACGCCCAAATTCGTCAACGTTTATCGTGGCAGGGCACCAAAGTTGATCTGCCGGCCGGTCGCTATGACACTGTGCTTCCTTCGGGTTCGGTAGCTGATTTATTTACATACATGATGTGGGTCTCGGCTGCGCGTGATGCACATGAAGGCCAATCAGTATTTTCAAAGAAGGGCGGCGGAACTCGCGTCGGGGAGAAACTGTCAAATGTTGGTTTCCAATTCTTTAGCGATCCTGATTACAAGGCATTGCCTGCAGCTAATTTCGTCGCGACGCCGGTTAGCTCCCCTTTTTCTTCTGTCTTTGATAACGGGCAGCCAATTAAACGTGTTGATTGGTTCAAGGATGGTGTTTTACAAGCGCTAATTCAGACTCGTGCAACGGCGGCGTTAACACAGTTGGATTTCACACCTATTGGCGAGAATGCAATTATGAGCGTAGATGGGGGCGCAGGTGGGTTAGAGGATTTAGTTAAGAAAGTTGATAACGGCTTACTACTAACTACATTCTGGTACATCCGCATGGTCGATCCAAATTCTCTCTTGCTCACTGGGCTTACTCGCGATGGTGTGTATCACGTGAAAGGTGGCGAAGTAGTTGGCGCTACCAATAACTTCCGCTGGAATGACTCTCCGGTTTCTGCCCTCAACCGCATTCTTCATGCAGGTGCAACCGAGTGGACTCAGCCTCGCGAATGGGCTGGTGATATGGGCAATATGGCAGTTCCACCATTAGTGATAAAGGATTTCAATATGTCGACTGTGAGTCCGGGAAGTTAAAGCTCTCTACAAATAAAGGGTTACGGGTTAATCACTCCAGTTGCTAAAAGCAACAATAGTGTTGACCCCAATACAACACGATAGATTATAAATGGTAAAAAACTCCTGGTTGTCACGAATTTTAGTAACCAAGCAATAACGGCATAACCAACAACAAATGCAAAGCCGGTTGCAATAAACGTCTCCAAAAGCGAGTAGGCCTGAGTTCCAGCTCCATCGCTGAGTGCGCCTTTAAGTTCATATAAGCCACTTCCAAAAACGGCTGGAAGCGCTAATAAAAAGGAGTATCGAAGCGCTGCGTCTCGGTTGTAGCCCAATAACCGGCCCATTGCAATTGTTGCACCTGACCGTGAAACACCTGGCATTAAAGCCAACGATTGAGCTAGGCCATAAAGAATTCCGTGTTTGGTACTTAGCTCTTTAAGCCCACGATTACTTTTGCCATAGTGATCTGCCAAGCCAAGTACGATGCCAAAAACGATTAAGACAGTAGCTATCAACCACAGGGAACGAAGTTCATTTCTAATAATATCTTGGCCTAAATAACCAAGAATAACAATTGGAAGCGAACCTATTATAATTAGCCAGCCCATACGAGCTTGCAATTTTTCTTCGCTAGGAAGTGTTGCACGAAGAACACTTTGTCGAAACCAAGCAAAAATTATCTTCTTGATGTCATTCCTAAAAAAAATGAGTACAGCTAATTCAGTGCCAATTTGTGTGATGGCCGTAAATCGTGCTCCGGGATCTTGAGCATTTGAAAAAAACTCTCCAGCAATTCTTTGGTGGGCACTTGATGAGATCGGTAAGAACTCAGTTAAACCCTGCAAAACTCCTAAGAAAATCGATTCAAACAATGAAACCACCTTTTCTCCTTACCGATCGAGTTCCAATACTAACTTCCACCCGCCTTGTACGAGGCAGAAAGAGCTCGGCATGTATGCGGAGTCGCAAAGAATCTCTTCAGATATTGGAAATGTTAGCCTTGTGATAGTAGGGCTAGTCTTCGGCATTTATATAGAAGCGAGTGCCAGTAAGCATTATGATGCGTATTATGAACATGGGGCGACGCAGTATCTTGACGTTAATGTCAGCATCACTCCTGTCGGTATTTGGACAAAACGCACAAGCAGTGGTCGGACCAACAATCAAATGTACGAAGGTTGGTCAAAGGATTGTTTTTCGTGGATACGTATATAGCTGCGTTAAATCAAAGGGTAAGCTAATCTGGAAGCGTGGCGCTAAAGTTGTAACACCAGCGGCTGAAGACTTGAAAACAACAACCGTGATTACATTTGTGGCCAAAAGCGATGAAATTGTTGAGGGCGAGATTAAAATTCTGATGGTACAGCCAGAGTTGGCTGCCAGTTTTCCAGTCTCAGTTGTGCGAATTGATGGTGCGGTAATTGTGCTGAGCGCAATTTGTACCCATAAAGGTTGCATTGTTGGGGCGGATCAAGGTCGGCTGGTCTGTCCGTGCCATAACGCCGCCTTTAATGCCATTAATGGCAGTGCAACTCGTCAACCTCATGCGGGACACGCATTGAAACCATTGCCTAAATTTATTGCCAATGAGGATGCAGGATCTATCTACATAACACACACCATTAGTTCATAGTTGAAAGCGGCACTGCCTAAACTTGTTCTTTAATACACTCTCACTTTGCAACGCTATCCCTGACCATGTGAATGTAAAAACGGCCGGGTTGACGTTGACTGGGCTGTCTCTCTCCCTCTTCACTAAATCCAATGGCTTTATACGCCGCAATTGCAACTTCGTTATCGGCCCAAACCCCAAGCCCTTGTCGACCCCAGTTTTTGAGATCAGCATTCTCATCAAGAAAATTAAAAAGGGCTCTCAGAGCGCCTTGCCCACGATATCGAGGATCACTCCAGCACCCACCAATCCAACATGTTGCGCCGTGATCACCATTGAGAACTTCTACCGACATCATTGCAATATCTGATTGGTCAGTTGAAACAATAAGAAAATCAAGGGTAGTAAATTTAACTTCCCATTCCTCTTGCTCCATTTTCGACTCAGCTTCAAAGGTGCCACCAAAGGCATCTGGGCTATCCTTCAAGGAGTTTAGGCGAATTTCTCGCAACCTCTGCCATTGATTTGGCCCAAGCAGTTCTACCTTCAATCTCGAACTCATAGGTGGATTCTGCCGTATAGATAGTCATTGCCGTGCAAAGAAATTCAATAATATCCGCATTATATACTCGATGCGTGGGTGAGGATTTCAATCAGGTGATTACTGCACGTAGAGCGATTATTGAGTTACGTGCATTGGGCAAACCCGGAAGGGTTCAAGCTTTACAGCACTTCTACAAAACAGCACCTGGTGGATATGGAGAGGGGGATGTTTTTTTAGGGTTATCTGTGCCTCAAACTCGATCAATCGCGAAGGCTTACCGCGCAATGGAGTTGTCTGAAATTGAGAAACTATCGGCATCGAAATTCCATGAAGTTCGCTTATGCGGATTGATAATTCTTACGAATCAATTGAAGGCAAATAAAGAAGTGAAAAAGAGGCGAGAGTTCTTTAATTTCTACGTGAAACAGTTGAAATTGGGGCGAGTGAATAATTGGGATTTGGTAGATGTCAGCGCTCCAACTATCGGGGAATATCTTCTGGAAATTGAGGATCCGCTACCAACGTTAATTAAACTAGCAAGAAGTAGTTCCCTATGGGAGCGTCGATCGGCAATACTCTTTACTTTTCCCTTCATTCGAGCCGGTCATTTTGCTCCGACACTTGAAATCTCGGAACTACTACTGAGAGACAAGCATGATCTCATTCATAAAGCATCGGGTTGGATGTTGCGCGAGCTAGGAAAAAGAGATCTCTCTTTGCTGCGAAGTTTTCTCAGCGAACATGTTGTAGAAATGCCTCGAACAATGTTGCGTTATAGCATTGAAAAACTTCCCGAAACTGAGCGTCAGAAATGGCTTAAGAAGAGCATGTAGAGTTTTAGCGTTATAAATTCATCGATTCAAGTATCTAATCGCCGCCAACACTCGTCGATGGCTCGTCTCTTCATTAATCAACCCCAGTTTGCTCAAAATGTTGGAGATGTGCTTTTCTACTGCACCTTCTGTAATAAAAATCGTTGTAGAAATTCCCATATTTGATTTCCCTTGGGCCATAAGCGCGAGAATCTCTCTTTCTCGAACGGTTAAGGACTGTAGAGCAAGGTCCTTGGAACTATGCATGAGAGAGCTCACGACTTCGGGATCTAGCACCGTTCCTCCATTGGCAATCTCATCAAGGGATGCCATGAATTCGTTAATGTTTGTGACTCTGTCTTTTAGAAGATAGCCCACACCGGATTGATCATCATCTAGCAAAAGTGACGCATAAAACGATTCAATATATTGCGACAAAATGAGGACTGGTATCTTTGGAGATATCTTGGTTCGAACCTCAATTGCCGCACGTAACCCATCATCTGTGTGAGTCGGAGGCATACGTATATCGATAATCATGAGGTCAGGATGAAGCTCTTTAGCGGTTTTTAGTATTTCGCGAGCATCACTAATTTCGGCAATAACTTCGTGACCTCGCTCCAAAAGCAAACGCACGATTCCTTCCCTTAGGAGGGCGACATCTTCAGCGATAGCTATTCGCATGGCACAATTATCTTGATTCTTGTAGGTCCGCCCTCTGGACTCATGAGGATGAACTCACCTCCGAGAGAATCGGTGCGATCTTTCATATTTTTAAGTCCAGTACCTTCGGACTCCTTCGCCCCACCACGACCATTATCCACAATATCCAATGTAATGAGTTTTCCGTTGCTCTTGATATCAATAGACATCGAGCTTGCTTTAGCATGGCGGCCGACATTGGTCATTGCTTCAGAGCAGATTAAATACAGAGCAGATTCAATTTCTGCCGATGGTCGCTCAATTTCGGCGTTGATCTTAACCGTGAACTCTTGCTGAGCACCTAAAGAGTTTAGTGCTGCTGCCAGGCCGCCCTTTTCCAATAATGCTGGCCTCAAACCCTTTACAAGATTTCGAATCTCATGCATGGCATGTGCTGTCTGTAACGCCGCTCGCTCTAACGTCTCTGCTAGCTCTTTATCCTCAGATTTTTCGGCTAATTGCCGCGCCCGATCAATTTCAATTCCTGAAATCGTGAGCCTTGCTTGCACTCCATCATGTAAATCGCGTTCAATTCTGCTACGGTCTTGAGATCCAACATTGACCGCAGTCTTTCTGCGTCGATCTGAACTGTAGAAGATTTCGGCAATTGATCGCTGGCTTAGAAATCTAACCACTAACTCTCTCTGCCATTTTGCTATAACTGGAACCATAGAAATAGCCACCATAATAAGAAGAAGTGAGAGAACTAGATAGAGAGGAGATGAATAATTCCACGTGAAACTTCCATCTATAGGTCCTTCTTGAACATCAAATCCTAAGAAATGTGCCTGGATTTTATTTGAGTCTAAGTTAATGTTGAGATCACCCGTAAAGCCGCCTTGATTGAGGTGGAATGTTCCGTTCGTAGGATTCAAAATGACAACGCCTACCACTATCAGCAAAATCAAGACCGATGTCAGGGCAAGCACGGCCACAACAAATCCGAGTATCGATAGGCCAAAAGCTAAAAAGACATAAGCAATTGCAAGCCAACTCCGCGCCGATATAGCTCTTTCTTTTGCGCCTTCCCAAGAGAAGAATTTTTCTTTAAACCAGTTCTCGTGTGACGGCTCTATTCCACTTTTAAGAAGCCAGTTAGTTCTTTTGACTTCAAAGAGCGCCATGTACTCCATCACTGCCAATAATCCTAAAATTACAATAACGGCTAGTGGGATGAATGCTCCAGTAGATAGCGCGGTAGTCACGATAACAAATAGAGCTAAGAGAATGGGAAAGCTTGAGAGGATGTAAATCAATTCACGGAGCCTTCGAACGACGAATTGGTATGCGCGCTTAAAAGAGTTTTTAATATCTGTTTTCATGGGTTAAGCATCCCTTGAAAATCTAGGTGCTTCCAAGGGTGCTAGCAGGTGTTTCTCACGTGATTGGGTGCAGTTTTTTGACATAGGCAAAAAAAGGAATGGGAATCAACACTCCAACTGCCATCAAAATGACCCACAACTGCTCGAGATTGGCACCAATAAGGATTCCAGCCATAGCAGGGCCAACAATTCCTGAGAGCCCCCACTGCAAACTCATTAAAGCGCTAGCGCGGCCACGAATATGCTCGGGAGTCAACTCTTGAAGCAGAGCAGGACTAGTTGGTGCATGAACCATTTCACCGAAAGCAAAAATAAGTTGACTCACGCATAGTGCAATTCCGCCAACGAAGAGTGGAACATATGGAGATATTCCCACGGCAAGCCAAGAAAGCGCCCAAATGATTCCAACCGACATAAGCGCATTGTATTTCGAGTATCTTTCGATAATTCTCAGTACAAATGGTTGGAATATAACGATTGAGATTGTATTAACCCCGAAAATTACACCAAGCCATTTAGGTGAGAGACCAAGGAATTGGGTTGCATAAATTGGAATTCCAGATTGAAGTGATCCATAACCAAAAGTCAAGAGAATTACCCCAGCGAAAGTAAGGATAGTGAGATCCTTTCTGGAAAATATTTCACGATAACTCCCTCTTTTAGGTTCATGTTCTTTCGCAATATATTTACCTGCATGCGGGGTCTTAAGCCCTAGAATAATTAAGAAATACAAAAGATAACTGAGTGAGTCCACCCAGTACATAAGCTGGAATGAGATAACAGAGCCTTCTTTAATAATCAGAGATGAAAGCAGACCCCCAATACCAAGGCCTAAATTAAGCAACATAAAATTGAAGCCAAATATTTTCGAGCGATCTGCCTCTGGTGTTACGCGCGTTAAAATCACCATTTGGGCGGGCCAAATACATTGACCCCCAAGAGAAAAGAGCGTCATTGCAATTATTGCTTGGCTATGAGTTGTGACCCCTGAAAAGGATAACGCCGCATATGAAGCGATTAGGAGACCTGGAATAATTACTTTTTTCGGACCGATTCGATCGACGAGGGCACCTAATGGACCTGTACCGACAATCCCCGTGAATGCACCCCAAGCCATGAGTAGCCCACCGAACGTTGTTGTGAAACCCCGAATATCGTGGAGATAGACCATTAAGAGCGAAAGCGTCATGCCTCCACCGATTGCATTCAAAGAGATTCCCAGAATTATCCGACGGGAGTGCGGATTGAGTATTGAAGTGAACTCTTTGAAAGGAGCAAACTTAGAAAGCATCGCCTAAGTCTAACCCGCTGATTCAGGCGCAAGCTGAGCAATAACTTGCCTAAATCTTTATAGAAACAACATCAAATTCACGCGCTCGCTAGCCAGAATTGGCCCATGGAAGCAGTTTACAAGCTTCAAAAGGGAGAGAGATGAAGAAAAAAGCCTTAGTAACAGCCGTAATTGTGGGTTTAATCGTTCTGGGTAGTTTGAGCATCCAAATGAACCGAACCTCCACGGACACAGGCGCATTGCATGGCTCCGATGCTCTCGCAGTACTGGTGGGAGGTGATTTGCATACATTGACGATTAATTCCAGCGAGATGATTATTTCAGGCCACGAGAGCACGGCGATCTCGAACGATTCTGGAAAAAGTTGGAGGGCTATTAATACGCTTGATAACGCCGACATCATGGCATGGGCAACGAGTTCATCGATGGTGCTAGCCGGTGGACACAATGGCTTGTACACATCGCTACCAGATGAGAATTCATTTGTGAGAACCCCATTTTATAAAGAGCTGAGCGATGTTCATGCACTTGGAGCTTCTGGAGAGTTCGCCTATTTAGCTACCCCTGAGTTCGGAGTTTTTGCTTCCACAGATGGTGGACGTAGTTGGGAGGCACGCAATTCTCAGATTGGTAAAGGATTTATGGGAAGCATGTTGGTCGATCCCAAGAATCCCATGCGAGTTTTAGCACCTGATATGCAGATGGGTCTTTTACAGAGTCTTGACGGTGGCACAACGTGGCAAAATTTAGGCGGTCCTTTAGGCTCTATGGCTATCGCTTGGAACCCAGTTAACATAAATGAAATCACGGTCATTGGAATGGGCGAGATTGGAACAACTCTTGATGCTGGTAAGACATGGCGTGAAATCTCGCTACCCGATGGGTCTGCAGTTGTGGCCTACTCCCCTGATGGAAACTCCCTCTTCACAGGAGTTTTAACTGAACCACCTTACGCGCAAGTTTTCAAAAGCACTGATGGTGGGGGAAGTTGGTCAACAGAGATAAGTTCTTCATCAACTAATGATCTAGGTCTAGGTGAAGCACAGTCAGAAGAAACAGATTCACACTCAGAAGAAACAGATTCACACTCAGAAGAAACAGATTCACACTCAGAAGAAACAATGGAGCCAGATATGCCGGGAATGGATCACTCAGATCCAAACGCCATCGATGAAGAAGCAAACCGTCCATTGAAAGCAACATTGGGAACCTTCGGAGTTGCCACATCAATCGTCCTATCAGGGGCGATCTTTCTTAGGCGACGAGACAGGAATCAACGAGAGCTAAAAGTCAAAGCGCGAAAGGATTCTGGTGAAGTGCGATGAAAACAATTAATTCAATAGATGAGATAGAAGATCAGGGGCTTGAACCAAAGGGATTTGATTTACTTACAATTCCAGCGGTAAAAGCCATAATGAACAGTAAGTTTTACCCAAAGATTTTTCAGATCCCAGTTGCGGCAGTATTTGGTCTAATCGGATATGAGCTTCTTGCCGGCCCAAGTAGTGCCCACGACAACCCCGGTACTGCCCTCATGTGGGTTCTATGGTGGCCACTTATCCCCATTGTTTTTCTTTTTCTAGGTAGATTTTGGTGTGCAATCTGCCCTTTTGCAACCTTATCTGATTTCGTACAAAAATTAGTCGGAGTGAATCGCCCAGTTCCAGTATTTCTAAAAAAATATGGGATTTGGCTCATCGATGCAATGTTTATCATAATTACTTGGGCCGACCATGTCTTTGGAATTGTCGCTTCCCCTTGGGGTTCAGGAATTCTTTTACTTCTCATCACTTTCGCGGTTATTGTTTCAGGGGCATTCTTTCAACGACGAACCTTTTGTCGTTACCTATGCTTTCTAGGAGGCCTTTCAGGTAACTACGCGCAAACTGGGATGATCTCTCTTCGAGCAAATGCCGAAATCTGTAAGACCTGCTCGTCTAAGGCTGCATGCTTCAATGGCACGGATAAAGCACCGGCATGTCCCCTATTTTCATTCCCACGTACCATGGAATCCAGTGCCAACTGCAACTTGTGTGCAAATTGCATCAAAAACTGTCCAAATGATGCAATCACTTTAACACTGCGTCCACCTACAAAAGAGCTGTGGTTTATTCGCAAACCAAAAATTGAAGAATCTTTTCTTGCAATGGCAATTATGGGAATAGTGCTCATTCAAAATATTACAATGCTCGAAGTTTGGGAAGATATTCTAAATGGTGTTGAAAACTTCACTGGCATTACTAGCACTGCGCTAATTTTCACGGTCGTCTTTGCACTAGGTGTAACTCTCCCCGTAACTCTTCTGACGCTTAGCGCAAAAATTGCAGCCAGATACAACACCGAAAATTGGGTCAAGAATTTCGCTCGTTTCGGATATGCCCTAATTCCCTTAGATATCGCCGGACATGTTGCGCATAATCTCTTTCATTTACTAGCTGAAGGCAAATCTATCTATTACTCCGTTGCCTCGATCTTTGGTAGCAACGCATCCGGCTCGGCGGCAATTGTCGGAAATCAAACAATTCAAATTCTGCAGTTTGTAATCTTGGGATTAGGTTTATGGGGATCTCTATATACCGCTCGGCGCATAACTCTTCGCCGATATAGTAACTCTGCTGTTCGCAGGGCTACATTGAGGCCTTATGTAATTCTCATTGGATCCCTTACTGCATTAAACGTTGGCCTGTTTCTTCTTCCAATGGCCCATCGAGTATAAGATTAGACTCCTAGGGGTGGAAATGAATCAATCTGAAATTGTAGTAACTCTAATTAGTATTTCCTTACTGGCGTTTCTAGTTTGGTTTTTCTTTGGTCCGCGCCGCTCTACTCGTACTGAAAACGTGGGTGCTACACAAAGTATTACTGTAACTGTAAAGGGTGGCTACTCTCCCAATACGATTGAGGCAGTTTTAGGTGTGCCTCTAAATATCATATTTGACCGCCAAGAGAGTGGTTCGTGTACTGAACAAGTCGTGATATCTAGTTTTGGGATTATTGTTGATTTACCCGCAAACAAAAGAACAAGTGTAACTTTCACTCCTGATCACGAAGGAACCTTTGATTTTGCTTGCGGAATGAATATGGTTCATGGAAAACTCATTGTGAAATCAGCCGAAAACTCTGCTGCCTCGGAAATAGTCGGTGAAGGTGAAATTGATGCACTAAAAATTGGTAATCAAACCCTCAACGTTCCCTTAAATCTTGATAGTGAAGTTAGTGATGATTCAATAAGCCGATTAACTGAACTTCGTAAACTTAAAAACAGAGTAATTCTAGGCTCTAGTTTAACTTTGCCCGTTCTTTTGGCTATCCTGGCAGAATCCTTAGGTGTTAGCACCCCGTCTTTTCTTTTAAATCATTGGACTCAATTTATTTTGATTACGCCAGTAATGTTTTATGTTGGAGCACCGATTCATAAAATTGGTTGGTTAACTCTTCGTCATCGTTCTGCTGAGATGAATACTCTTATTACACTTGGAACCACTGCGGCATATACTTTTAGTACTTTTGTTACATTTACACCAAGGTTGTTGCCATTTGAAATGAGAGACGTCTACTTTGAAGCAGTTGGCGTAATTATCACCCTAATTCTCTTGGGTCGATATTTTGAAGAGAGGGCAAAGGCTGGAACCGGCGAAGCAATTCGACTTTTATTGAACCTTGCACCTCAGACTGCCCGTGTCATCAGAGATGGTGTTGAGATAGAGCTTGGGATCGATTTAGTGGTTGTCGGAGATGAAATTCTTGTACGGCCAGGAGAAAAAATTCCAGTAGATGGAAAAATTGAATCTGGCCATTCTTCAGTCGATGAATCTATGGTAACTGGGGAATCAATCCCTGTTGAAAAAACCGCAGGTGATAGCGTCATTGGTGCGACTTTCAATGGGACTGGAGCGCTACATATTCGGGCAACTCGGGTTGGTGCAAACTCTGTCCTCTCACAGATAATTGGCATGGTACGACAGGCACAGGCATCTAAAGCGCCAATTCAGCGTCTAGTTGACTCAATTAGTTCAGTTTTTGTTCCATTTGTAATCGCTTGCTCAATAGTTGTCTTTGCAGTTTGGTATATTTTCGGGCCAGCACCGACATTTACATATGCCCTCGTAGCGGCGGTGACAGTGTTAATTATCGCTTGTCCGTGTGCTCTGGGTTTAGCAACTCCACTCTCTGTAATGATTGGAACCGGAAAAGGGGCTACTTCGGGAATACTCATCAGATCGGCAAAGGCACTCGAAACCTCTGAAAAAATAACAGCGATAATATTGGACAAAACTGGCACCATCACATTCGGAAAACCAATTCTTACAGATCTCGTTGTTTTGGATGGTTTTGATGAAAATGAAATTTTGTCTCTTGCCGCAAGTGCCGAAGTTCAAAGCGAACATCCATTAGCCTCGGCCATTACGCATGCAGCGAGTGAGCGTGAACTTTCGCTCTTACCTGTCACAGATTTTGAATCCATCACTGGGCAAGGAGTGCGAACAAAGATTGGCACGGATGAACTCCTCATTGGCAACTTGCTCTTGATGACTTCTAACTCAGTAGAAACAAAAGAACTTTCGCAAATCTCCGAGCAACTCTCCAAGGCCGGAAAAACCGCTATTTTAATCGCTAAAAATGGCCTGGCTGCGGGAGTCATCGGTGTGGCAGATACGCTTCGACCAACGAGCGCCGCTTCAATTGCGGCATTGCGAAACTTGGGTCTTCGAACTTTGATGATAACGGGTGATAATCAAGAGACTGCGATTGCTATTGGTAGGCAGATTGGAATCACCGAGACTGATATCCGAGCACAAGTACTTCCTCATGAAAAAGCCCAGGCAGTTATAGAGCTTCAAAAAGAGGGATACTCAGTTGCAATGGTGGGTGATGGAATCAATGATGCACCTGCCCTTGCTCAAGCCGATGTTGGTTTTGCTGTCTCATCAGGCACCGATGTTGCCGTTGAAGCTGCCGATATAACCTTAATGTCAGGCTCGATTCAGGGCGTGGTTACGGCAATTGGGTTGAGTCGGGCGACAATGAAGAATATTAAAGAGAATCTCTTCTTTGCTCTAATTTACAATGGCATTGGCATTCCGATAGCTGCAGGTGTTTTCTACCCCTTATCAGGGTTAAGACTTAACCCAATGATTGCCGCCGCAGCGATGGCACTTAGTTCGCTATCAGTAGTGCTCAATGCAAACCGGCTCCGAAGTTGGAAGAGCGATAAATAAAGTACTTATTCCTGTGCAATCGGAATAGTAAGGGTGAAGGTTGAACCTAAATTATGACCATCACTAAATGCTGTAAGGGTACCTCCATGGTTTTCGGCAATGCTGCGTGCAATGGTCAATCCAAGACCAGATCCAGAGTCACTTGAATGCCGGGCTGCATCGCCTCGATAAAGGCGATCAAATATAAGTGGTAGCTGATGTTGCTCAATTCCCTCACCCGAATCATCAACTGTAAAGAGAATAGAATCTCCCGATCGCCCTACACACAACTTCACGCTTCCATCTGCGGGGGTGTACCTCAACGCATTTTCCAGAAGATTTGAAAGTATCTGCCCCACTCTTTGCGGATCTACATGTAAATAAGGCAAATCTTTTTCAATATCTAACTCAAAAGTAATTCCTTTGTTAATCATTCTTGGTGACCAAGCTGCAAAAGCACTCGAGGCAATAATCTTTGGATCAATCTCAGTTGTTAACTGAGTGAGAATCTTCTCTGAGTTATGAGTCACCTCGCGGACATCACGTGAAAGTCGATTTACTCTTTCTAACTGATCTCTAATTGTCTGCCAAGTGTGAGCATCAGGGGTGACGATTTTGTCCTCAATTCCATCGACTATTGCAAGGACAGTTGAAATAGGAGTTCTTAATTCATGTGCTAAGTCACTCAGCATGCGCGACTGCTCTTCTCTACTGGTCGCTAAATCTACTGACATACCATCCAACGCCTCTGTCAAGCGATCAAGCTCTGAAATCGAGTTATTGATAGGGGCTATAGCATCCAAATCTCCAGAGGCTAGCATTTCAGCAAAACCTGTAACCTCATTAATTGGTTTAACGATTCGCAACATGAAATACCAAGCTAAGCCTCCAGAAATCGTGATTGAGACAATCGCTGCGATAAACAGAGAAACATTAAAGGAGGAGATATATGCCTGTGTGATATGTGATCTGACACTTGCTGAGGTGACTCCGGCATCATTTAGATGCTCACTGAATATTGAGGGTGCAATTGCAAAGGCAGTGGCTATGAGAATTAAGCCATTAATTAGGATGAGAAAACTCTGTCCAGCGAGCATTTGCGCCATAAGGCTCTTTTTTTGGATTGCACTCATCCAAGTTCCATCCCATATCCGATTCCGCGGATGGTTCTTATTAATCCATCTGAACCACCGGCATCAGCGAGTTTTTTGCGTAAGTGACCAACGTGCACATCCACGACGTGGATCTCTCCGTACCATTCGCCTCCCCAGACCGATTCAAGAAGAGTCCGACGCGAAAAAACGTTCTTAGGGCTTTCCATCATGATTTCGAGAAGGTCAAACTCTGTCTTAGTTAGCTCCACTACTTTGTCACCAACGGTGACAGTGCGTGAATTTGAATCCAATTCAACCTCTGCAAAGCGGAGTAGATCATCATTGCTTTCTACTTTACTCCCGATTGCCTGTGTCCTGGGCCTTCTTAGAATTGCTTTGGCCCTAGCAATTAGCTCCCGCGGAGAAACGGGCTTCACCACATAGTCATCAGCGCCAACTGCAAAGCCAACAATTTTATCGATCTCTTCTTCGCGCGCAGTCAACATGAGAATATAGGCATTAGAAAAAGTTCTAATCTGCCGACACACTTCAATGCCATCGAAACCTGGCAACATTAAATCCAAAATAACAAGATCAGGTAGTCCCACACGGGCTTTTTCTACAGCGCCAGGTCCATCGACTGCACTATCAACCAGGTAACCTTCACGTTCAAAATAACTGATTACGACAGCGGCTAACTCAATTTCATCGTCAACTACCAGAACCCGTAGGGCATCACTCACAACAAACCATCCTTAACTCCACCCATAGTAGAGCTAAGGTTACTGGATTTTATCTGAATCTATTGAGTGGCCATCAATTAATCGTCGAGCTTTAGCGTAAACACTCTCATCAATTTCACCTGAAGCAAATCGCCGATCCAAAATTTGGCGCGGAGTCTCTTTACTTACGCTTGTTTTATCTCTTTGCGTAAGTCGAGTAACAAACCAGATTCCAAGCCCAATAATAATGACCCAGAAAATCCACATGAATACCATCCAACTGCCGTTCATTCCACTGTGATCATACCAATCCATCATTTTAATACCTCCATTGCGTTGTGATTGAAGCGTACGCTTTGAAAGCATAGGAATAGCCGTCTAAATCGTAAAGATTGAGTAAAGAGTTTTTCTTTATCGAAACTTCACAAAGAATTCGCCCTTCCTTTGAGAGTTTTAGGAAGAATGTCCTTATGAATCAAATTAGCAGAAGAGCACTCCTCACAGGAATTGTTGGCGCTGGACTGGCCACTGGCCTTGCTGGCTGTGGCGTCGGGGATACTAGAAAATATTTGGGAGCATCCTCAATACAATTAAGAGAAGACGCGCTCATCAAAAGCGGAAAAGTCAAAGCATTTGACTTAACGGCACAACTAAATGAAATTGACCTTGGTGGTGTTAATGCTAAAACATGGACGTATGGGGATTCATTTCCTGGCAAAATAATTAGAGCCAATGTAGGCGATCGCATCACAGTAAATTTTAATAACAAGCTTCCGAAACCTACAAGTGTCCACTGGCACGGACTGGCCATTCGAAATGATATGGATGGCGTCCCCGGTGTGACAACGCCAGAGGTAGCGCCAGATGGAAAATTCAAATTCGACTTTACACTTCCCGATGCAGGAACCTATTGGTTTCATCCTCATAGTGGTTCTCAATTAGATAGAGGGTTATATGCCCCCCTCATCATCGATGACCCAAATGAAAAGGTGACATACGATCAAGAGTGGATTGTGATTTTAGATGACTGGAGTGATGGAGTTGGAAAAAGCCCTGACGAAATTCTTGCATCTCTTTTAGATGGTTCTGGAATTTCCTCTGGCATGAACGGAATGAACGGAATGGGTGGAATGGGTGGAATGGACCATGCGGGTGGAATGGATTCTGGTGATGTTACTTATCCCCTGTATTTAATAAATGGAAGACCAATAAATGATCCAGAAGTCTTTGCATCTAAACCCGGTCAACGTATTCGAATTCGAATAATTAACGCCGCCGCCGATACAATTTTTAACGTTGCGATATCCCAACACACCATGACCATAACTCATACCGATGGTTTTCCTGTAAAGAGTTACCCAACTGCCTCACTTCAAATCGGTATGGGAGAGCGTTATGACGTAATAGTTACGATGGGAAGTGGAGTATTTGCTTTTGTCGCCGATGCCGTTGGTAAATCAGCTATTGCCAGAGCACTCATTCGAACAAGTAGTGGCGCTTCCCCTGCACAACTATTTAAGCCTGCCGAACTAAATTCAAAGCCACTGACCTCCGATCTGTTGCAGGCTAGCGAGCAAGCAAAACTTCCATTTAAAAAACCTGATCGAACACAGGATCTAATATTAAGCGGAAGTATGAAGCCTTATAAATGGAGCATAAACGGTCGCACCTATGACAAAACGGAGGCCTTAGTAGTTCGGCTCAATGAAACGGGAACTCTAAAAATTAGAAATCGAACTATGATGGCGCACCCCATGCATTTACACGGCCATACTTTTCAATTGGGTTCGGCAGGTGGCAATGGAGCGCGTAAGGACACTGTTTTGATCCCATCCATGGGTGGAATAAACGTCGATTTTGCCGCAACTAACCCGGGTAAATGGATGATTCATTGCCACAATGCATATCACGCTGAGGCCGGAATGATGACGCGTTTAGAATATATCGCCTAGTACTTTCCCCAAAATACGATTACTCCTATTCTCCTGTGCCTATGTGATTTGCTTGGAAGGGCAGAGAGAATCCGAATAGGAACAGAAGACACAGCAATCCCCCGGTAATGGTTTAAGAATTTCTTGACATTGCGTGCAGGTATAAAAAAACTGACATGCATCTGTTGGCATACCTTCGCTTTTACTATGTCCGCAATGTGGGCACTTAATAGTGGCGGCGGTGATCATTGAGCAAGTATGACATAGTGAAAGAATAGTACGTGAATGGTTGAAGTTGCCTACACATTTCTGAAATCTCCACTTCTTGATAGGTTACCGCTATGAAATATAAAAACCTCGGTCGTTCAGGCCTCTCGGTAAGTCGTCTCTGTCTTGGCACAATGAATTTCGGTCCCGAAACAGATGAGGCAACTTCACACTCGATAATGGATTCGGCTTTGGCCAATGGGATTAACTTCATTGATACTGCCAATCGTTATGGCGGAGCCGGTAATTGGGGTGGTACTGAGGAGATTCTTGGTCGCTGGTTTTCTAAAGGCGAGGGACGACGCGAGAAGGTTGTGCTTGCTACCAAACTTTTCGGCGAGATGGAGCCTTGGCCAAATAACAAAGGCGTCTCGGCGCTACATATTCGGCGTGCCTGTGATGCAAGTTTGAAACGGTTGCAGACTGATTACATCGACCTCTATCAAATGCACCACATCGATCGCACGACCCCGTGGGAAGAGGTTTGGCAGGCAATGGAGATCCTTGTTGCACAAGGAAAAATTCTCTACGTTGGAAGCAGCAACTTCGGTGGTTGGCACTTAGCTCAAGCCCAAGCTGCGGCAGCTCAACGGAACTTTATGGGGCTAGTTTCTGAACAATCAATTTACAACCTTGTCGTTCGCGATATAGAGCGCGAAATAATTCCTGCCGCCCTTCATTATGGAATTGGAATCTTGCCCTGGTCACCTCTTAATGGTGGGCTACTTGGTGGTGTCCTGCAGAAGGAACGTGATGGAAAACGCCGTTTAGAAGGACGCTCGAAAGCTGCCTTAGATGAGCTTCGTCCACGCGTTGAAGCATATGAAAACTTCTGCACCGAGATCGACCAAGAGCCAGGTGATGTGGCACTTGCATGGTTGTTAGCTCAACCTGCAGTTACCGCCCCGATTGTTGGACCCCGTACGCAGGAACATCTAGATTCAGCGATACGAGCTCTTGAAATTGAATTAACGCAGGAACATCTAACTAAGCTCAACGAAATCTTCCCGGGTTATAAAACCTCACCTGAAGATCACGCTTGGTAAAAAGATACCAGTCGAATTTAATTCATCAAGGTTGTTGAGGTTATCCCTCATTTCGCATTTACTCGGAAATCTTAGATACTACGTTCATGACATATGAACTCCGTAATCTTTCAGGCTCGGTCGTTGTAATCACTGGTGCAACCGCGGGAATGGGCGCCGCTACCGCAAAAGAGCTCGTCGAGCTAGGAGCAAAAGTAGTGCTCAATGCTCGTAATGAGGCGCGTCTGCAGGAGATGGTTAATGAACTAGGAACTGAGAAGTCCACCTTCGTTGCCGGTGATTGTTCAGATCCTGAAATTTCGCGGGCGATTGCCAAGAAGGCGATTGATACCTTCGGCACCATTGATGCTGTTATCGCAAATGCAGGCATAGGTATGTATGGATCAATTTTGGACCACAGCGATGATGAAGTAATTCGAATGATGCGCACTAATTACGAAGGTACGGTGCACGTTATTCGTGCAACGCTGCCAACCATGATCGCTAAGGGAGTTGGCGATGTCATTATCGTTTCCTCCGTGGCTGGTTTTCGTGGCGGCGGCGATGAAGCTATTTATGCCGGAACTAAACATGCACAAGTTGGTTTAGCAGGCAGTCTAGATCGTGAACTCCGTGAAAAAGGCGTACGTGTTGCCCTCGTTTGCCCCGCAGGAACAGAAACTGAATTCGCCCTTGGTGCTGGGCGCACTGCAGGTGAACCACAACTGGCGAGCTATCTACGACCAGAGGACATCGCATTCCAAATTGTTCAGATTATGCGCCAACCTCTATCAGTGCGTACGCATATTTGGACCCTTTGGTCGATGCAGCAACAGTCATAGTGTGCGGGAATTGCTCTTCTAATTGTGTGCTTGGTCAGTACCTTCAATAGAGAAAGAGAATAGATAGAGGATAAAGTAAGAGGTTACTTCCCTGAATCCTTGAAAGCGCGGGCAATAGTGCTCGCAGTACCTGAAAGCTCTGCTGGAATTATCCAAACTTTGCTGGCGTTGCCATTGGCGATAACAGAGAGTTGCTCAAGATACTTATATGCCAACACCTTTTCGTCGGCATCTCCATCGTGAATAGCTTTGAAGACTTTAGCGATTGCCGTGGCCTCTCCCTCGGCGCGAATCACCACAGCCTGTGCCTCTCCCTCGGCCCTTAAAATATCTGCCTGTCTGGTGCCTTCAGCGCTTAAAATTTGACTCTGCTTTTCACCTTCCGCAGTAAGAATCGCAGCACGCTTATCTCGATCGGCACGCATCTGCTTCTCCATCGATTCCTGCACGCTTGGAGGAGGATCAATCGCCTTTATCTCTACTCGATTAACACGTACTCCCCATTTGCTTGTGGCTTCGTCCAGAACTCCACGCAGAATTGCATTGATATGGTCTCTAGAAGTGAGCGCTTTCTCCAAATCTAAACCACCGACAGAGTTTCGCAACGTCGTCACTACTAACTGTTCAATACCTTGGATATAGTTCTCAATTTCATAGACTGCTGATTTTGCATTTGTAACTTGAAAGTAAATGACCGTGTCGATATTGACTACTAAGTTATCTTCAGTAATAACTGGTTGCGGAGGAAAAGAAACGACTTTCTCGCGCATGTCAACTAAAGGTCTTAGTCGATCAATACCAGGAATAATTAAGTTCAAGCCGGGCTCTAATGTGCGGTGGTATTTTCCGAGTCTTTCAGTAATGCCCGCACTCGCCTGAGGTATTATCTTGATGGCGCTAGCAACGACTACGACCACGAAAATAATTAGCACTGCTAGAACAATATTTGATGTCATTTCACTTCTCCCTAAGAACTAACTTTAGAAATCTTTGGAACTACTATTGCAACTGCTCCATCAATCCGAATAACCTCCACCGTGCTGGCCTTTGGAATTACTCCAGCTTCACTCCTTGCCGACCAATTCTCTTCCCGAAGGCGAATTGAGCCTGAACTAGAAGTTATCTCGGTTAAAGTCGTGCCTTCAAGGTGAATCAGGGCATCAAAACCTGTCCTAGAGTCGGAGGATTTCCTAAATAGATATTTTTTCATGAAAGGGCGAATTATTAAGAGAGTTAATAAGGCAGCTACCGAAAAACTAATCCACTGTGCCGGAGAGTCAACCCATAGCGCTGAGGCAATTGCACCCATGAGTGCGGCAATTGAAAAGGATAGAAAGAGAAGACTCATGGTTAGTATCTCAGCAACGAGAAATCCCCCAGCAAGTGCTATCCAGATCCAAAAGTGCATTCATTTCCTCCAAAAAGTTAGGTTCAAAGTACCACCAATATAGAATAAAGGGCAGTGGCCGATGCCATGTAAATCTCTGAATATCAACTTCTAAAAGCTATTCGTTTTCCGCAATCTCCTTTAGCCGAACCAGTGTTTTTGCAACGGCTATTTGTGTCCAAGGATAGGCCTTTCGCCAATTGAGCCAGAGCTGTGAAATTGAAGTTGTGCCATCAAATGTCTCGGTAACTTCGGTTTGATGTGGTGTGATGGGGCGAAGGTCATACCTCCAACGCCACCGTCCTAAATGTCGCCAAGCTATTCTTCTATTTTCCTCATATTCGACCACGGTATTAAGAATTCGATACTTAATACCCAACTTCATCCGCATGCCAAATTTTGATCCGAGTTTTAATGTGGCAGGGCCACTAAAATTTCCCTGAATTGTTTTGGAGCCATCAAAATCCATATGTCGTTGTGGGTTTATTAGCAAACCAAAAATTTTTTCAGCTGAAGCATCTATCACAATACGAGCAGATTTTATTTTGGGATTACCAGTGTCAAAGATTTCAGCGCGGATCAGATTAGAACTCATGCATATAGCCTACAGAATGAGAGAGAAATTAGTTTGGTAAAATGAGATTAAAAACTACCCCAACCAAAATAATTCCAAGGCTCACGGTTGCAAAGTACGCTGCGAGCAACTTTGGCTTCATAACTTTGCGGAGAAGTAGAGCCTCGGGAAAAGAGAGCGCTGTAACGCTCATAGCAAAGGCCAAAAGGGTACCCATGGGCAACCCCTTTTCAGATAACGCAGTAATAATCGGAATGACCGTAGCGATTCCTGAATAAAGTGGTACGCCTATCGCTGTTGCGGCAAGCACGCCGACGACTGGTCCCCAGGATGCAATAGTCTGGATTGCAGATGTAGGAACCCAGCCATGGATAAGAGAGCCAACACCAACGCCAATGAGTATGTACACAAAAGTTGTTTTAACGCTCTCTTTGGCTTCAAGCAAAGCTGCAAATGCACGCTTTTGTAGAGATGGTTTGATGATGTTTCCCTGCGAGTCAATCAAATTCAGGCTCATAACCTGTCGCACCTCGGTCAAACTGGGCGTGGCAAATTTTCGTAAAGAGATTCCTGCTCCTGCTGCGATCGCAAATCCCATTCCCGCATATGCACCTGCAATAGCCCACCCAATACTTGTGGCGAGCATGATTACGGCGATTTCGTTAACTAAAGGACTGGCAACTAAAAATGACATTGCTTGGCTTACTGGGACTCCTGCCCTAATAAATCCAGTGAAAACTGGAACTGCGCTGCATGAACAAAAAGGAGTAGCCATTCCGATCGCTGCAGCAACACCATGACCTTTCACCGAGCTCACCTTTTCCATGTGGCCTCGAACTTTTTCGGCATCAATAAAGGAGCGAATGAAGACAGCAAGGGTTGTGATGGCAGCGAGCAAACTCAGTATCCCGATTGAGTGAGAAATAAAGAAGGAAAGAGAACCTCTCCCCGCATTGCTTAATCCGGTTAAGCGAGATTCAAGGAATGGTCCGAACCAATAGTTTGAAACTAAAAAGCTAGCAATTAGCCCTAGAAGCACTCCAGCAGACTGCCAGAGAGCCAATTCTTGGTTATCCGTCTTGGTTGGCGTGCAGCAGGTCGAAGTTGCGGTGACTTCACTACTCATATTATTTCTCCTCTTTCTCGCATCGATAATCTTCGATGCTAAAGGTACGTGACATATCGAAGATTGTCAATGTATCATTTGAGTGTGAGCAAAATTCTGACCCTAAACAAATCCCCTAAAACGATCTCCTTGATGGCTGAGCAGTACAAAGCGTTGGGCGATGTAACGCGCTTAAGCTTGATGATGGCTGTGGCTGCAAGCGAAGGGGCCGAAGCATGTGTCTGCGATCTCACGCCAGATACCGGTTTAGCTCAGAGCACTGTGAGTCACCACTTGAAACTGCTTGTTGATGCAGATCTTCTTGAACGTTCACAGCGTGGAAAATGGGCCTTCTACTCTCTTACGCCTGCGGCAAAAAAATTGCTTACTTAGATAAGAGAAAATATTTAACAAACTACCAAGTTGTTCTAGGGCTGTTGAGACTCTACTCTGCTAATTCAGAGCTCATTTCAGATTCAGTTGAAAGAATTCCAGAGTGCGCTCCCATGAAAGAGCAGCAGATATTGGGTCAAAGACTTCTGGTCGATCACCATTAAAGAAAGCATGACGGGTACCTGGATAGTCATAGGCCTCAGCGGTTCCGCCAGCTGCTTTAATTTGATGTACAGCCTCTTGAATACCAGGCGCTGAGGAAGTTCCATCACCTTCTGCACAGTGAATGATCGCTTCTTTGCCTTTGTAATTTTTCCACAATGGTGCGTGCCGTTCCCAGGACGCTCCTGGATAAAAGCCGACGGTTGCCGTGATTTTCTCACTGAGAGTTCCAGACCAAATTGCCAAACTTCCTCCCATACAGAAACCAACTACTCCAACAGAGGACGAATTTGTTTGAGCAAGCGTCAGTAAATATGTAGCGGCGTTTGTAATCTCTTCTCCCGCTAAATCTAGCTTTAACTCCATCATTAATTTCTTAGCGGTATCTGGTTCAGATGCGGCCTGCCCGTGGTAC
Source organism: uncultured Candidatus Planktophila sp. (assembly GCA_964358665.1). Lineage (GTDB taxonomy): Bacteria > Actinomycetota > Actinomycetes > Nanopelagicales > Nanopelagicaceae > Planktophila. Next base: position 102,723 of record CAYHOY010000005.1, on the reverse strand, counting down.
AGATCCGGTGCAAAAGCAACAAAACCGGCGGAAGCAAAGCGATCAACTACGTCGATTATATGACCTACTAGTCCCCACCACTCTTGAATGACTATTACTGCGGGACCTTTGCCGTGCTCGGGAGCTGCAAAATATCCCTCACCGGCAACGCCACTCTGTTTGTAGCTAACCATCATTCCCATGACATTCAATCTAATCTCTCAAGGATTATCAAGCAAGCCAATGCGACGGAATGCGGGGTTAATGCTTTATTTCTCCCTATATGTCGGAGTTCAAAGTAGGAATTTCCTCAGGATTGGTAAAAATGATTTTTCCTTTATTCCAGAGGTGAAATTAACTTTGCACTGACAATATATCTTTGAGGGGCATTACCAATAAACCTAAATGGAAAACAGGTAGAGAGAGTCAAGGTCGCTTCAGGGGTTGGAACAATTACGGTTCGATCATTTTTATCTACAATGCGAATTGCTGATACTTTATAGGTGAAATTTCCCTCACGGACTCTTATTTTAATCAATTCACCAATTTTTACTTTACCTAACTCCGCAAAAACTGTGTCTCTATGACCCGCTAATACTGAGTTGTCTGAGAGTCCAGGCATAACACTTTTCACATAGTGCCCAACACCTTTATCCAGTTGTTTCGCTTCTGTGCCCTCAAAAATATTGAATGTTTTTTTGATAGTAGGAATATTTATTGTGCCTAAAAAAGTTCCGGTAGTAACGCGTGCTTTTATTGCTAACTCTGCGTTAGCCTCTTTGATCCAACTCAACTCTGCTGCTTCAATGTAAGTTTTGCTAATTTCAGCCTTAGTAGCCTGAATTTGATATCCAGCATATGCCGAGACCGCAACCCCTGCAGTTAATGAAATAACTGAAAGGGTTACGATCAATCGTCTAAACTTTTTTCTTGGCATGGGTCTGGGTTGATATATTGTTTACTTAACTCGGATTTTACGTGAAGTGAAACCAACTCCGCTGAGCAGAATCAACGCTCCACCAGCGAGTAATAAATTCCCCCAAGGTGTAGCTGTTGCTGGGAGTTCTCCACCCGTCGTAGTCTCATCAACTGGTGTTGGAGTTGGCGTTGGAGTAGGAGTAGGTGTTGGAGTAGGTGTTGGAGTAGGTGTAGGAGTAGGAGTAGGTGTTGGAGTAGGTGTTGGAGTAGGTGTTACAACTGGGGTTGGAGTTGGCGTTGGAGTAGGTGTTGGAGTAGGTGTCACAACTGGGGTTGGAGTTGGCGTTGGAGTTGTACAAGAGTTATTGACAATTGTTGTGCCACCAAGGGTGACGGCACCTGTAGTTCCAATGAGTTGTCCATTTACAGTAACACTTGCACCAGTAGTTACCGATGCTGAGGCGATGACATGTCCAACCATTGTTGAACTTATTCCAAGAGTTGCTGAACTACCAATCTGCCAAAAGACATTACAGGCTTGAGCGCCATTGGTTAGTAAGACTGTGCTTGATGCTCCAGTAATTAATGTTGAAGCTGCACGAAAAATGAAGACGGCAGAAGAGTCGCCCAATCCATCCAGAGTTAATACGCCATTAACTGCAAGTGTTGGATTGTTATAGGCACCAGGTGTGATCGTTCGACCTGCACCAAGCTCAACGCCAGTTACTGTTCCACCGCGATTATCTGCCAAAGCGTTAGATGCTGCAGTGAGAGCAGCAAGAGATGCTCCACCTAAAATGGTTGTTCCGGATGAAGTAATGGGGCCAGATGGCGCGGTTGCATTACCCACACCAATGTTTCCACCGGCAGAGCCTGAAACTCCGGAAGCGGTTGCGCTAGTAACGCCAGCACTCGCCAACACGCCATATGTTGAGGCCGTGCCCATGCTTAATGGTGTCTCAGCAGCGTTGGCGGTGCCGGGAAAGAAGCCGACAATTAGGGCGGCAGTAAAACTAGTTACTGCAAAAAATTTAAGAGTTGAATGTGATTTAGAGGTGGTGCTCATTTTTTTTTCTATTCTAAGTATGAATCTCGATGCACGCGATGGTGCTGTAATTTTCAGCATACACCCAATAGTGCTCTATATGTAGTTTTGAGAGAAAAAACTAACTTTAACGAAGCTTTTAAGCTTCAAAAGCGCTTTTTCGCAAATAAAGGTATAAAAAGTTATGAAAGGTTAATCCAGTTCACGTTCAATTCATCAATACCTATGGTAGTTGATAAGACTGTTCACACAGAAAGAGATGTGACGTGAAATTCATAAAGTAGGTCTTTCTAAACATTACTTGCAACACTGGACGAGTGAATTTGATTTTCAGGATATGCCGAGACCGCAACCCCTACAGTTATTGAAATAACTGAAAGGGTCACGATCGAGCATCCGTACTTTTTGCTATGCATTAGTTTGGATTGATAGATTGTTTACTTAACCCGGACCTTACGTGAAGCAAAACCAATCCCGCTTAGCAAAATTAAGGCCCCTCCAGCTAGCAGTAAATTCCCAAAAGGCGTTGAGGTTTTTGGAAGTTTTCCACCCGTAGCAGTTTCAACAACAGGTTCTAGAACCTCTACTACTGGCGTAGGTGTTGGTGTAGGAGTGACAACTGGTGTTGGAGTAGGTGTTGGTGTAGGAGTGACAACTGGTGTTGGAGTAGGTGTTGGTGTAGCTACAGGAGAAGGAGTCACTACAGGGATAATGACTACAGGGGTAACGCAGTCAAAGTATTGGAAAGCCATAACTGGTGCTCGACCATTAAAGAGACGAACGAAAAAGGATTTCTTGGAGGTCGGTGGAATTGTTATCACTACTTGCGAAGATGTCTGCGTCCATCGACTCCGAACGATATTTACTCCATCAACACCAATGTTCGTGATTGTAGTTGGGAAGAAACCATTCACCAATACTTTGTAACCAGAAGTGGTGCAAATAATTGGTGTAACTGAAGTAATATTTGAATCCTGAGCTAGAACTGGTATAGGTATAAATACTGAGGTTCCCGATGAAGTAGGTGTAGGTGTAGGTGTAGGTGTAGTACAAGAGTTATTGACGACTGTTGTGCCACCAAGAGTGACCGAACCTGTAGTTCCAATCAGCTGTCCATTTACAGTAGTGCTTGCACCAGTACTTACCGATGCTGATGCGATCACGTGACCAACTATTGTTGAACTTGTACCTAGTGTTGCAGAGCTTCCAATCTGCCAAAAGACATTACAAGCCTGTGCCCCGCCCGTTAGCAAGACAGTACTCGATGTTGCTGTAGTTAAACTCGTACCTGCACGAAAAATAAATACTGCCGTTGAAACACCCCCTGCATCTAAAGTCAAGGTGCCATTAATTTGAAGGTCTGAACCGTACGTATAGGCACCAGGTGTATACGTTCCAGTTAGATTCTGGGGGGTCGATGTTCCTCCACGATTATCGGCTAAGGCGTTAGATGCTGCGGTGAGTGCAGTAAGTGATGCACCACCAAGAATGGTTGATCCGGTTCGAGTAATAGTCCCAGATGGCGCGGTTGCACCACCGACACCTAAATCTCCTCCCGCTGTTCCAGAAACCCCGGAAGCGTTAACAGTACTTGTAATTGCCTGACTAGCTAATACCCCATACGTGGAGGCCGTGCCCATGTTTAATGCTGTTTCCGCAGCGTTAGCTGCTCCTGGAGAGAATCCGATGAACAGTGAAAGAGTAAAACCGATTACTGCAAATATTTTAATTTTTGAATTTTTTGTTGAGGTGTTGCTCATTTTTTTTCTATTCTAAGTATGAATCTCGATGCACGCGATGGTGCTGTAATTTTCAGCATACACCCAAAAATTGTGAATATTCTGTGTTTAAAGAACGAATAAATTTCAATTCGATGTTTATCATTAAACAACTTTCTTTCGCAAAAAAAGATGCAGAAAGTGATAAAAAGTTATAAAAGATTAGTTCACTTCACGCTCAATATATCCCTGGTGATATTGCGACTTTTATAGGAGCAACCCCAGTAAAAGAGGTTGAAACACCCAAAACGATGACCCCACCCGAAACAAGTGAATAATTTGCACTTGTTCCGAGTGTTACATCTGCCGATGTGGCTGCAAATGTAGGCATCAGAGGAACAGTTAAGAATAAAACAAATCCTGCTATGGCTGTGATGGCAACTCTCTTAGTTGCGCTTTGTGTATTCATCTGCGGACTCAGACAGATTGTTTCTATGGTTTGGTGGTTGGATCCTTCTTAGTAACTTCATCATGAACTTTGTCGGCTGCAGCACCAACAGAGGCAGCAATATTGCCTACAACTTCATTAACTTTTTCTTTAGCTTGAGCAATTCCCCCGCTCAGATCTGCCTTAGTCATCTCTAAAGCACCTTCTGCTGCATTTTTTAGCTCTTTTTTCGCTTTATCTAAATGGCTTTGCATTTCCTTTTCAGTTTTATCCATTGTGTGTTCCTAATAACCATTCACGATCGCCCTTCAATGAGCTATCTGCTCGAACGCCGTAAGTAATCTTTTTGAGTTTAGCACCTGTTTAGTTCAATAGATACAAATGATTTGCACACAATAACTAACATTTAATGATTACTAATGTTATCTCGTTGAAATTAAGCTACAAGTTGTGCGGGATGTAGAATCAACTTCCTGCACTCGACTTACTCGAAACTCACTTGAGTCTTATAAAACTCATCCTTTTCTTCTGTGATCTCTAAGGCGTGATTTGGAAGTTGCATCTCATCGTCTAAATCTCCACATTTAATACATTTAACTTCTTTGGTAACCTCATCTAAGAGAAATTCATGTTCGCATTGTGTCATTTTGGAACCCGCCTTTTTCGATTCACTATTAAACAGCCTATGTTGGCGAGCGAGTTCTCGCAATGGTATTTCAAAGGCTTCTCCGAATGTCGGAAATGCATGGACTACATCTTCCAGAACCGAAAGTGAAATCTCTGCTCGAATTGCAAGTGTCGCCTCAGCCATCCACTCATCTGCGTGTGGGCCGATGGCGGATGCACCAGTCAAAACGCCTTTTGCCAAATTTGCGGCAAGAATGAGTAATCCGCCATTTTCACTATCGGTTGAATTGCGTGACACGTCCGAGAGTTCGATACTCGAAGTCACAATCTCTGTCTTATTCTCGCTATCAGAGAAATTCCCCACACTTGCTACAGGTGGATCTGTATAAATTGCACGTGGAATAGCTGAATAGTTTGCTTTTCGTGAGCCCCCTAAAATATTTTCGATAATTATTCTCGCTTGATAATTTGCTGTGTGTGTAAACGGCGCAATTGCAGTTACATCTCCAGCAGCCCAAATGTTTTTTGTTCCGCTCACTCGACAGTCTCCATCAATCAAGATTTCACCCTTTTCTCCCAAGGCAATCCCAATGAGGTCAAGGTTCAATCCGCTTGTCTGGGGATGGCGGCCCGCAGCGATAATTACGCGATCACACGTTAGAACCTGGCCATTCGACAGAGTGAGTTGGGAACTCTTTTCTACAGTAAGTTCTGCTTTTGTAACTTCGGTGTTAAGATAAATCGAAACGCCCTCCTCTCTCAAGTTAGCAGCCAGCCTTGAAGCAATGTCGGGATGCTCTTTGCCTGCAAGTTGATCGCCAAACTCAATAATGGTGGTCTTTGCACCGAAGCGAGAAAATATCTGCGCCAGCTCACATGCAACTGGACCTCCACCGACTACCGCAATTGAATTCGGGGCATTAGGTGTTGAGAGAGCTTGATCGCTTCTCCAATAATCAATTGATGAGAGACCAGGAATATCCGGAATCGTCGCTTCCGAACCGGTTGCAATAACCAAGTCAATCCAAGTCAAACTCTCACCATTGACACTTAAACTTTTTTCTCCAGTAATAACGCCATCGCCACGAAATAGTGCAACCCCAGATTTAATAATCTCTGATGCAGTGTCTGTGTCATTCCGGTAAGAGGCGATTTCGTCCCTGCGATGTGCAGCAATCTCAAATGCTTGAAAAGCATCGCCAAGATCAGGGCTCTTCGTAGCCGCGCCTAGAGAGAGAACTCTCTTGGCCAGAGTTCTTGTTTGAGCACTTCGAAGCATAGCTTTGCTTGGCATGCACGATATATAAGCGCACTCTCCGCCCACTCGTAGCTTTTCAACAAGCGCAACGCTTTTGCCTGCCTCTGCTAAGTTCTTTGCCACTGCCTCACCCGCAGATCCACCACCTAGCACAACTACATCAAAGTTTTTCATTTTTTCACGGTACACCTATTAACTCTGACTCGCCATAGATTCAGTAAAGGAAGAATTGGCAAATAGTAAGGTAATACTGATGAAACTTATTGTGAAGATTTTGAAAGAAGAGCCGCCTCTAGCCTGCAGGTCTACAATCCAAACATGTCAATTATCGCATCCGTCCAGGGCGTCGTAGGCGAGCATAGATACCCCCAACAGGAAATCACGGAGATTTTTTCTAGAATTGTTTCGCCTGAAGGCGATCATCGCGAAGCCATCAAAAGGATTCATGAAGCAACTAAGGTGAATTTCCGTAGCCTTGCACTTACAGCCGCAGCTTATGAAGAGATGCGGAGTTTTGGCGAAAGTAACGATGCATTTATTGATATTGCACTAAAACTTGGCGCTAAGGTCATCAACTCAGCACTTGAGAGCGCCGGAATACGTAGCGATGAAGTTGATTTGATTGTGGCAACATCTATAACTGGAATCGCAACACCTTCACTTGAAACTCGGTTGGTGCCAATTTTAGGTTTTCGAGAAGATATTAAGCGAATTCCAATCTTTGGTCTCGGATGTGCAGGTGGAGCCGCGGGAATCGCTCGGGTACATGATTACTTAATCGGTCACCCTGACGAAATAGCCATCTTGCTCTCCGTTGAACTCTGTTCACTTACGTTGCAGTCAGATGATCTTTCTATGGCCAACATAGTCTCTTCCGGACTTTTTGGAGATGGCGCAGGCGCTATCGTAATGGTCGGCTCTAAGCGCGCAGAAAGAATGAAAATCTCGGGGCCGCGTGTAGTAGATACTAAGAGTCGCTTCTATCCCAATACTGAAGATGCGATGGGATGGGACATTGGAAGCAGTGGTTTTCGCATTTTTCTCTCACCAGTGGTCAGTGATGTCATTGCGAAATATCTTGGAGAAGAAATTGAAGGATTCCTCAGTTCCAATCAACTAACAACTTCTGATATTGCGCGTTGGGTCTGTCATTCTGGTGGGCCAAAAATATTGAAAGCGTTGGAGAGTACCTTGAATCTCAATAACGACGAACTCGCTGTATCGTGGAACTCTTTAGCAGACAAAGGCAATCTCTCCTCTTCAGCCGTAATCCACATTCTCTCCGACGTTATGCAAGGTGAAGGAGTCACCAAACCCATCCCTGGAACTCCTGGGCTATTACTCGCAATGGGTCCAGGATTTTCTACCGAGCTAGTTCTTTTGGAGTGGTAATAAGATGAATGGACACATTGCATTTACGATTTTAATTCTCCTGGTTTCTGGGGAGCGTATTGTTGAATTAATTATCTCTAAGCGAAATCTACGTTGGAGTTTCAACCAAGGTGGCATTGAATTTGGTCGCTCTCACTATAAATATATGGTGGTTATTCATGTTGGACTCCTTGGAGGATGTCTAATTGAAACCTGGCTAACTCGCCCAGAATTTCGCCCACTACTCAGTTGGACGATGTTTGCTCTTGCTATGGGTTCCCAAGCATTGCGCTGGTGGTGCATTTTAACCTTAGGCAAACGATGGAACACGCTTGTAGTCATTATTCCGGGGTTGCCTGTAATTACCAATGGGCCATACAAATGGTTGAAGCATCCCAACTACTTGGCGGTCGTTATTGAAGGTATTGCTCTTCCGATGGTTGGTTTTGCCTGGCGAACCGCAGTAATTTTTACATTCCTAAATATCTTTGTGCTTGCTGCACGATTAAGAGTTGAAAATAAAGCCCTAGCGACCCTTGCACAATAAATATGATTGAACTACTTATTGCTGGAGCTGGGCCTGTTGGTCTAGTTACCGCTATTCATGCTGCCCAAGCTGGACTCGAAGTGGTCGTGATAGAGCCACGAACTGGAACAATAGATAAAGCCTGTGGTGAGGGTTTAATGCCACAGACTCTTGAGCATTTGCGCAGTATTAATGTTGATCCACCAGGCCATGATTTCGTCGGCATTCGCTATATCTCCGGCGGGAAAAGTGTAGATGCGCGCTTTAAAAATCAACCTGGTCGTGGAGTACGAAGAACAACTTTGCATGAGCACCTTAAAACCAGAGCAACTGAGTTAAATGTTCGAATTATTGATGGAAAGGTAAGAGAAATTGTTCAATCCGAACATTATGTCCAGACTGCTGAGATTCGAAGTCGATACTTAATTGGTGCCGATGGACTTCACTCCACTGTTCGTAATCAACTTAATTTAGAATCCGCGCCAAAAAGTACATCGACTCAGCGTTTCGGGTTGCGTCAACATTTCTGCATTTCGCCATGGTCTGATTTTGTTGAGGTTTACTGGTCACCTAATGCGGAAATTTATGTTACCCCCGTCGATGATAAGACTGTCGGTGTTGCAGTACTTGGAACTAATAAAATAGATTTTTGGAAAACTGTTTCGCACTTTCCTGAACTCAATTCCATGCTTTCGAATGCGAAACCCTCGAGCAAACTTCGAGGTGCTGGGCCTCTGCGCCAAGCCGTCCGAGCTAGAACTTTGACCCGAACTTTGTTGGTCGGTGATGCTTCAGGTTATGTTGATGCATTAACAGGTGAAGGCATGCGTATCGGCTTCGAAGAAGGCAGGGCGGCTGTAAATGCGGTCCTTGCCAATGATCCGAGTTCGTATGAGAAAGAATGGCTAAACATAACTCGTTCTTACAGGTTACTTGCCGGTGGATTGCTCTGGGCATCGTCTCAACGGTTTATCCGCCCACTCATTGTGCCGACCGCGGTAGCTTTTCCAAGAGTCTTTCGACAGATTGTAAACACTCTCGGGTAAATTCCAAGCTAAAGGAATATTCGTCCGAGGATTCGAACGAGCAAGGAACTCCTATGGGAAGCTACCCATTTATAACCAAATCTTCCAACTGGGCCCGAGAAATATAAAACCGCTGACGAGAGAGAATTCCCGCGTTTTCGGAGGAGGAAAACCACTGCGGCTGCCCCTGAATATGTTTTGCCTTCGCTAATTGCGAATACTTCTTGTGAACATTGCTCCGTAGTCAATCCATAAAGCTCAAGATTTGAACTTTGAAAAGGCAAAGCGGTGATTGTTAACTCTAGTTCTAGCCAGGCAAGGCTCCTTTTACAGAGATTGCAATCACCATCAAAGATAACAATTATTTCAGGCATTGCTTGAATCCATCGCATAAGAGCATCACAAAGTTATTCTACGCTGAAGTTGACCATGTTTTGGGTTAGAGTTGCATAAGGTACATAGGAGCTAAGGAAAATCAATTTGTGAAAATGTTGGGGATAGAATTCAGTAAACTAGATAACAAAGTTATATATTACTTAAACCAAATTTCAATGCCAGTGCTGCGTTACTCACTATCCCTGACCTTCATTTGGTTTGGTGCTTTAAAGCTATTTGGTAATAGTCCAGCAGTTGATTTAGTCACTAAGACTGTCTATTGGATAGATCCAGATATATTCATACCAATTCTTGGGTATTGGGAAATGGCAATTGGATTGTGCATACTTTATAGACCTTTAATCCGTGTTGGTCTTTTTTTATTAGCGTTACAAATGCCAGGTACGTTTTTACCCCTTATTTTATTGCCCGAGGTTTGTTTTTCGAGTTTCCCTTTTGGTCTTACCTTAGAAGGTCAGTACATTGTCAAGAATTTAGTGTTAATTGGTGCTGCGTTAGTTGTAGGTAGCAAGTTAATCCCATTTAAATTAAAACCTGCTGTGTAGTTCTTAAGGGAGACTAAGAGTTGCAGCCCCGAATGACACCGAGAATCTTTCACACCAAATTGAGATAGATGAGAACTCATCTAAATCAGTGTCTGTTGGGATGACATAATTTTGACTTCCAATATTGCCTTTAAGAGCTCCTAAATTGAGGTACTTTCCATCGTCAAAAACCCTCCAACCATCAACCCCGTTGATTACCGGGGCATCAGTCAGCCAGACTTCAAGCTTTGGGCCATTGCTGGTTTCTAAATTCTCAATCCTCAATATTCGACTTCCATCGCTGTACAGAAGTATTTTTACCGAGCCAGTGGTGGAGTGCTCATGAGAGATGAATGATCCTTCCGCAAGCACCACTGGTGATTGAAGATTTTCAGCTGCCGCCTCCGGTTCTGTCAGTTGTGGCAGTGCCTCTTCCACTCGAGTGTCAGTGAACAATTTCCACGGTTGAAAGTACGAACCTGCTGAAAAAAGAAGTAGACCAGAAACAAGAGATATGGCAATGATAGTTTTTCTACTGAATCTAGTTCTCATCCGAAAATTATATCGATGAGCACATTGCCACCACCCAATGAAAATATGTTCCGCCCTATAAGTCCAAGTCAATCAGGCTGATAAAGTTCTTTCATGAATCAGCCATTTCTATATTCAGTTGAGCGCGAATTCCCCCTTTCCGTAGAGAGGATTTGGAAGGCTTGGACTGATGCTTCAGAACTTGAAGCTTGGTACCACCCAACTGAACTTGATTCAGTAAAAGGTGCTACGGCCTCAGACTTAACAATCGGTGGACTGTGGAGCTGTGGAGTCGATGTACCCGCTCATAACTTCGCTGCCTACTTTTACGGTAAGTACACAAAAATTATCGAAAATGAATTAATAGAGCACACCATGCATTACACACAATCCGCAGAAGAATTTGCTGTTAAAGACTTCACGACTCCTTCACACCTTATCGTTATCGAATTTCAAGATCGTGGTGCCAAGGCGTGGGTGAAATTCAGCCAATACGGTGAACTTCCGGATGGTGAAGAGAAACAAGCGCAAGCAGGCATGAATAGCTACTTAGAGTCTCTAGCCCATTTCCTGACCAAGTAACAGAAAAAATTAAAAAGAAGTACCGCCCCAAATCCAGAAGCCGCCATTACACTTTTGCCTTGTGGACGTAGTAATTACGATTGAAAATTCCATGTGCGAAGAGTTAGCTCAAGTCCTTCAAGCACATTGGGAATTTTGCACGACCACGACGCCAATTGAACACGTTTATGCACTTGATGCATCAAAATTATTCACTCCAGATATAACGGTTTTCGGTGCACGAGTTCTTGGGGAGCTGGTCGGCGTGGGAGCAATGAGAAAATTAGATGCGGACCATGCCGAGCTTAAATCAATGCACACGCTAGTCAAAACCCGAGGATATGGAATTGGTAAAGCGATGGTGGCTCATATTGAAGCTTTCGCCAAATTAGAGGGAATGAAACGTCTTAGTCTGGAAACAGGCTCAAGTGAAGCCTTTAAGCCTGCGCGCGAACTCTATAAATCCCTTGGGTACGAAGAATGCGAAGCCTTTGGTGATTACGTTCTTAGCGAGCACAACACTTGCATGACAAAAATTCTTCTATAAAGAAGAACCGCCCTATAAGCCGGATCGAAGAATTTTCTCCATAGGCCATCCCTTTGCAAGTTCATCAACCAACTTATCCATGTAACGAATCTTCTTCTTTAAGTGAGTCACTTAGATCTGCCACTTCGGAAATGAAAGAAGAATGCCCAAACAATTAGAATCAATCCCAGACCTTGTAACCCTGGAGAATCATCGAATTCACCGAAAATCATGGCGAAAACTCCAATAGAAATTAGTAGCGCAAATCTAAGTGTCTTCATCTCAAAAAATTCCTAAGCGGGCAAGGGTTATATTAGATTCCACAGGTGAACCCTAGCTTTGGTAACAGCGTTTAGGAAGAACAGTTTCCCTATGGGTGGAAATTTTCCTTCTCGAAGCAACATCGCTCCACAAGTAGGAAAAATTGTAATTTGTGAGTACATTCTTTTAAAATACATGAGATTCAGGCACTATCTGAATCGCTAAACCAAATTTCTGCATATTGTGACAGCTCATTACTTTGTGGGTTCTCAAAAAATTGAGCAGATTCAATAATTTCATGTGATGTTACTCGATCCGATTCCTCCCAGTTAGCTTCTCGTGACTCAACGCGTGACATCAGGACACTTATTTCGGGTGTGAGGAAATAACCGTTCACGGTATGCCCTAAGGCTTTAGCTTTTGAGAGAATATCGAGTCTTTCAGAACGGCCCCACGTGCCCCATTCGATAACCACATCGTAGCCTTGAGATAGAAGTAAAGCTGAAATCTTCCACTGCGCTTCTTCTATTGCAGCTCGAGCCTCTGAGTTTCGAAGTGGAATTCCTGAAACATTCATCCATTGGTCTGGAGACATTAGTAAGGCATTGGTGTGTTGGACGATTTCACTCGCTTTAGTTGTCTTACCTGCACCTATGGGTCCGGAGACTAGATGAAGAGTTGCCATGGTCCTAGATCTCCTTTTCCATAAGGTAATTTTCAATTAGTGCGAAGTATATGCGTAAAAATTTGGACTGGAAAAAGATTGGAAAAAATGCGCAAATATAGAAGAGTCGCCCTATAAGGTGGACATCTTCTGTGCTTGTTTCCGACCTTCATGATCTTTCTCTCTGCCAACGAGAGTACTTTCTAAATTATCAATTTTTTAAAGCCTTGGCTTGTTTGCTCGAAGCCAGCATTTTTATAAAAGCGATGTGCATCCTCGCGCACATTTCTACTGGTTAACTGGATTCGAAAACAACCTTGCATTCGTGCGAACTCTTCAGCCTTTACGAGCAACTGACTCCCAATTCCCTTTCCTCTTAAATCACTACGGACATGAACACTCTCAAGTTCACAGCACCAAGATCCCGTGTATAAAAAAAGAGGAAATACCATAACCTGAACAATTCCAACAATTTCATTATCGAGTTCTGCAACGAGCACCTCACCTTTTCGCCGACGATTTTCCTCAACAGCATTCCAATAAGCCTCAACATTGTTTTCGTCCTCCATCTCTGGCCGCAAAGAACCTCCCTGAAGTATCAAAGATGCTTCGGACATCTCACTCTGCTCTATTGGTCTTATTCGCAATTTCATAAACAAACCCTACCTAGGGAGCCCGAGCGGAGAAAGACAATTTTCCCTATTTAGGACCGAGAATTGAAAAGCTAAACAAAGTTTATTTGCCTTTGTTTAAGTCTCCGAGGTGAGTGTGTTTAAAACTTGAATCGTATTTAAGGCCATATCCAAAGAATCTATCCCAACCAATATGACCTAGCCAGATGAATCCGATAGCCAACGCTATTTTGCTATCGGCCCGCCAGGCTAGAAATATTATTAGTGCTGGTGCAAAGTAGCTGTGACCCAAATTGTAGAAAAATGCTCCAATTCGAGTGTTGGCTAAGTACCCCAACATAAAAATGTCAGGGACTAGGAGAAGTGCTGGATACAACCACCATTTTTGACCCTGTCCAGCAAAAAGTACGATCGTGGCAACAAGTAATATAAGACCCTCAAGACGAAGCCATAGCTTTGGTTTTCCAGTTACGTATGTTGGTTCCATGCAAAAAGTATAAAAGAAAAGTCGCCCTATAAGCCAGAATTCAAAGTTGGGATCTCTTCAAAGCTGTTGAAAATGATTTTTCCCATCTCTCTCGCCTTACCCATCTCTACATCTGCACCTCTAGATTCACCAGGGATACGCAGAACTGCATCACATTTTTCTAAGAGTCGATGGGCTACTGGGTATTGATATTCAGAGAATTGTTCTGATGAATGGGATTCTCCGCAGCGGCTTAGTCATAAATACATTCTACTAAATTGAAGAAGAAACGCCCTATAAGCCTTAAACACCACCAGAAGTACATTGCTTTTGCTTCCTTGAATGAAAATAGAGTCTCGCCTCACTATTAACATCGTTGTCTCATATGAATAGCTAAGATACGTTTTCAACATGAAACTCATAAATCGAGTGGCTACCGAAAAAGATGTTACGAAGATATTGGATATTGCGAATTCAGAGCTTCTTGCACTAAACCCGAAAGACATACCCTTAGGCGAGATTGAGGGTCATGAGATTGTTCGAGGTTTCTTTGACCCTGCAATAACCAGGCTGACAAAACTGCACTCAGAGGATGACTGGCAGAGTTTAATCTCTCTCAACCCAGACTCTTCACGCAAGCGCTTCTATCTAGATATCTACACAAGGCCTGGAGCACAGACTCTCGCACTGTCGTTGGATTTAGCATTGGACTTGGCACGAATGCACGACCCAGAGTATCGACTCTGGATAGGAACTCAATCCAACGATTTCGCTTTCAAGAACCTTCTAGAGAGCCGCGAATTCACAATTCTTCGGAAGTATTGGACTTTAGAGATGACACTCCAAGTTAACATTGACAGCGAAAATGATTCACCTGGTGTGATTCGAAAATTAGACCTCGACAAGGAAGACGACTTACGTACGTATCATGAAGTTCACCAGGATTCATTCAGTCAGCACTTTGGTTTCATGCCGCGGCAGTTTGCCGAATGGAGCGAGCTTGTGCTTCGAGACAAAGATGAGATCAATATGCAGGCATGGCTTATCTCGGTTAATGGCAATCCTGTCGGCTTTGTGGATTTCAATGATGAGCTACTCCATGATGACTCAGGTTACGTCTCAGGTTTAGGAGTAAGACAGGCGTTTCAAGGCAAGGGGTTCGGTGAGGCGCTACTTCGCCATGCAATTCAGGTCAATAGCGAGTTGGGGCGTTCGAAGCTCTGTCTCAGTGTTGATGCAGGTAATGAAAGTGGTGCGCTTCGACTTTACGAAAAAGTGGGGATGAAGCCCATTTCTGAGTGGCATCAATACGAGAACCCAAATTGGAGTAAGTCAACCTCATTCCAATAGACGAATAAAGAGAACCGCCGAATTGGTTCTAACGAAATAACTATCAGTGAGAAGAAATAAAAGAAGAACCGCCCTACAAGCCGGAAATTTGGAAAGGGCCACGATTTCTCGCGGTCCTCCCATGCTCAGCTATAACAACTCTCTTGACCATTACCAATAGATCGAATTGAAATAACTAAGACTGTGGTGGAAGTGACGGGATTTGAACCCGCTCCGGTGGTTTGGTAAACGACCAGGCTGCCAATTACAACACGCCACCAACACGTGGTAGAAGATAAGTAAATTTGAGGCGCGAATTATCTGCGATAGGCGGAAATGTGCATAACTTTGAGATGTGCACAAGCAAAAGGGACTTGGAATTAACCAAGTCCCGATTACTACCAAACCACCGTTTCCATATTATTGCATGGAAACTTGGTGACTCGCAGTAACAACAGGATAAAAGAAGAGTCGCCCTATAAGCCGGTTCCTGTCGTTCTTGCGAACGGATCACCATCCATCTAGATCTGTAATTACTTACAGATTCAAGCAACCTACCTGTTGACTCGAGCGAGCAGCTCTCAAGTCACGCGATACTGAAATCCGCCAAGGACTTTCGTTTTATTAACTGGGACCCGCATAACATGGGGTAAATTTTTGAGGTCCTCTGGACAGCAGCAATGATTCCAGTCTCAGGTCTAGTAAGAAAATTGACCAATCTCCTTACGGCTAGATTTAGTCGTGCTCTCATGCGGAATAGGCGAATCGCTAGGACGCCACAATCCTGATCTTGTGCCTGGGGACTAGGGATTGGAAGGGTTCTAGGCATCTAACGACACCATCGTCAGGCTCAAAAAAGCCAAAAATGCTCGTTTACCCCTTTACTTATGCTTATTTGGTTAGTATAAAAGGGCCACGAAACAATGGAGAGTTGAGTGAGATCAATGAAGATTCGAGCGGAATTAAATGATTTTCTAGGTGAATTTTACCCTGGACAAAAAATTCCAAGTGAGCGCATATTATCTGAGCGCTTTGGTGTTGCACGCATGACATTACGTCACGAGCTTGAAACTTTTATTTTGGAAGGCAGGCTTGAACGCAGGCCAGGCTCAGGTACATATATTTCAAATCTGTGCTATTCATTGTCTGCACAGTGTAAATCTTTTTCGTCTGAAATGAAGTCTCGTGGACTTGAACCACAGAATAAACTATTAGTCTCAAAAATAGTCTCTGCTAATAAAATTTGTGCCAGCAAATTGAGAGTCCCTCTAAATTCAAAAGTATTAAAATTCTCTCGGCTACGGTTCGGAAATGAAATTCCTATGGCCTACCAAGCCACAATTATTCCTGTTTCATATATTGGAAAAATTGAGGATTATGAACTAGAAGGCGCATTAGTCGATATGTTACAGATCAAATTTGGAATTACTATAACGACTTCACAAACTGAAATTTCTGCAAATTTTGTTGACCGAAAGATTTCTAAACTCCTTGATATTACAACATTGACGCCTTGCCTTGTTAAAGATGCTATCGATATGGATCAACGTTCACGACACATCATGTGGAATAAAACTTGGTATAACGCAGAAAGATTCAAGATTAAATTTGATGCAGCTTGTAATGTTCGCGAATTCAAGAATCCAGCGGTATCGTAATTCAATTAGGTAATCGTTCCATAGCAGCCCAAAAATCTTTCATAATGGCGACTTCATCAACATCCATGCAGACTGGAATCTTTGTAACTATACGATCCCAATACATGGAACCTGCCGCATCAATCTCTGGAATAGGCATCTCGCGCGTAATGACGGACTCTGGAATGGTGTAATAGGCAATATTTACAATGTCCCACAATACTTTTGTTGGCCGATTCGAATCCATATCCATTTTTATCCTTCCATGTCCCCATTTTTCTAAAATGTCAGCCAAAAAATTGAGTATGGGCTTATTTTTTGCACGCAATTCAGGGAGAAAGACATTGTTCTCGACAGCCACTTTAACTACTCCGGGCCACCCCGGCAGTACTACTAAGTTCTCACAGTTTCGATATAAAGCCCGCCAAGCAGAAATGTCGGCACGTGCATTCAATTCCCCATACTTATAGCGTTTCCAGGTCTCCTCATCTGGAAATGATCCTGCCCAAATAATCGGAACTTTCTTCGCCAAATCTGGATACCCTAACTTAAATGCTGCTAAATCTGTGGCAGGGCCGGTGCCTAAAATAGAGAACTCGATTCCTTGTCTCGCTAGGTTTACTATGAACTCCAAGCCCTCGCTGGTTAAACATTCATCTACATTTTCCATCGGCCGCGAAGCCCCTTTTAGACAGCGAACATCATTTCGTTGGCACAAATCTATAACTCTTTGGGCTTCGTCACAATAAATATTCACTGAGTCATGCCCATGGACCAAAGTGTTATGCGATGAAATTACTGCCAATACCTCCAATGACGGGCTACCAAGTGCATAGGCAATTGCAAATTGGTCATCGATTTCATTCATTGTGTCACAAACCAAAACTACTTTACGTTTAGAGTCGTTGCCCAATTTTCTCTCCCTTCAACATTTTGGATGCATACTCGACTATATTTGCAATAGATGGGATGTAGTGATCTTCTAACGGTGGGGAAAATGGAACTGGCGTATGCAACCCGGTGAGAGTTTTTATTGGACCTTTCAATGACGAAAAAGCCCTATCGGCGACCATACCGGCGATGTCTGTTGCTATCGAGCAGCGTGGATGGGATTCATCGACAACTAAAAGGTGTCCTGACTTCGCCACTGATTCACAGATTAGATCAATATCTATCGGAGAATAAGTGCGTGGATCAATAACTTCTGCCTCTATTCCTTGTCTAGCTAACTCATCTGCTGCATCCAGCGCGGTAAGCACCATCTTTTGTACACCTACGATTGTGATGTCCGTGCCTTTACGCTTTATGTCTCCAACTCCTATTGGAATGGTGTATGAATCAACCGGAACATCACTCTGTTGCATGTAAAGACGTTTATGCTCCATGAAAATCACGGGGTTTTGATCCCTGATTGCGGCAATTAGGAGGCCTTTTGCATCGTAGGCGTTAGATGGAGCGATAACTTTGATTCCAGGGATATGGCTATAGATCGAGACTAGCATTTGTGAGTGTTCGGAACCTGCCCTAAATCCTGCACCCGTAACTGTTCGAATAACAAGTGGGATGCTCACTTTGCCACCGTAAGTGAAGCGAAGTTTTGCTGCATGATTAAGGATTTGGTCAAAAGAGGTTCCAATAAAATCTGAATACATGATTTCCGCGATTGGACGCATACCAGCAAATGTCGCGCCAATACACGCACCTACAAATCCAGTTTCTGCTAATAAAGAATCAATCACGCGTTCACGGCCAAATTCAGTGACAAGGTCTTTTGTAACCCCAAATGGACCACCCCAGGCGTCTAACGCACCTGGGATATGGTCATTGCCAGCTCCACCAGCAACGTCCTCACCTATTAAAATGACTGATGGATCCCGCCTCATTTCAAGTCGAATTGCTTCATTGACTGCATCCTTATATGTAAGTTGACGTGTCATGATCGTGCTCCCTCTTCAAAATAAACTGCGTCGTGCATGTCCTCAATTGTTGGAAATGGATCTTTTGAAGCTCTTTCAAAAGCATCGATAACGCATTGTCTGTTTTCTTTCTCAAATCTCTCAAATTGTGGTTCCAACGAAGAATCAAACTCAAGAATCCTTGCTTTATAGCTTTTGAGTGGATCTCGCGACTTCCAATATGCAATCTCCTCAACAGATTTATAGGTCTCCTTATCACCTTCATATTGACCAGAGAGTTTGTAAGTCATTGACTCAATGAATGCTGGCTTCTTATTCCTTCTAATCCAATCAATACACTCTTTTGCCGCTGACTCAATAGCCTCAAAGTCATTTCCATCAACTTTAATCGCTTTGATGCCAAAAGG
The DNA here is from genome assembly GCA_964358665.1 of uncultured Candidatus Planktophila sp. Lineage (GTDB taxonomy): Bacteria > Actinomycetota > Actinomycetes > Nanopelagicales > Nanopelagicaceae > Planktophila. Next base: position 83,958 of record CAYHOY010000005.1, on the reverse strand, counting down.
CTTTACGTAATCAATAGTTGATTCATGAATCAGGTGATACTCGCTTGAAGTCGATTCTGCATAAAGATTGTTCTCGCACACAAAGAGGACTGGGACTTCGAATTTAACCGCAAACTCTAGTCCTTCATGAAATGCACCTTGATGGATTGCCCCATCACCGAAGAAACAAAGTGCAATCTGATCTGTGCCTTTCATCTTAGAGCCCCAGGCTGCACCGGTAGCGATTGGAATTCCTCCTGCAACGATTCCCATGGAACCGATAAAATTAATATCCTGATCAGCAATGTGCATAGATCCGCCCAAGCCTTTGCAATATCCAGTGCGTTTTCCTAAAAGTTCAGCCACCATCTTGTAGATATCTAATCCTCGAGCTACGCCATGACTATGGTTTCGATAAGTCGATGTCATCCAATCGTCTTGTTTTAGTTGTTTAATGATTCCCACCGACGAGGCTTCTTGTCCAATAGACGTGTGTAAATACCCCACTGCATCATCGGTCTTGGCAAACTCTTTGACGTATAAATCGAATTCACGTATGAGACTCATCAATTTCCAGTTTTCTAGCATCTCATTAATTGCCATTATGCCTCCCCTTTTGTATGTTGTGTGCTTGATAACCACTTATCAATTCCATTTAGAATAGTTTCACAATGATTCGAAACAACATTTAACGAAGCCCCAGCAATATGTGGAGTGCAAATAACATTTGAGAGTTTCAACCATCTATCATTAATTTCAATTGGTTCTCTCCAAAAAACATCTAACGCAGCGCTTCCGATTTCCTTTGAAGCTAGTGACTGGTACAAATCCTCTTCAACTATTAATTTTGGCCTTGCTGAATTAATTAAAATTCCATCGGGACCTAATTTTCTAATTAGGGCTCGATTAATAGAATGCTCAGTTCCTGAAATCACTGGTGCATGCAAGGAAATAATGTCACTAATTTCGAAGAGCTCCTCTAAGGAAGCTACTTTTGTTGCGTAACTACTGCTCTCGATATAGGGGTCATAAAAGAAAACACTTGAGCCAAAACCATCGCTCAGTCTCTGTGCAACCCTTGCTCCTATTTGACCGTAACCATAAAGACCGACTTTCAGATTTCCAATTTCACGACCTCTGAACTCTAAATAAGGAAGCTTCTCCTCAAACAACCAACCTTTTGTTGTTAAATGCCTACTACTAGAAGTCAATTTTCTAGAAAGGTCAATCATCATGGCTAGGCAATAATCGGCAACTGAGTCGGCATTTCGCCCTGGTGTGTGCACGACTGGAATCATTCGCTCTCTACAATATTCTAAATCAACATTTACTGGAGTTCCTCTCGATACACCGACAAACTTTAGTTTGTTCAAAGATCCAAGAACCCTACTATTTAACTCTTCAATTTCTACTATAACTATTTCACAGTCCTGTGCTTTAGAAATCAAATCTATCTCGCTTAATATATCCCCATTCTGACCCCAGCCATCCAACACAAATTCGATATTCCTCTCTTTTAATGAGATCAGAAATTCAGTTGTTACCTCACAAGTTATTAAGGCGCGCATTGGCTTATATTGCATCTTCTAATACCTTTCGACTTCCCTCGACTTCGGCGTACAAAAGTGCGTGCCTCTTAGCTTCAAACCTCAAAAATTCTGATGTTTCCAAATCCAAGAAATCAGAATTTGTTCTAAACTCAATTGAATTTGAACCTTGATTATTCACCTGTGAGAAAATATTACCTATAGCGACTTCACTAGAAATTAGTTCTACGGGTACATCTAGGAGGCCTCTAAGTATGGTTTGAAGTTGAGAATTGGCCCCACCACCTGTTAGTACTACTTGGTTGATTTCAAAGTCATCATTTATCAATTCTAAAATTTGATTTGACAATGCAAATGAGTAGTCCAGAGCTAAACCAAGTGCCAAGTCATTGCTACTTAATTGTGAAAAATCGCCTAAAATCGAAAATGCTGGTCTAGATTTCCATTTTTCTTCATTCCACATATTGCAGGCTCCAAAAACTGTTGCTGCCTTAGAAATATTTGCAATACTAATTGCGTCGGTAGATATTGGATTTGAAACATTCTTTTTAAGCCATCCGAAGAAGCTCCCTGGATATCCCAAATTGCCTTCCAATAGATACATCGATTCAACAAAAGAAGTTGATTTCCATGGTTTCAAAAACGTAGAAACGCCGAGGGTAGTACTCAGAAGTGAAATTGGGGTCGATGACCCTGCGGATACAACTACCTTTCTAGTGTGATTTCCTGAAGCCCCCATGTGCAGAAAGTGAGAGTCCCCTCCACCAACAAAGACCTCAGCCTGAGACCATCTTGTTGAGAGTAACTCTGAGGCGTCTGAGTTCAAGGTATCCACGGATTTTCCGAATATTCGAGTACTCGGCATTATCTCTGCCGAAATTCCAAAGTGTTCTAACAATTCAGAGTGAACGTTTCTCTCAGATATCTTTGCCATCTGTCCTGCAGAAACTAGAGTCATTTCAGTCAGTATTTCCTGAGTGAATTTCCAGACCAGCCAATCATGCACAAATAGAAGTTTGGTATTTTGCTTTCGTAGTTCTGGCCGAACACGAAATAAATTGATTAACTTAGGTAAAGTTAGTTGGGGTGCAAACCAATGTCCTGTCTCTTCATATATCTTGCTCGATCCGTACTTGTCCAGATCTCCTCGTGCTAATTCACCTGAGGTATCGCTGTTTAAGTAAATGGGAGTTAATTCATGCGCTTTAGAAATCAGACAAAAACCTTGTCGCAACGTTGAAATATAGATCCGGTTGATCTTAATGCCTGAAGTTAGTTGATCGGCACACTTGTTCATTGCTTCAATTACGGTAGCGAACAATTGATCTGGATTTAGGTAGATATGTCTTTCTTCAACAATTGATGTCACCACAATTTCATGTGTGAGCATTTTGTTGGCGTAATTGTCTTGTATTGTCACCTTCACTGATGACCCACCAATGTCAATTAGTGCTGAAGTAACTGTCATAATTTGTTTTCTTTCAAATGATCCCAATAAACTTTGGGAACCTCTGTGGGATTCAACCCTATTTGATTACACCGAAGGGTAAGTTCGGAAGCCTCTTCAAGATTGAGGACTCGAGAAAATCCAAGCTGAACCGTCGGAGCCAACACAACGCAACCGTGATTTTCTAATATAACTACGTTTGCTTCTTTTACAGCTTGAGCAGTTGCTTCCGCTATTTCTTGTGTTCCTGAGCGAATCCATGGAACTCTTACAACCTTTCGTACGTAGTACACATGATCAATAGTTAAAAAAAGAATGGGCAAATTCAATGCTGCCGTTAATACACTTGCCTGAGGGTGCAAGTGTATGCAAACATCAATATCCGGACGCACTTTATAACATTCCAAGTGAACACGAAACTCTGACGAAGGTTTGATTCCACCTAGGTGAACGCCTTGAAAATTGACCTGCGCAAAACTGTTCACATCGAGTTGATCAAGTTGCGTTCCAGTTCCAGTTATGAAGAATATTTCGGTTCCTGGTACACGAAATGAGAGATTTCCTCCAGACCCTACGGCCAATCTTCTTTCGACCACTTTTTTCCCAAGCTCAATAATTTCATTCATCGTTGTTTGTAGATCTTTGCTGTGATTAATAGTGACTTCGGATACCATTTTAAGCCTCGCTTAAGTGTTAGGTTGAAAGATAGTTTTGAATTCTGAAAATTTTGGGTCTGAAAAAGAGGTAGTGAAATTGTGAAAACCGACTACATTCGAAATAAGGTAATCTAGCTCTTCTTGTTTTTCAGTCAAAAAACTTACGCTTAAATCAAAAGAGGTATCATCTGCTAAGTGACCGCCAAATAATGTAAGTTCTTTGAATTCGCTAATTTGATTGAAATCAAAAAGTATTTCTTCTTGAAAAACACCATAGATCACAGCTATACCTGTCGGTTTTAGAGATGATAATCCTGCTTTAAAGTTCTTAGGGTAACCAGAGGTTTCAAAAATGATGTCAAAATTATCGTGGAGAGATTCCAAATCCTCTATTGAAACTGCATTTACTCCAAGTTCCTCCAATTTACCTCTCTTGGCATTCGATGAAGTCAGCACTGTTAAGCTCAAAGATGGGTGAGTCATTTTCAAATAATGTGTAAGGCACCCTCCGATTGAACCCATGCCAAGTATGAGAATTTTCTCGTTACCGGTAATTTTCACTTTTCGAGCACAATAGATAGCGTTTGCCATCGTTTCACTTAATCCGCCAATTAGATTATCAATATCGCCTGAGTATGGGTGCATTCGAGCCCCCACGGGAATAGCTATTTGCTCAGCAAAGCTTCCTTTGAATGTACTTCCAAAATGATTTCTCTCAACACACATGTTGAACTTGTTTCTATTGCATTGCTCACATTGGTAACAAGGAACATTCACTTGCACTGCTACTTTTGTACCGATGGCGAAAATAGCTTCATTATCAGAGTCGATTTCGATAACCTCCCCGAAAATCTCGTGGCCTGGAACAATTGGGTAAGAAATATTCCATGGGTGACGGCCAGACCATAAATATGAATCTGCAGCACAGATACCACTCGAAATGACCCGTAGCAATGCCATCTTTGGAAACGTTTCGTCAGACTCTTGGTCAATTGTCGTTACTGACCCTGGGCCATTTAGCGAAATTGTTTTCATATAAATCATCTACCCCTGATTGCAGAATTCATGTAGTCCAGACTTTCAGTCAAAATACTTAAGGGGCCTGGTCCATTTTCATCTATAGCCGCTCCATATAGATCAAAATTTGCAGTTCCAGAATAATTTATCTCAGTTAGAGTCTGAATTATCTCAGAGAAATCGTGGACTCGTCCACATGGTAAATCCGCATCTGAATCACCAGCAATTGCATCTCCAAAGTGCATTGCCCCCATCAAATTCCTTGAGTTCAATTGTTTAATCAGTTGGACCACGTCTTCCTCTAATGCAAATGCATGTCCTGTATCAATTAGAACTTTCAAGTGGCTTAATCCGGAAAGCAATTCTGCTAATGTTTGCCCGTCGGGAAAAATTGTGTCGGCTTTGTACTCGATTGAAACTATCCCTGAAAATCTGCTAGCAATATCATTCAAATCCATTAGGGATTTGATTGTTTCGTCCATGTCAGAATCGGGTAAATCAACACCGGTCCAAATATTCGCATACCTGATGCCTAAACCCTCGAGAGCATCTAAAAAGAACTGGCACTCTGTAAGGAATGTCGAAGCTCTATTGGAAAAAGCTCCGTTTGGCCACCTGTCAGGTGTTAAAGAAAATAAAGCCGCGGTAATTTGAATTTGATTTTTTGCTGCCAACTCAGAAATACGTTGAGAGTTTTCTGAATTCAACTCTATAGAAGGTTGATAAATTCCCAATTCTAGGCGGTCGATACCGCATTGTTTGAACTCTGGAAACGTTATCTCGTAATCCATGCTAATTGGCCACAGATTCCAATCAGCCGAACCTAACTTCAGTGGATTTAACATCAGTTATCTCGACCAATGACATGTAATCTGCTTGGATCGTAGGTGATAAAGACTTTTTCATTCTCTGCAAAATCTGCAAATCGATCACTTTCAACTATAACTTCTGTTCTCTCAGTAGAAGTCGTTTTTGAAGCATCACAGTGTACAGATATACGAGAGCCCACGAATTGCCATGAAACGACCCTGGCCTCAAAGCTGTACTTGGATTCTTCACGTGAAAGAATTAAATCTTCTTGACGCACTGCCAATAACTCACCCTTGCCGTGATTCTCTTGGAGAACGAATTCCCCAAATGAAGTTTCAAATACTGCACCATCTATTTTCCCACCAAAAATATTCCGGCATCCAAAAAATTTCGCTACTTTACGGCTCTCAGGAGTCGACACAAAAGATTCTGGGAAATCATATTGCTCAAGTACGCCTGATTCCATAAAGGCAATTTTGTCCGAAATTGCCATAGCTTCCTCTTGATCATGAGTCACAAAGAGCGTTGTCATCTCGAAAGAATCATGGATTTCCTTAATAAAATTTCTCATTTCAACTCTCAGATTTGCATCAAGCGCGCTAAGTGGCTCATCTAAAAGCAGTACTTTTGGGTTTCTCATGAGGGCTCTCGCTAATGAAACACGTTGCTCTTGTCCACCAGATAACTCACCTGGACGCCGAGAAGCAAATCCTGGGAGCTTTACAAGTTCAAGCATCTCATCGACTTTCTTTTCAATATCCTTAGGTGGATTCTTCGATGCTCGCAAAGAGAAAGCAACGTTTTCACCTATTGTCATATTTGGGAAAAGTAATGCCTTCTGAAAAACCATTGCGATTGCCCGTTTTTCAACTGTAATGCTATCTTGTTGTTCGCCATCAAAGTACACATGCCCAGAAGTGGCACGTTCAAGACCAGCCACGATTCGAAGAAGAGTTGTTTTCCCGCATCCCGAAGAGCCTAATATTGAAACAAGTTGACCACTTGGAACTTCTAAGTTAATTCCTTTCAAAACAGGATTAGTACTAAATTTCTTTTCGATATTCTCGATTTTGATTCCTGTACTCATTACACGCTTCCTAATCCTGTGACACTAGATGTTCGACCAACAAGGTGTTTACTAGTAAACCTCAATAAAATTAACGGTGGAATCATAAATACAATGCTTGCTGCACCTACAAGTGTTAAATCACTTCCACGTAGGAATGCAAATAAAACCATTGGAAGGGTTTTCACAGCTGCACCTCCAACTAAAAGAGTCAAGATATATTCACTCCACGAAATTACAAATGCAAATAAAAATGAAACCGCTAATCCAGGTAGTACCATTGGTAGAGTAACTTTTCTCATTACTGTCAGACGAGATGCTCCAAGTACCTGTCCCTGTTCTTCATAAGATCGATCAAAATTTGCAAAGGTTCCAGACATAATCATTACTACATAAGGCACCGTGGGAATTAGGTGCGCCAAAATTACGCCTCGGACGGTATCTGATAACCCATATTTGATAAAAAGAATTTGAATGCCCATGGTCACAGCAAGGCCTGGAACTATTAGAGGAGCAAGAACCAAGAACTGAAAAGCCTTCTTCATTTTAAAGTTATACATAGCGATTGCACGCCCTGCCGCACTTCCAATTACTGTTGCAATGACACCAACAATCAGAGCGATAATTGTTGAAGTAATGACTCCTCGAACGATGTCACCATTGGGATCAAATGCGATGGAATAACCTCGCATCGAATACCGTTCGGGGAGTAGATCTGGAAAGCGCCAGCCAGCCGCTATTGACCAGATGATTATGGAGAGGAAGGGAAAAAACACCGAGAAAACGAATAACCCTAAAAAGAGGGGTCTGAAAATTACCTTCATTATTTTCTTCCCTCTTGTTGCGTCAATTTCATATATGCATACACAAGCAAACCAATGACAACTGAAGTGATTGTTGCCAAGGCCATTGCTGTTGGGCGATTAGCTAAATCTCGATTCGTGTAAAGCTGATATGCAACAACTGAAACTGTGGATGGGTAGGGCTGCCCTAGGATATAAGGAACCTCGTATGATCCAAACGAGAATGCGAAGACTATAATTGTTCCTGAAAGTATCGATGGAAAAATATATGGCAAGATTACTTTACGAAGTCTAAAGCGGTAAGACGCTCCAAGTGTCTTTGCAGTTTCATCTAAATTAGTAACTGGGCCTCTCAATGCACTTAAAATTAATATACAAAGAAATGGCACTTCTTTCCATAAGTAAGACATGATAATTCCATAACCAAATGGATCATTAGTAACTATAGGAAAACCACTAGATCCGTCCGTAATTCCAAAATGGTTTGTTAATCTTGAAATTATTCCAGATTGTGAAAAAGTCAATAAAATTCCTGTGGCAGCAACCACGTGAGGTATCGGTATGTTGAATTGTGTAATTGCGATAAGTGCAGATTGAAATCTCTTGGTACGACTTATCATCAAGGAGATAGCTAAAGCGATAATCGTGGAAAAGAAAGTGGAAAGTATTGCAACTCTAAAAGTTAAAATTATTCCAGCTCGAACTGTTTCATTTTGAAATGCATTCAAATATGCTTCAAATCCAATTTTCTCTTCATCTCCGGCAATTACAGAGAAAAATCCTAAACTTTGAAGTATGCCAAAAATAAAGCCGCCAGCAAATAAGGTGGTTAGGACTAAGGCAGTCGGAAGGACAAGCCAAATAACATTGCGTTCCTTCAATTTGCCCTTTGAAGCCCGTGATTTCACTTTAAACATAGAAGTAGGGGCAGTGATGTTTTTATTAGTCACTGCCCCTACTCCTTTCCGTATGTGAGCCCCCTTTAACTAGTTCACCTAGTTAACCCTCGTGTCAGGGGAGATTATTACTTTTGTTGAACATCCTTTATCCAGCCGGCATCAATTGCTTTCAGCCAAGCTGATGTTAATTCAGGATTTGCATTCTTTGCCAATGTTGCTGGAGATGTGCTAGAAGGGTGAATTGGCAATGATCGATACTGGGAAGATAGCGGAGTCTTGTTCATAACAATCGCAGGACTTCCAATAACTCCATCCACTTGCATTTTCATTTGAGCTGCAGGTGACTGCATTATGTTTGCAATTACCTGGGCTCCAGCCTTATTAGGTGAGTTGTATGGAATCGTTACATAGCTGATATTGCCGATCATTCCCTCTTTAAATGCTGCTACTCGAGTTGAAGTAGGGAATAGACCTGTTTGAACGTTTGCAAACGAAGATAATGCACCGTAATTAAAATATGCAGAGACTTCACCACTTGCATATAGCTTCTCTAGATCACCAATATTTGCAGGATAAGTCGCACCCTTGCGCCATAGAGAAGGCTCAAGACTATTCAAAAAAGTTGCTGTCTTGGCCATCGCTGGGGTAAATGTAGCTGCGTCGTATGTACCTAAGAAGTTGGAGTATCCACCGTTTGCATAATAGAACAAGCGACGAACTGTCATTGAGCCATTGAAATCAGGTGGTGCGGGATAAGTAAACTTTCCAGGATTTGCTTTCACCCATGCCACAAACCCATCAAGAGTAGCTACAGCTGACTTTGGAACAACCTTGCTGTCATAAACAAGTCCTGATGATGCAGTTGCCCATGGCGCTTCACAACCATTTACGGGTAAACCAAAGTCACTGTTTACTGAAGAACTGGTCCAGTCAACGTACTTAGCATTAGGTAATTTTGTAGCCCAATCGCAATACCAAATCTTTGCTTGGACACCTGTAGCAAAATTCTCACCATTAATCCAAATCATATCTACGGCTCCGCCAGTATTTTTTCCGGCTTGTTTTTCACCAAGAACTTTATTAACTGCCTCAGCAGTACCGTTCAATTTAACTTGATTCAATGTAACGCCATACTTTTTTGCTTCGGCCCCAATATATTCATTTACGTAGGTATTGATATTGGCGCCGCCACCCCACATGTACCAGTTAACAGTTTGACCCTTAGCCTCTTTAAGGATCTTCTTCCACTCAGGGCTTGTGTACGTGGTGGTTCCTATAGCGCTAGATGATGCAGTTGCAATTATTCCGGGAATAGTTGCAACCAGCATGACAACTAACAATTTTCTTAGTAGTTTGAATTTCATTCTTACTCCCTTAAGTCCCGTGAGGGAACTCCGATGATGTACGAAGTAAATTAACATTTATTGAAGATAAAAGTAAGTAATCACAAGAATTGCTTTCTAGACCACATTTCTAAATTTTGGATAACGAATTGATATATACACAAGAATGTCCGCCTAATTTAAGGGTGCGCAGCCTAAATCAGTGTAGGGCTACCCGGAACCGGTCTAGTTGAAATTGAGTTGCACTGAGCTTTACAAATTACATTGAGAATAAAGGTGGGGCGAGATAAAACTTGCCGTAGTTCGAAACTCGGCTCGCTGAACGCTATGCCACGTCAATCTCGCATGCGCAAGTTGGTAATTAGACAGAGTAGTTTCAAAATATAAGAAGAGTCGCCCTATAAGCCGGATCCTGTCGTTCTTGCGAACGGATCACCATCCATCTAGATCTGTAATTACTTACAGATTCAAGCAACCTACCCGTTGACTCGAGCGAGCAGCTCTCAAGCGCCAACTGCATGGTCTTGCTCCAAGTGGGGTTTACATAGCTAACTGCATTGCTGCAATCACTGGTGGTCTCTTACACCGCCGTTTCACCCTTACCTTTTATTGCTAAAAGGCGGTCTGCTTTCTGTTGCACTAATCCCGCGGATTGCTCCGGGTGGGCGTTACCCACCACTTTGCTCTATGGAGTCCGGACTTTCCTCGGTACCTTGCGGTAACGCGGTGATCCGGGCGACTCTTCTTAGAGTTAAGGATACGGCTAAAGAGTGTGTTCTTGTAATTGTTCTCAATGTGGGAAAGAGTGCGCATGTGCATACGGGGCGAAGCGTTATTTACTCTAAAAAAGGTGGGGCGGCGGCAAGTGCACCCTTGGCAGTCAGTGCGGCAATCACAATCCTCAATCGAGGTGGCTCATTTATTGATGCAGGCATTGCACTATCTGCAGTTATCTGTGTTGTTGAACCGGGTGCCTCCCACCTTGGTGGAGATGCTTTCTTGATCACTCATCATGCTAAGTCAAAGGAAAATCTCGCCTTTAACGGAAGTGGCGAAGCACCGCATAGTGCATCGGCGCAAGCTTATTCAGACGGCATTCCTCTACATGGATTTAAATCTGCAACAGTTCCTGGTTTAGTTTCAACCTGGTTTGAAGCCCATGAGCGATATGGAAAACTCTCTTTTGCCGAACTGTTAGCACCTGCCATTGAGTATGCAGAAAATGGGTTTGCAGCGACTCCGGGATTTATTAAACGAATCGCTGCCCATCTAGCTATTGCACCTGACACTGAAATATTTAAAAGTATGGGAATCGATATCAACTCTAAAGTTGGAGATTTAATAGTTCAAAAAGATCTTGCCACTTCACTTCGTGCAATTGCTCTCGAAGGCCGCGCAGCATTTTACAACGGTGAAATTTCACAACAACTGATTACCGCTTCAGATGGATGGTTCAATGCGCAGGATTTAGAATCACATTCGACACGTGTTTTAGACCCACTCTCAATTAAATATCGCGATTTCACTATCTATGGCCAGCCTCCCCCAACTCAGGGAATGATTTTGATGGAAGAGCTGCTACTCTGTGAGCGATTTAATATCTCGTCCTTGAGCCAAGCCGATCGCATTCATATCAGCGTTGAGAGTAAAAAAATTGGCTTCACTGATAGAAATCTAATCCTGGGCGATCCTGAGTTTCTCGATGTAAATGTTGAGCAGGTATTATCAAAAGAAAATATTGATTGGCGACTTCCGCAAATTAATGTGGCATCGGCAAATAATGAGAATGGGGCAACAAGCGAAGGTAGCGATACGACTTATTTTTTAGTCGCTGATGCCGAAGGAAACGTCGTTTCCTGGATTCAATCGGTCTTCCATGGATTTGGCAGCTCATGGGTGATTCCTGGAACTGGAATCGTATTAAACAACCGATTAACTGGCTTTTCTTTGAACCCTAAATCCCCCAATTTAATTCAACCTGGAAAACGCCCCGCTCACACGTTGAATGCATGGCTGGCAACACGAGAAGATGGCTCGCTATATCTCGTAGGTGGAACGCCAGGGGCAAATATCCAAGTTCAAACGAATCTACAGTTAATAATAAATGTCGTGGATTTAGGAATGAATGTTCAAGAGGCGATTGAATCTCCGCGATGGCAGCACTTGAGTGCTGGTGGACAAAGTTCGCTGGATGAATACGGCAACGGAGTTTTAGAGATCGAAGATCGTGTTGATTCGGCAGTAGTTGAAGATTTGAGGACAAGGGGCCATGAGATCTCGTTAATAGGAGCATGGGCACATGGCTCTTCAGTTCAGATGTTAGAAGTCTCTCCAAGTGGCACATATATGTTCGGCTCCGACCCACGTTGTGAAGGTTTAGCCTCTGGAATTTAATTGCTAGAGCCATATAGTGAATAGCATCTACGATAAACCCATGTCTGCAGCTACTTTGCCTCATGACCCTAAGTGGAAGCGGGCGAATACTCTTTTTTCCTTGAGCAATAGCAAGGCCGATATCGCACTGATAGGAGTACCAGCACATGAGAGTTCGATTTCTGAAACTAGTGCGCATTTAACTCCTGCTGCTGTAAGAACTGCACTGGCGCGCTTTTCAACTTTTTCCACATCGGCAAAAATTGATATATCAGGAAATACTTTTACAGATTTAGGAGATGTGCACTCCCCCGACGGCAATGATGGACGCGCGCGAGTAAAAGAGGCGCTAAGTGGTTTATTAAGCGTGCACAAGTTAATTATTGCACTAGGTGGAGATAACTCAATTACATACTCAGTTGCATCTGCGCTGTGGGCAGATTTATCTAACATTGGTCTTGTTACCTTTGATGCCCACCATGATGTGCGTGATGGTCATTCAAATGGCTCCCCAGTGTGGCAGTTGATTCAAGCGGGATTGCCTGGTAAAAATATTGTCCAAATCGGAATAGCCGACTTTGCAAATAGTGCCGAGTATTCTGCGCGTGCTAAAGAAAATGGAGTTACTGTTATTTCTCGTGCAGAACTTCGCAAACGCGCAATGGCGGATGTTGTTTCGCAATCCTTAGAAATTGCAGGTGAAGGTGGTCGTGAAATCTATGTCGACTTAGATGTCGATGTGTGTGATCGCAGTGTTGTGCCAGCGTGTCCGGCGGCAATGCCTGGGGGATTATCTGCCGATGAACTGCGGCAGGGCGCATTCCTACTTGCTGCAGATAAGCGAGTGCGTGCGATCGACATTACTGAAATCGACGCCGCACTTGATTCTCCAGATCAACGCACCGTGGGACTTGCGGCGCTTTTAGTTCTAGAGGCCGCTAGCGGTTTTGCTTCTAGGTAAGTGCCGGAACAACTTCTTTCGCAGCCTTAAAAACCGCACCTGAATTAATTAGCGTTGTTGCATCTTCAAGCTCTGGGGATAGGAATCGATCTGAACCGATTCCTGGCACAGTTTTACGTAGCTCTTTAATAACGCGCGCGGTTGCAGGTGATGGCGTTAGTCCCTCACGAAATTCAATTGCACGGGCCGATGTCACTAACTCAATTGCCAAAATTCGTGACAGGTTTTCAACTACCCTTCGCAGTTTACGCGCAGCCGACCAACCCATCGATACGTGATCTTCTTGCATGGCAGATGATGGAATCGAATCAACACTTGCCGGAGTCGACAGACGTTTGTTTTCACTCACAAGGCCGGCCTGTGTGTATTGGGCGATCATGAGCCCAGAATCAACGCCGGGATCATGTGCCAGAAATGGTGGCAGGCCGCCAGATCTGTGTTGATCTAAAGCACGGTCAGTACGACGCTCAGACATTGAGCCTAAATCTGTAGCGGCGATTGCTAGGAAATCTAGAACATAACCAACGGGTGCGCCGTGAAAGTTACCATTGGATTCGACGCGACCATCGGGCATAACAACAGGGTTGTCGATTGAACTTGCAAGTTCGCGGGCCCCAATAGTTGATGCGTAAGAAATTGTGTCGCGAACTGCGCCATTTACTTGAGGGGCACAACGAAGTGAATATGCATCTTGGACGCGCGAATCATTTTCTAAATGCGATGCAACGATTCCTGATCCTTTTAACATCGCATAAATATTGGCCGCACTTATAGCTTGGCCAATTTGTGGCCGAAGTGGTGCATGCAAGTCAGGTGCAAAGACGCGATCAGTACCGAGCAGACCTTCGATACTCATTGCCGTTGTTATATCGGCTACCGCACATAAATGTTCAAGGTCTGCGCAGGCCATAATCAACATGCCGAGCATTCCATCGGTGCCGTTAATTAATGCCAAACCCTCTTTAGCCTCTAGTTCGATTGGTTTAATCCCGGCCGTCTCTAAAGCTTGCATCGTTGGCATTTCAATCCCATGAGCATCGTGGACGCGACCTTCGCCCATTAACGCCAGTGCGCAATGAGAAAGAGGTGCCAAATCACCACTGCAGCCCAATGATCCAAACTCTGGAACTACCGGCGTAATGCCATTATTGAGGAAATCAACATACGTTTGTGCCAGAGCGACGCGTACCCCAGTGCGCCCCGATGCCATGGTGCGAAGGCGCAGAAACATCAGCGCCCGAACAACTTCACGTTCGATTGCTGGGCCTATACCTGCCGCATGAGATCTAATAAGAGATTTTTGTAACTGAACGCGATCTTGCACATCAATATGTCGGTTAGCGAGTGCGCCAAAACCAGTTGATACTCCATAAACTGGCACACCACCGGCTGCATAATCCTCAATAAAACTACGTGTTGTGTTCATGGTATCGATTGCACTGTGTGAAAGTTGAACGTGTGCGCCATATCTAGCAACTGCAATCACATCATCGAAAGTAACTCCCGAAGTCGAAAGAGTGATTGTTCTAGATGAGTTGGAGGCCATTGCGCCAGACCTGTTCTATTAAGTTAACTCCGGGACGATATGCCACATGAATATACGATGGAGCATTGAGAATCTGGAAATCTGCGCGTGCGCCCTCGACTAAATGACCAATGTCAGTACGTCGCAGAGCTTTAGCTCCACCCATTGTGGCCGACCAGATCGCTTGCTCAGGAGAAAAATGCATTTCACGCACGGCAATGGCGATAATAAATGCCATGCTCGTTGTATACGACGAACCCGGATTGCAGTCCGACGCAAGAGCAACCGTAATGCTGGCCTCAAGTAGAGGGCGAACATCGGGGTATGGCGACCTTGTTGAAAACTCAGCCCCGGGCAATAGCGTTGCAACCGTCTTTGATGTTGATAGCAGTTCAATATCCTTTTCGCTTAGATGCGAAACGTGATCAACGGAGGCGGCATCTAATTCAACGCCTAATGAAACGCCTTGGCCCTCTTGTAGTTGATTTGCATGAATGCGCGGCAATAAACCCTTTGCAATGCCAGCCTTCAAAATTCTGCGTGCATCATCGACTCCAAATGCGCCTTCATCACAAAAAACATCAATCCACTTTGCATAAGGTTGCACGGCATCCAGCATTGGTCCACACACTAGATCAACATAATCTTTAGGAGAATCTTTATATTCGATAGGCACAACGTGTGCGCCTAAGAAGGTTGTTTCATCGCTAATTTTTTCTGCGATCTCAAGTGACCTGCGTTCATCTTTTACCGTTAATCCGTAGCCCGACTTGATTTCAACGGTTGTTGTGCCACCCGCGTTTGCCTCAGCTAAAAGAAACTTCGCATGCGAGAGCAAGAGCTCATCGCTTGCTTTGCGAGTTTTTTCAACTGTGGATGCGATCCCACCGGCCGAGTAACTCTCCCCCAACATGCGTGCGCGAAATTCGTTGCTGCGATCGCCTGCAAAGATCATATGTGTATGGCTATCAATGTAGCCAGGCAGAACACACATTCCCTCGGCATCGATAGTTTTCTTAATCTGTTTCGTTGGAGCATCAGCGGTTGGTCCCGCCCATGCGATGACACCATCTTCAATCAACAGCGCGCCATCTTTAATCAGACCAAGCTTGGTTCCATCGTGGGTAGGGTCATTAGTTACCAACTGACCGATATTTGTAATGAGAGTACTTGTCATGTTTTACTCGATATCTAACATTGGAACATGGACGTGGAGTTTGCGCGCCGTATCAATTGCACCTTCATATCCAGCATCGGCATGGCGGATAACTCCCATGCCAGGATCATTTGTTAATACGCGTGTTAATTTTTGCGCCGCTAACTTTGTGCCATCTGCAATCGAAACTTGACCTGCGTGAATTGATCGGCCCATACCGACACCACCACCATGGTGAATCGATACCCAGGATGCCCCCGATGAGATATTGACCATCGCATTGAGCAGTGGCCAATCTGCAATAGCGTCGGATCCATCCATCATGGCTTCAGTTTCGCGATACGGTGATGCAACTGAGCCGCAATCTAAGTGATCGCGCCCGATAACAATTGGCGCTGATACTTCACCGCGTGCAACTAACCCATTAAAAGCAAGGCCAGCCTTGTCACGTTCCCCGTAGCCCAACCAACAGATGCGAGCGGGCAGGCCTTGGAAGGCGACCTTTTCTTGTGCCATTGTTATCCAGCGATGTAGACCTTCATTCTCAGGAAATAAATCAAGGACTGCCTTATCGGTTCGGTAAATATCCTTAGGATCTCCAGATAAAGCGACCCAGCGAAATGGACCTTTGCCTTCGCAAAATAGCGGGCGAATATAGGCCGGAACGAAGCCTGGAAAGGCAAAGGCACGCGAGTATCCACCTTGACGTGCCTCATCGCGGATTGAATTACCGTAATCAAAAACCTCAGCTCCTTTATCCATAAAGCCAACCATGGCTTCAACATGTTTAGCCATTGAGTTTTGAGAACGCTTAGTGAAATCGGCCGGATCACCTTTTGCCATTTGAGCCGCGTTATGAACATCGACATCGATGGGAATATATGAAAATGGATCATGGGCCGATGTCTGATCGGTGACGATATCGATGGGAACATCCATTGAAAGAAGTAGTGGAAATAGCTCTGCGGCATTTCCAACTAACCCAACGGAAAGGGGAAGGCCAAGAGCTTTTGCTTTTAAAACGCGATCGATTGCATCATCGATTCCATCGGCAATCTCATCTAAATATCGTGTCTCAATCCGTTTTTCAAGACGAGATTTATCGACATCTATTATTAAACAGACGCCACCATTCATGGTCACTGCAAGTGGTTGGGCACCGCCCATTCCGCCGCAACCGCCTGTCAAAGTTAATGTACCTTGCAGAGTTCCGTTAAAACGTTTTTGTGCAACGGCGGCAAATGTTTCATACGTACCTTGCAGAATTCCTTGGGTGCCGATGTAAATCCAGGATCCCGCAGTCATCTGACCGTACATCGTGAGACCTAAATGCTCTAAGCGCCGAAACTCTGGCCAGTTAGCCCAATCGCCGACGAGATTTGAATTTGCGATCAAGACTCGCGGTGCCCACTCATGTGTTTGAAATACTCCGACAGGTTTGCCAGATTGAACCAGCAACGTCTCATCATCTTTTAAATGAGTCAGAGATTTTACGATTGCGTCAAAGGCTGGCCAGTTGCGTGCAGCTTTTCCGGTGCCACCATAGACAACTAAATCCTCTGGGTGCTCGGCTACTGCCGGATCTAAGTTGTTGTGCAGCATACGAATTGCAGCCTCTTGTGCCCACCCTTTTGCCGTTAGATGTGAGCCGGTAGCAGCGTGAAGGGCTCGAGCAGTACTATCCATGCAGGCAAGGTTATCGCTAGGAGCATTCCAATAGATAGCGTTACAAATTAAGGTTTTTAGCCCACTCTTGGTACTTCGTTGAGAGCTCTTTTACCTGCGCAATTTCTCTCACCTTTGAACGTTCGCCATTTTTTGCTGCATATAAGTCGGCAATTGTTACTCCATGGTCTGGAACTTTAATTACTTTAATTGAATCTCCAGCCGTGATTTCACCTTCTTGAATTATCCTCAAATATGTTCCGGGTCTGCCAGCGGCCATAAAATCTTTGATCAAAGTTGGGCGTTGCCAAAAACCTGCAAAGACACGACATGGGATTCGCGGCTGTGAAACTTCCAGAATTACCGAACCAATCTCCCACTGCTCACCGATTACGGCCGCGTTAACATCAATACCAAGCGTTGTTAAATTTTCGCCAAAACGTCCATTATCAATACTGGTGCCAATCTCGCGTTCCCACCAGTCAGCATCTTCACGGGCATATGCATACACGGCTTGGTCATATCCTCCGTGGGACTGTGTGTCGACGATGACATCATTGGCTACGTGTTCTTGCGCGAATACGATCGGACCACTAACAGGACATTTATCTATTCCAGTTTTGCCTTCGCTACCCGTCCAATCACCCTCGTGAACTACGGAGGCGATGTTTATTGACAAAACTCTCATGCGCTATATTTCTGGAAAGTGACAAGCAACCTGAGATTTACCAACCTGTAAAAGTTCGGGTACTACAGTGCGGCATTTGTCCTCAACTTTCCAGCATCGTGTATTAAAGACACAGCCAGCGGGAGGATTTACGGGGCTAGGTAAATCACCAGAGAGAATAAGTCGCTCACGGGTTTTTTCAGTGCGTGGATCTGGTTGCGGTACGGCAGATAATAAAGCCTTTGTATATGGGTGGTGTGGCGAGGCATAGAGGGCATTAGTTTCGCCAATTTCCATAATCTTGCCCAAGTACATCACCGCAACTCGATCTGAAATATGTTGGACCACGGATAAGTTGTGTGCAATAAAAACCATACTGATTCCATCTTGCTCTTGCAGATCTTCAAGTAAGTTAATTACTTGGGCTTGAATTGAAACATCAAGGGCGCTAACTGGCTCATCAGCGATAATAAAACGGGGTTTTAGGGCAATTGCACGCGCAATACCAATGCGTTGGCGCTGTCCGCCAGAGAACTCATGAGGATAGCGATTAAAGTGCTCGGGATTTAATCCAACGCGCTCCATTAAAGATTGCACCGCTGCCTTAAGACCACCTTGAGGATCTATGTCTTGAATTTCAAAGGGTGCAGAAATTATCTTGCCAATGGTCTGACGAGGATTTAGCGCTGTGTACGGATCTTGAAAAATGATCTGCATCTGCGAACGAAGTGGTCGCATTTTACCAGGTTTAAGATTAGTAATATCTTGACCTTCAAAGATTAAATGACCAGAAGTAGGTTCAATTAATTTCAATATTGCTCGTCCAGCAGTTGTCTTTCCGCAGCCAGATTCACCAACTAATCCAAGAGTTTCTCCCGCACGTAGCTCGAATGAGATTCCATCAACTGCTTTTACCATTTGATGCTTGCGCTTACCACTTACTGGAAAATACTTAGTGAGGTTTTCAACTTTCAATATCACATCGTTACTCATTAGCGTACCTCTTTGAGTTCTTCTACAAAGAGACGATCTCGAGTTGCTTCGGCAACATGGCAACGCGAAAGATGTGTAGGTCTAACTCCTAAAAGTTCCGGACGATCTGTTAAACAGATATCGCCAGCTGCATACGATGTGTATTCGCAACGAGGTGCAAATGCACAACCAATTGGTAGGTTTATCAGCGAGGGCGGCTGACCAGGAATGGCTTTTAATCGATCAGAGCCATGTGTTGATATGCGAGGAACTGATTTGAGTAAACCTAATGTGTACGGGGCAGTTGGTTTATAGAAGACATCATCTGCAGAGCCTTGCTCAACAATGCGCCCGCCATACATGACAGATACTTTGTCGGCTACCTGTGCCACTACTCCAAGATCGTGTGTAATCAGTAAAATGCCCATATTGAACTCTTTTTGAAGCGAGGCTAAAAGAATCAAAATCTGCGCTTGAACCGTCACATCTAAGGCTGTAGTTGGCTCATCGGCGATTAGTACACGCGGAGAGTTCATGAGGGCCATGGCAATCATTACACGTTGGCGCATTCCACCGGAAAATTGATGTGGGTATTCATGAGCGCGTTGATCAGGCTCGGCTATGCCAACAAGGTCTAACATCTCAATGGCGCGCTTAAGCGCCTCTTTTTTCTTGCCAGGATTATGAACTAAGTAACCTTCAGCTAATTGATTACCTATTCGGTAATAAGGATGAAGTGAAGACATGGGATCTTGAAAGATCATCGCCACTGCGCGTCCGCGTACCAATCGAATCTCTTCATCAGTTGCTGTAACGATATCTAGACTGCTATCTCCAACTTCTAAATGTATTGAACCAGATAGTTGCGCCGAACCTTTTTTATGTAGACCCATCACCGATAGACCGGTAACGGTTTTACCTGAACCTGATTCACCCACAATAGCTACGGTTTCGCCTTCATTTAAGGATAATGAAACGCCATCAACTGCTCGAACTAGGCCATCATCGGTCGGGAAGGCTACATGGAGATTTTCAATTCTCAGAAGTTCAGCCATTAGATCCTCACACGTGGATCAAGAACTGCATACAGCATGTCTACGATCAAGTTCATAACAATAACTACAGATGCCGCCACTATCGTTGTCGCAAGTACAACTGGCAAATCAAACTCAAAGACCGATCGCAGCGTTAAGCGGCCTAAACCTGGAAGGTTAAAGATTGTTTCAGTAATAATCGCACCACCGATAAGTACGGAAAAGTCCAACCCTGCCAAAGTAATGATGGGTGCAAAGACTGCGCGCATAGTGTGCTTAAATAAAACTGTACGCTCTTTAACACCTTTAGCTCGAGCGGTACGAATATAATCTTCCCCCAGCGTTTCCAGAACCGCCGCGCGTGTAAATCGGGTATACAGAGCAGCATAAGCAATCGCCAAAGTGATCCACGGCAAAATGAAGTATTGGAAGAATTTAAAGGGATTTTCAAGCAGAGGCGTATAACCAACTAATGAAAGTGGAACTAACTTCCATTTAATAGTCACCCAAATCAATAGCGCTAATCCAGTAACAAAAGTTGGAAGCGATATCCCCAATAAGACGAAGATAGAGCTCACCCTGTCCGGCCACTTATTCTTGAATCTAGCGGCGATAATGCCAAGGCTCACTCCGACGATTAGCCAAAGAGTCAGTGCTCCAAGTGCCAAGCTAATCGTGACTGGCAATGCCTCGCGCAGCAGATCGGTAACACAAGCATTTTCATTAAATGAATACCCGAAGGATGGTGCCGGGCAGCTGAAGGCGGCGCTTCCTGTGCCGTATGAGCGGCCGAAGAAAATTCCACTTAAGAAGAGAAAGTACTGCATGTAGAGAGGCTTATCGAAGCCAAGTTTTATTCGATTACCTTCAATTATCTGATCCGTACAACGCTGCCCACAAGTTAAGGCCGCCGGATCAAATGGCAAGATTGAAAAGATTGAAAAGACAACTGCTGAAACAACTAAAAGTGTAATAATTGCAAAGAAAATGCGTCGGATAAGAAAATTCCGCATCGCCACTCCTCTCGCAACTCATCGAAGCTCTACAGTCAAGTAAATACTCCTGGCGCTCATCGAAATGTGCGCCAGGAGTACTGTACTTTGAACTTCTTAACTTTTCTTACATAATTGATGTGAGATTATTCGTTAACCCACATCTTGCCGAATGCTGGGTTGCCCTGAGGTACCCAGAAGAACACACCGCGTACTTGTGATCCCCAAACAAACTGAGCCTTACCAAAGATTGTTGGTAATACCCAGAAGTTCTTCATGGCCTGTGCATCTAGTGCCTTCCACATCTTTGCCTGCTTGGCACGATCTGTGGTCAACATCGCAGTGTTGACACCCTTTTCAAATGCGGCATAGGCAGGATCGCTAGTGTTCTGTGAGATGTTAAATCCACCAAATGAGGCGAATAGCTCAGGAATAACCGTTGATGCATTTGCCCAGTCAGCTCCCCAACCTGAAATTGATAGGTCGCTCTGCTTGTCAGGGTTCATAACCGTTGGGTAGTAGCCGGATGCGATTGGATTGAATGTGACCTTGATACCGGCACGTGCCCATGCTGCAGTGTCAATTGGAATTGTGTCGTTGAGTTGTACCGACGTACGAACGTCGATCTTAATTCCAGTCTCAGTTGCCTTCTTGTAGTCTGCAGGACACTTAGTCTTTGCAGTTTCCATGAGAGCTAGAGCTTTTGGAATATTTCCAGTTGGAATAAAGTCCGGGCTTCCTGGACCAACGACCTTGGTCGGCGCATAGTCAGTTGCAAGAAGTGGGCTAATTACACCAGTTGCATATGAGCCCGCATATGTTTCTCCACCTGCATAGTCAAGTAAAGCCTTAGCGTTGCGTGAGTAGTACATAGCTTGTCGTATTTCGATACATGGCATTGCTTTTACGTTGAATGCATAGTAACGAGCATATGGATCTGGATTGTTCATGCGACGGTTCTTAAATTTAGGATCATCGAAGAACTTGTCATTATTCGTTGACAAAGGCTCAGAGAAGTTAACTGCCGATGGAATTGTGTCTCCCAAAATAATCTGGTCGATAACTTCTTCATCATAACCAAACATGATGACAACTTCATCTGGGTATGGAGTACGTACTGGATCTGAAGACTTTTTCCACTTTGGGTTACGAACAAGCTTTAACTGTGTCTTGCTATTTTCTGCGATCTTGTAAGGACCCGTTGATTGTGGACGTAGGTCGTACTTGTCACCTTTATCTAACTTCTTTTGAATGGGAGAGATGACTCCATATGTTGCAAGGTAGTTGAAGTCAGCAATTGATTTATTTAGTTTGAATGTAATCGTGCGGTTATTTTTTGAGCAACTTACTGCCCTCTTGAAGGCCTTAAGTCCTGCGGGATTCTTTACGTATGGGCCTTTGAAGACCGAGTTGCCATCGGCATCTTTTGGAATATTTAACCAAGCTTGTAAGTAGCCAGGACCGTCATTGATAATGTCTGTTGCGAATACTCGTGAGACACCATACTGAACATCCGTACAAGTGATTATTTTGCCATCTTCAAAAGTTGAACCTGGGCGAAGTGTGAATTTCCAGGTCTTAGCTGCATTGCTTGGAATACCGGTGTTAGTTGCCAGGTCGGGAACAAGCGTCGCACCTTTTGCACCTGGAACTGGATTGTACGCAACGAGCGTACGAGTCACGAATGAGTTCATGAACGCTAAATCGCGACCTGTATAGATACGTGATGGGTCGTAATGATCTAAGCGCGGATTGTGCTCAAGAAAAGTGAGAATTCCACCAGTCTTTGGTTTAACAGCAGCGGAGGCAGAAGTTGCACCAGCGACCATCACGGCACTGAGGGCAAGTGCGCTTGCAGTTGTTATTACAGCGGCACGGCGAAGAGCAAAGATATTGCTCATTGGCGTATGTCCTTTCATTGGGGGGCGCAAAAAAGACGCCATTAGGCGTGATTCAATCAGATAATCTCCGATTTGTGAATACTTACAGGTAACTTCCATGTAACAAGCTGCCTGAATGTGAGGGTTTTAACGATCAGCCTTCGGATCCAATGCATCTCGAAGTGCATCACCAACAAGGTTAAAGGCTAATACAACAATGACTAATGAGCCTGCGGCTATTAAAAAGAAGCTAGGCATAACGGTTACATAACGTGTCGCATTTGAGAGCAGGATTCCCCACGTTGATGCTGGGGGTTGGACGCCAAGGCCTAAGAAAGAGTAAACAGCTTCAGCAGCTAAGTAACTGGGCAATGAGAGAGAAACGACAACGATGACCGGAGCCCATAAATTGGGAATGAGTTCTTTTGTAATAATTCGCCAGCGTCCAGCACCCATAGCTTGGGCGGCGGTTACGAACTCCCGTTCACGCAAACTGAGAACTTGGGAGCGGATAAGACGAGAAAAGCCAGGCCAGCCAAAAAAAGATAAAAAGAAAACTAAGAAAATAATGCGGGCGTTATTTCCTTGAGCAATACCAGACTCTTCAATCCGCGCGACCATTGGCTGATTGAGTGCAACAATCATGAAAAACGCTGGAAATGCTAGAAGAAAATCGGTGGTGCGGCCCAAATAGTTATCGATTCGCCCCCTGAAATATCCACCGATGATTCCCACGAATAACCCAATAGTCAAAGCAGTCACAGTTGTTAAAATCGCAATCAAAAAAGATATTCGTGAACCATAGAGCAGTTGAGCAAGAAAGTCGCGACCCGTACCAGGGATTAACCCAAGTGGATGATCCCAACTGAATCCAACCTCGGGAATTCCACTTGTGTCTAAAACATCTAAATTTAGAGTATCTGGATCAACTCCGACAATTTTTGCTACGAGTGGAGCAAAGAGTGAGAGCAATAGAATTGTAATGCTCACGATTGCAGCGCCAACACCGACTTTATTGCGCTTAAATCGCATCCAAGCGATTTGGCGGGGACTACGCCCTTGGATTCCCCCAATATTCACCGGGGTTTGGGCGATCTCTGATTTCGTACTCACGGTACCTACTCTATACTTGGCTTGTTGATTCTGGCACCACTTCTGGTGTGAATAAATATCTAGAGGGGTTTGATTCTATGAAAAATTATCTATCTGCGCCTAAAGTCATTGCAGTTACATGTGCACTTCTTCTTCTTTTAACTGCATGTGGAGGTAAAACCGCCGAATCAACTACAACGACCGAAGAGGGACAAGCTTTGACTGAACCTGTTGAAACCACCCCTCAAGCCACAGGTGGATTTGATGCCCCTGTTATTACCCCCGACAAAGTCAGCTACACGCTCTCATCCCCAACAAACTTTGAAACTGGACAATTCGCCGCAGGACAACTTCCAGGACAGCTCAATGAGAAATTTACAGTCTCAGTTACTAATAACTCCGCGGCAGCTTTAGATCTTGCAACGTTGATTGTTCAGGGGAGCACCGCCGCTGGCACATGCGTAGATATTTTTGATGGCGATAACGCGATGGAAGGTGCACCAACTAATCCATTGGCAGTTGGGGCGACCAAGGTTTTTGATTGGGGATTGTCGTGCCCAGGTGCCGTCGGTGATGAATTTACCGTCGCTCTGTCAAATGCCGGTACGAAAATCGTAGAAGTAAAAGGCAAGCTAGCATAAATCTCTAGCGAAGATGGGCCTGTTCGTTAAGGCTTCGCACTGCTCGCAAGCCATCGCTAGGCCATATCGAAAGCGTAGTGATCGAACATGGCGAAACGTCGATATGAAAAATCGATTCGGGTGGAGCGCCGATAGCTAACTTCGCCGCGGTTTTAATCGTTCCATTGTGGGTAACCACAGCAATTCGCTGACCAGGATATGTGGCAACAATCGCCTCCAGCGCCGCATCGATTCGTAAAGAAACTGCGTCATATGACTCACCCTCTGGCGTTGAAAAGGCCGTTGAGCTAACCCAATCTTGATAATCGGCTGGATACTTTTCTTTTACCTCGTCAATGGACATTCCATCCCAGATTCCAAATGAGCATTCAATCCAGGATTCATCGAAATAAATCGGCAAACCAGTTGCCCTTGAAATTGCTTCGGCGGTCTGCTTCGTACGGTTAAGTGGCGAGGCAATTATGATTTCTGGTTTTAGATTGGCAATTGCTGCAGCTACAAGTTCGGCTTGAGCTAATCCCTCTTCAGTGAGTTGCGGATTGAGCGGGCCATCACCTGAAAACTTCTTCATCGGCGTCAAAGGTGTTTCGCCGTGGCGAATGAGAAAAATAGTTGTTGCCATTTCGGTAGATAATAAGCGTTCAGTTAAATAGTTTTTGCGAACTGAGATTACTTCTGCCCCACCATCCTGTAGATCGAGCGCCTTATTAGCTAAGCGATCGGCATGAGAGTTTTCGTCTCGAGGAATCCATGTGTAAGAAACAAGGTTTGGCGAATGAGCAGCACGTGCGTCATTGGCAAGGGATTTCATATCTGCATGCTTTATCTGCCACCGACCAGACATCTGTTCGACAACTAACTTACTATCCATTTTAACGTCGACGGTTGCGTTCGGGTCCATTGCATGGATTGCCGATAGTCCCGCGATAAGCCCGCTGTATTCGGCGACATTATTTGTTGCAATTCCAATAAAGTCATAGAGCTCTGCAATTATTGAGCCATTTTCAGTTATAACAGCGCCATAACCTGCATGACCTGGATTGCCTCGCGAACCACCATCGGCAGTTAAAAGAAAGTGGCGCGCCATTTAATTAAACTCCGCGCACCAAAATGCATCGACACTCCTCGCATCGAATAACTTCATTGTCGGCGATATCGGTGATTCGCTTAAGTTCAACGGTGTTTATAGAGAGATGACAACCATTACAACTTCCAGCGATTAACGCTGCCGCCCCTGTCCCATTATTTGATGTTCGAATTTTTTCGTATAGTGCAATTAATTCAGGGCTAACCGAAGCGAGAGTTTCACTACGCTCTTTGGCTATTATTTCTAGCTCGGAGTTGAAAGCGGCGAGCGCATTTTCTTTGCGAATCTCAAGGTCGACGATTTCCGCAGCACAGTTGGCTTCTTGCTCACTCAATTCGTTGATTCGAGCATTAATCTCATCAACTCGCATCATGACTTCAAGTTCAACTTCTTCCAGCTCTGCTCTGCGCGCACTTAATGTTCCAACTTCATGTTGGAGTTGCTCTAACTCCTTTGGGGATGCTGATCCTCCATTGAGTCGAGCCTCATCACGTACTATGCGCATAACAATCTGCTCTACGTCGGCCTCTGCGCGTAAGAGTTCGCGCTTTACATCGCTGAGTTCAGTTTGTGCAGCGATTCGAAGATCACGAACGTTATGCGACTTTGTGGTCATATTAGCTAAGAGAGCGTGTTC
This sequence comes from uncultured Candidatus Planktophila sp., assembly GCA_964358665.1. GTDB lineage: Bacteria > Actinomycetota > Actinomycetes > Nanopelagicales > Nanopelagicaceae > Planktophila. Next base: position 57,709 of record CAYHOY010000005.1, on the reverse strand, counting down.
GGCAAGTGTCTGCGCCTTGTGGTTTAGCGCCGTAGTTCTTTGGTCAAGGCTGGCCGTAGTGAGAATCTGCCGTTGATCATGTGGGCTTGCCTTCATGGTCAACTCCTTCATGAATTTCTAGTGGGCGCTGAGGGTTTCGAACCCCCGACATTCTCGGTGTAAACGAGACGCTCTACCACTGAGCTAAGCACCCGCGCGCTCTTAACGAGCACTGGGGAATCGTACTTCAGCAGCAACGAAAAGGTAAATCCTCTTTACAGCGCTGCGATTGCCGCCTTGTAATCATCTATATTTCGCGCAACCCAGCCATTATTGACCTGCCAGCGTAAAATTCCATTTTTGTCTATCACAAAGCTTCCACGTATTGCACAGCCCTTCGACTCTTCAAAAACTCCATAGGCTTTTGAAACCGCGCCATGTGGCCAAAAATCTGAGAGCACGGGAAATTTATAACCTTCTTGATCGGCAAAGGCTCGCTGCGAGTACATATGGTCGCAGGAGATTGCGAGTAATTGTACTTCCTCATTTTGAAATGCGGAGAGATCATCGCGTAATGCGCAGAGCTCCCCGGTGCACGTTCCAGAGAAAGCAAAGGGATAAAAAAGAAGTACAACTGCCTTCTCCCCTTTAAATGATGCAAGCGATACTTTCTCACCATGCTGATTAACTAATTCAAAATCTGGAGCGGCCTGGCCAATTGTTAGAGTCATAGATGTAAATCTATCGTTTGCCCGACTTGCGTGCCACTAGACGTGTTGCGCACCAATCAGGTGCCACGGAGATTGTTGAGGTTTGACTCAAACCAGCGGTGGGAGCTGCATCTTGAATATCACTTGGTTCAACATGACCATCTCGATTGACTTTTGGTGTGAGGACCCAGATTGCACCATGGTCAGATAAATATGTGAGTGAGTCCATTAGCTCATCGACTAAGTCACCATCTCCATCACGCCACCAGATGATTACAGCATCGACAACCTCTTGAGAATCTACATCTAGGAAATCGGTGCCGGTAATCGCCACAATCTGATCTCGAAATTTGATATCGCAATCATCACCGCGGCCGACCTCTAAAATCAGGTCACCTTTCTTTATCCCCATTCTGGCTGGCACGGGATAAGTCCACACAATCTGCGTGGGATATGCAAGAGGTTCTGAGCCTAAATTTTTCATTTCGACTTACCGGGCAGTTCGGGGAAGAATAGGGGCATGAGCGAAAACTTCGAAGCGCCCGACCAGATAATCGACCAGTTAGTCGATACCGATCCAGCTGAAACCGCTGAATGGCAGGCATCCTTTGATGCAGCTCTAGCCCATGCCGGACCTGTTCGAGCACGGTATTTAATGCTCTCACTTTTAAAGCGTGCCCACGAGAAAAATATTGGAATTTCAGCACTTCGCACAACTGATTACATAAATACAATCTCACCTGAGAATGAACCAGCCTTTCCCGGGGATGAAAATATTGAACGGCGAATCCGAGCTATTAATAGATGGAACGCTGCAATGTTGGTTCACCGTGCGCAACGCCCAGGTGTTGGTGTGGGAGGACATATCTCAACGTATGCCTCATCGGCTGCGCTGTATGAAGTTGGATTTAACCACTTCTTCCGTGGGCAGGATCATCCAGGCGGCGGCGATCAAATATTTTTCCAAGGTCATGCAAGTCCTGGAATGTATGCGCGCGCATTTCTTGAGGGGCGGCTTAGCGAATACCAGCTAGATGGCTTTAGACAAGAGCTTTCGCATCCATCTGGAAGCCTCTCGTCCTATCCACATCCACGTTTGATGCCGGATTTTTGGCAGTTCCCTACGGTGTCGATGGGTATTGGTCCGCTGAATGCAATTTACCAAGCTCGGTACAACCGTTATCTTCACAACCGCGGTTTCAAAGATACAAACGACCAACATGTTTGGGCCTTCTTAGGTGACGGTGAGGTTGATGAAGTTGATTCACTTGGCGCTATAGGTCTTGCAACTCGAGAGAAATTAGATAATTTAACTTTTGTTATTAACTGCAACTTACAACGCCTAGATGGTCCTGTTCGAGGAAATGGAAAAATAATCCAAGAGCTCGAATCAATCTTCGGTGGCGCTGGATGGAATGTAATAAAAGTTGTATGGAGTCGTGATTGGGATCCACTTCTAGCTCAAGATCGTGAAGGCGCACTCGTTAAGTTAATGAACGAGACGCTCGATGGTGATTACCAGACATTTAAAGCTGAGTCCGGTGCTTTTGTTCGCGAAAATTTCTTTGGCCGCGATCCTCGGACCGCCGCAATGGTCGCCGACTGGAGCGATGAGAAAATTTGGAGTTTAAAGCGAGGTGGTCATGATTATAAGAAGTTATTTGCCGCCTATACCGCCTCAGTCCAGCACAATGGCCGGCCAACAGTAATTCTGGCCAAGACGATTAAGGGTTGGACTCTCGGTTCATCCTTCGAAGGTCGTAACTCAACTCACCAAATGAAGAAGATGAGCCTTGAGGATATTAAGGGCTTCAGAGACACTCTGCACTTAGAGATTCCCGATGAAAAACTTGATAAGTATCTGCCCCCATACTTCAAGCCTGCCGATGGATCCGATGAAGCTCAATATATTGCAGAACGTCGGGCCGCTTTAGGTGGATCAATCCCGCGTAGACGTTCGATATCAAGGCCTCTTGCGCAGCCCGATGATTCAGTCTATGAATCAGTTAAACGTGGTTCGGGACAACAAGAGATTGCTACAACTATGGCATTTGTTCGAATGCTAAAGGATTTAGTCAAAGATCCAGGTTTGGGCTCTCGCATCGTCCCTATCATTCCCGATGAGGCACGCACCTTTGGAATGGATTCACTCTTTCCAACGATGAAGATTTACTCACCAAGTGGCCAGCAGTACATGGCCGTTGATAGAGAACTCATGTTGTCGTACAAAGAATCAACATCTGGCGTTATTTTGCACGAGGGAATTAATGAAGCGGGCTCTGTTGCCTCATTTACTGCAGTGGGATCTTCATACTCAACGCACGACGAGCCGATGATTCCGGTGTATATCTTCTACTCAATGTTTGGTTTCCAACGCACTGGTGATGCATTCTGGGCGGCGGCCGATCAGTTGGTGCGAGGTTTTGTAATTGGTGCAACTGCCGGTCGCACGACGTTAAATGGTGAAGGTCTACAACATGAGGATGGACATTCGCATCTTCTGGCATCGACAAATCCCGCTGTCGTTGCATACGATCCTGCATTTGCTTTTGAGCTTGGTCACATCGTAAAAGATGGACTCCGACGTATGTATGGCGAAAATAGCGAAAACGTATATTTCTATATCACTGTTTACAATGAGCCATATATTCATCCAGCCGAACCAGAGAACCTAGATGTTGCAGGTCTGCTCAAGGGAATTTATTTATACTCTCCAGCAAAAAATCAACGTAAAAAATCAGCACAGATTTTGGCATCCGGGGTCGGCGTGAATTGGGCGTTAAAGGCACAAAAACTTTTGCGTGAGGATTGGGGAGTTGAGGCTTCAGTGTGGTCAGTTACCTCATGGAATGAGCTTCGACGAGATGGTTTAAAAACCGATCGCCATAACCTCCTTAATCCAAGTGATAAGCGGAGTGCATATATTGAAAACAAGCTATTTGGGCACACTGGTCCAGTAATTGCCGTCAGTGACTACATGCGCTCAGTTCAAGATCAAATCGCACCATGGATTACAGCGCCATTCATCTCCCTTGGCACCGATGGCTTTGGATTATCTGATACACGAGGAGCTCTTCGTCGACACTTTAAAGTCGATGCTGAGTCCATCGCAATTACTACCTTGCAGGAGTTAGAAAAACTAGGTCAGATCAAAATGAGCGTTGTGAAAGCCGCGATGGAGAAGTATCGTATTGATGACATATCGGCAGCTGATGCTGGTAACACGGAAGGCTCAGGTTGATTTCAAGAATTGCGATTAGCGATATCTCCCCCGCAGTATTCTTCGGGGGAGAATTTCTTCCCGTAAAGGCAGTTCCTGGAGAGCGTATTACCGTAAGTGCAACGGCTGTAATTGAAGGACACGAAAAACTAACGGCAGAAATTGTATTGCACTCCGATGACGGAAAAGTGGTTTCGCGCAGTGCAATGGTGGAAAATTGGCCTGGCTCCAATCGCTTTGTGGGTGAAGTTAAAATTCCAGCCGAAGGTGACTTCTTTTTTATAGTTGAAGCAGATAGCGTTTCGCAATACCGCACTGTCTTAGGTTCGAGTGAAAAATATCCAATACGAGCGGATCGAAAGCGCGCGCTGGTTGGCTCATGGTACGAATTCTTTCCACGCAGCGAAGGAGCAATAAAAAACCGCGATGGAACGATTACGAGTGGAACTTTTAGAACGGCCGCTCAACGGATACCGGCCGTTGCTGCGATGGGTTTTGATGTTTTGTACTTGCCACCAATTCATCCGATTGGCCTATCGCACCGTAAAGGCGCAAATAACTCTCTGACTCCAAAAGAAAATGATCCAGGCGTTCCCTGGGCAATTGGAAGTGCCGATGGCGGCCATGACGCAATTAATCCAGATCTTGGAACTATGGTTGATTTTGAAAACTTTATATCCGTAGCAAATAAAAATGGAGTTGAAATCGCATTGGATTTAGCTCTACAAACTTCGCCGGATCACCCATGGGTGCGCTCAAACCCCCAGTGGTTTAACAAACGCCCTGACGGAACGATCGCGTATGCCGAAAATCCCCCTAAGAAATATCAAGATATTTACCCCCTTAACTTCGATGATGACTATGAAGGCTTGCGAGATGAAATCTTGCGCGTTATACGTTTGTGGGTTTCAAAGGGAGTTACAATTTTTCGAGTAGATAACCCGCACACTAAACCCGTCCACTTTTGGCAGGATTTGCTGGGAATTATGCGAATTGAAAGCCCAGAGGTCATTTTTCTGGCTGAAGCTTTTACCGCCCCGGCCATGATGCACGCGCTTGGAAAAGCGGGATTCCACCAGTCCTACACCTATTTCACATGGCGAACAAGTAAATCCGAACTTATCGATTACGGGCGAGAAGTTTCCACTCAGACCGATGCATATTTTCGTCCGAATTTCTGGGTCAACACCCCTGATATCAATCCCTTCCATTTACATTCTGGTAATCCTGCAGTATTTGCGCTTCGTGCAGTCTTGGCATCGACACTTTCACCATCCTGGGGAATGTATGCAGGTTACGAGCTTTATGAACACTTACCATTTAAATTAGATGGTGAAGAGTATCTCGATTCAGAAAAATATCAGATTAAAGTTCGGGACTGGGATGGAGCTGCTAAAAAGGGAATCACTCTGGCCCCTTTTATAACTCAATTAAATGCTATCCGTGCATCGAATCCAGCCCTTCTCCGACTTCGTAACTTGGTTTTTCATAGTACTGATTCCGATGCAATAATTGCTTATTCAAAGCGTGATGATAACAATTTGATATTAGTGGTAGTCAATCTCGACCCAAGTCATGCACAAGGCACGATAGTTCATTGGGACATGAAGTTATTGGGAATTAACGGAGGAAATTTTGAGGTTGAAGACCTACTTGATGGCTCAAGTTTTAACTGGTCGCCTGACACTTATGTTTCTTTAGATCCAACACGGCCTGTTGGAAAAGTTGCACACATTTGCAGAGTGAAAATCTAAGAATGAGCTTTTTCTCTAAGTTTCTTAATAAAAAACAAGTTGAGGAAGTTGTGCCCGCAAGTTTTCTCAATCCACATTCAACGCTGGGCGAACTTGATCTCCATTTAATCTCTGAGGGCCGCCATGAACAATTATGGAAAGCGCTAGGAGCACATGTTCGTCGTGATGAAGAAGGCATACTCCTCGGAACAGCATTTTCAGTCTGGGCTCCAAATGCCCGTGCCGTCTCTTTAATCGGAGATCACAATTTCTGGGACAGAAGTAGAAGTCAAATGCTGCGCATAGGCTCTTCAGGTATCTGGGAGATATTTGTTGCAGATATTGGTAGTGGAATTAAATATAAGTTTGCAATCTGTGGCGTCGATGGTCAGTGGGTCGATCATGCCGATCCAATGGCACGAGCTACACAAACCCCACCCCTGACAGCCTCAATTGTGGAGGAGTCAGAGTATGTATGGAGTGATGTTGCTTGGATGGAAAGGCGTAGAGCGTTTCAATCATGGCGTGCTCCTGTAACTACCTATGAAGTTCACTTAGGGTCGTGGAGGTTAGGTCTGACTTATCGCGATTTAGCAACTCAGTTAGTTGACTACGTCAAAGAGCAAGGTTTTACTCATGTTGAGTTTATGCCAGTGACCGAACATCCATACGGTCCATCGTGGGGCTATCAAGTTACCTCTTTTTTTGCACCTACTTCGCGCTTTGGTGGACCTGATGATTTTCGGTTTTTGATCGACGCTCTTCACTCTGCAGGCATTGGAGTAATTCTCGATTGGGTACCGGCGCATTTTCCTAAAGATGAATGGGCGCTTGCACAATTTGATGGAACCGCTCTGTATGAACACGCAGATCCTAGGCTTGGTGAACATCCGGACTGGGGAACTCTAATTTTCAATTTCGGACGCAATGAGGTTAAAAACTTTTTGGTAGCAAGTGCACTGTATTGGTTGACCGAGTTTCATATTGATGGCTTGAGAGTAGATGCAGTTGCATCGATGCTCTACCTAGATTATTCGCGCGAAGAAGGAGCTTGGTTACCTAACAAAAATGGTGGTCGCGAAAACTTAGAGGCAGTGCAGTTGCTTCAAGAAGCGACATCAACGGCTTATCGAATTCACCCAGGAATCATGATGATCGCCGAAGAATCTACAGCCTGGTCGGGTGTAACTCGTGAAACCTCCGCAGATGGCTTGGGCTTTGGTTTTAAATGGAATATGGGTTGGATGCACGACACTTTAAAGTACCTGCAGCACGATCCCATTCACCGCAACTATCACCATAACGAAATTACATTCTCAATTCTGTATGCCTGGAGTGAGAATTTTGTACTGCCGCTTTCTCATGACGAAGTTGTGCATGGGAAGGGTCAATTAGTAAATAAATTTCCTGGAGATCGTTGGCAGAAATTAGCAACATTAAGAGCGCTCTATGGATATATGTGGGCTCACCCTGGCAAGAAGCTGCTTTTTATGGGAAGTGAGTTTGCCCAAAATGATGAGTGGAGTGAAAGCGCTGGTCTACAGTGGTATTTAGCTGATTTTGATGAACATAAAGGTCTCCAAAAAACAGTTGCTGCACTCAATAATGAGTACATGGATACTCCTGCGTTGTGGCAAAAAGATACGTCACCAGAGGGTTTTACATGGCTAGTGAACAACGATGGCACCGCTAATGTATTAGCTTTTGCGCGTTGGGATGATGCTTCTAACCCACTTGTTTCAGTGACTAATTTTTCTCCAATGCCGCATGAGCGCTATCAGTTGCCTTTTCCAACGGTCGGCACATGGCACGAAACCCTTAATACCGATGATTTAGCATTTGGAGGAAGTGGAGTTACGAATCAAGCAATAACCCTAAAAGATGCTAGTCATTTGATTGCACAAGTTGCTATTCCACCGCTTGCTACCGTTTGGTTTAAGTGTTCTTAAATATTTTTGCAAAAAATGGAACTGTAAGTAATAACAAAGCTGGAATTAATAAAGCTAGAGAGAGTGAAAAAACTTGTGCAGTCCAAGCAATAACTAACCTCAAAATCCAAACCGCGATGTTGTTTATGACGCCCATCTGGCCGATTACAACGCTCGATGGCGAACTAGAACGTATATTTGCGGCATTCATGATGCTTGGACCTAAAAATGATGAGCCAAGGCCGGCGATTGTGAAAGTTATACTTAAAATTATTAGAGAAATTGTTTTGTTTTCTACTCCAATGATTCGAGTTGCAAGAATTCCTATGAGAAAAGAGAATCCAGAAATCAGCGATGCGCTTTTCACTAAGAACTCCATGGAAAATTTTGAGTATAAGTGGTGAATTGTTAATCTGCCCGCAATCATCGCAAAAGTAAAGAGAATATAAGGAAGCGTATGGGCTCCGCCTTTAATCCCAATATCCTCTTTAACAAATATTGCCGCCCAGTCCCCCACGCTGAATTCAAGAAAGATTGCACAGATCAGTCCGCCAGAGACCATTCCATCGATTCTAAATCCTTTAAATAAGTCGGTGATTTTGTAATCAGTCTCAGAGTTCTGGTTAGGTTTAACTAAGCTTTCATTGAGTTTAGTGATCGTAAATAACATAATTATTAAAACTAATAGAGAGAGAACAAGGATGTGTATTTCTAATGAAATCCAGTCAACGAGCAACCCTGAAACAACTGCTGTAGCTAATGCACCACTGCTCCAAAAACCGCTTAAAAGCGTAACTACATGCCTGAGTGTGCGATCTTGAAAACTAAAGCCTTGGGCATTAATTGAAACATGAAAGGCAGATATCCCTGCTGCGTGAATTATGATGGTAACTAGAAAAACTAAGGTTGAACTCGTATTGGTCAAGAGAATTAGACTTATAGCCATTGAAACGGCGGCAATGCGCATTATTAACTTAGCTCCGAAATTATGCACAAGATGACCAACTGTAAAGAGGGCTACAAGTGAACCCACGGCTGAGAGGCTGACAATTGAGCCAAACTCGCCATTTGAAAGCGCTAAGTTAGCTTTGACCTCTGGAAAGCGAGGCAACCAAGACATAATCAAAAATCCAAATAGAAAGAAAATGAGCTTCAAATAATTTAGCTCCCGATTGGAATTTAAATTCTTCACTAATATAAAGCGTTCGCAAGTGCGCTGCGAGCTGCAGCAAGACGAGAATCTGATGGATCGACAAGTGCAAAGAGTCCCACTAAGTGCTCTCGCACTTTACTTCGATCATCGCCGGAAGTCTCTTTCACTACATGTATTAAACGTGCAAATGCAGCCTCTACTCTGCCATTTACCATTTCCATGTCGGCTGCCATTAATTGAATCGAAATATCACCAGGGTTCTGAACCGCTTGTTCAATTACTGTAGATAGCTCTAAACCCTCACTTCGAATGAGCAACTGTGTTTGAGCCAAACCTAGCTTTGCAAAATTATCTGAAGGTTTGCGAGAGAGGAGTTTCTTGTAGGCCGCTTCAGCAGTGACAAAATCTCCTGCTTCAAGGGCGATTATGGCCTCGTCTTCTTCAGGCTCACTTACCTCAACTGGGGCAGCCCCAACGCCTTGTTCTGATGCAAGAGTTAAGACTTTGTCGAGCACTAATCGAATCTGTGCCTCTGGGTAATTTTGTTCAAAAAGTGGCACCATCTGTTCACCTATCAGGGCGATCGCATATGGAACGCTCTTCGTCTGAAGGGCTTGAGCAACGTTTGGTTCGGCATCAACATCCAGGCGCCCTAAGGTCCAACTACCTTGGTAAGCCACTTCAAGTGAACCAAGAAGTTTCACCATCTCCATCGACTCCGCCGAACGTGCCGACCACGCGATGATGATGACGGGGTTTTTGTGCGAAAGCGGTAAGAACTGGCTCGTTAAATTCGCCGCGGTTACTTCTAAGCCCGGCATAGGCCCGGCCGGTGCCGTTTTAGGTTTTCCAAGTGAACTTAGATCTACCGCTCGAGCAAAATTGGGCGGATTACTCATAGGAGAATCTTACTCTGCCTCGACATCAACCCCCGAATCGCGGCGATAGGGCAGAATTTCTGTGACGTAGTTATCAACGGCGAACTCAAGTCCAACATCAACTCCCCTTTTCTCGCTCAGATACCAGCGATTTTCAAGAATCTCATGGAACATCTGTGCATGTTCAACACGACCGCGCATTACCTCAGGAACTCGATTAATTGTTGGTTCAAAGACTTCCAAGAACCACGTTTTAGCCATCTCAGTAACTGAAGCTCCGAACTTTTCTTCTCGCGCACAGTATCTATCAAAAGATGCAAGTAGTCGCTTCGCTTGCAACTCCTCAGTTTCTAACCCCATTAACTCGCGCAGACGTGCAGTGTGATATCCAGCTGCAACTAACTTAGGTTGAAAGGAGAGCATCTGTGTATCTCCATCTATAGTGATGGAAACTTCTTCGACAGCAAAACCTAAATCGTGCAAAGCTCGCATCGCTCGTTCAACTGCATGGCGATCTTTAGGATCTAAAAGTTGACGCTCTTTAAGCGCGGCCCAGATACGACGGTAACGTCTTATTACTGCTTCAGCGGCACGAACTGGATCCATACCTGGATATAAAACTCCTGAGAGCGAAAGATCTTCGAGCTCTGCGGCAACATTAAACATAGCAATATCCAAATCATGTTCGCGTTGACCATCGCTGAGAGTTTTTTGAAACTCTCCCGTCTCAGCATCGACAAGATACGCGGCGAAGCCCTCGGCATCTCGCCTAAATAACGTATTTGACAGTGAACAATCACCCCACCAGAAACCAAGTAAGTGCAAACGAACAATTAAAAGAGCGAGCGCACTTGCCATTGTTGTGATGTCATGGGCTGTTACTGAACCTGACAGTAAGACTCGGTAGGGCAGGGAGTATGGCAGAAAGCGGGTAACAATGGCACAGGGAAGTTCTTCGCCATTTCTATCGGTTCGTCCTTCAACAACGGCAATTTGTTCGACACATGGAGCGTGCATGTGTGTGAGTTCACGAAGGATTTTATACTCGCGATTTGCAAACTCACTTACCGTCTCCTTCACGGCATAGACGTGAGAATCTGGATCTTTTGTTGCTCGCACTAAGCGAACAACATGGCGGGAAATACCTCTCTTTTCAGCTAAGGCAGGGTCTTCGGGCCACTCCTCTAGGCTCAACTGCCACGGCAGGCCTGTGACGGCCGCGATTTCCTCGCCTAAGCCAGTTATTCGTAGCGCCATAACCTCTATTGTTGCCTAAGAATGTGACGATTAGGTGAACTATGCGTCACCTTTGATGTCGCGCTGGATTTAGAATAGATATATGGCTATTTCTGGACGAGTTAAGAAGGTCTCCAAGCGGAAAGTCACTGCGCCACTACCTCCATCAGAATTTGGAACTCTCGGTGCCCCGATTAATAGAGCCCACCCTTTCTACTTCGGCTTCATTGCAACTTTTGGTGCCTTAACTGCCATCCTTCTCATGCGAGCTTTAGCAAGTGTGAGTCAGATATTTGTTCTCATTCTTATTGCTCTATTTCTGGCAACTGGACTTAATCCTGCCGTTGAAGCCTTGAGAGGTAAAAAACTATCTCGGGCAATGGCCGTCACAATCATTTTCACTTCGGTAATTGCATTTGTTATTTTCTTTGCCTTTGTCGTAGCGCCACCAGTTGTCAATCAAGGGACTCAACTCATAGATAGAGCGCCTCAGCTTCTCAATGATTTGACTAATTATGAAGCGATTAACAAACTCAACGAACAATTTGGAATAATCGACACATTGCAAGCAAAATTAAAATCAGTAACTTCAGATGGCACATTGCTGGTGACTACTTTTGGTGGTGTGCTCGGAGTCGGCAAAACTATCCTCTCCGGCTTCTTTTCTTTTCTAACGGTTTTAGTCTTAACGCTCTACTTCATCACTTCCTTGCCTCAGGCCATTGATTTAGGACTTTCATTAGTTCCAGCCAGCAGGCGCGATCGTGTCGGCAGCTTAACTCATGCAATTATTGGTCGCGTTGGATCATTCGTAGGAAGCCAAGTAATTATCGCGATAATGGCGGCGATTTTTGTCTTAATACTCTCAATAGTTCTCGGCCTTCCTTCACCGTTTGCAATCGCCATGATTGTGCTCGTTTGTGGATTAATTCCACTCATTGGCCATTTCATCGGCTGTTCAATAGTGACCATAATCGCTTTAACGCAATCAATTTCACTTGGAGTTATTGCATTTGTTGCTTATGTTGTTTATGTGCAGATTGAAAACTATGTAGTTACTCCACGTATTATGAAGAAGACGATGTCGGTGCCTGGTGCAGTTACAATCATCGCCGCACTAATTGGATCATCATTATTGGGACTAGTCGGAGGACTTTTGGCCGTCCCAGTCGCTGCAGCAATTATCTTAATTCTGGATGAGGTTGCTATTCCTCGGGCAGAAACCTTCTAAAACTCAAGGGGTAAATCTTCGAATTCTCCCGTAACAATTGAAGTGATTTGCGATAGAACACGATGGACAAATGGCTCACCAAGCCATAAGTGTTTTGCACCATCAATGGCGATAACTCTCATTGAAGGAATTATGGAAAAACGTTCTCGCGCTTCATCGGGTATGAGAAATTCATCAAATTCAGGGACAAGCGCTGTGATCGGTCGAGGGTCGCTGTTCCAGTACAGTAAATCGCTTTCGATTGTGGTGCGAAGTGGTGGACTCAAAAGAATTAGACCTTTGTGCCGATGATCTTTGGCATGTCGTAGAGCTAAGTCAGTTCCAAATGACCAACCGACTACCCACACATTTTCTAACTTCAAAGAGTCAAAACAGTATGCAAGCATTGCTCGAACATCTAGTGCTTCGGCATTTCCATTATCGAATTCACCCGTACTTCGTCCGGCTTCACTTGCCGTCCCGCGCGAATTGAAACGAACAACTGTGATTCCTGCCATCGCGGGTAATCTATTGGCTGCCTTCTTAAAAACATGGCTATCCATCATTCCGCCAGCTGTTGGTAATGGATGCAAACAGAGAATAGCCCCACGTCTAGCCCCGAGTGGAGATGCAACTTCGCCGATGAGTTTCACACCATCACTTGTTAGCACATGGAATGGAGTTCGAACTGCGGGCAAGACTGTACTGGGTCTAATAATCTCGGCCATACTTCAAATTATATCTACACACGACTACGCTTCTAACCATGGCGACTAAACAAAGGCCTTCATTTAATTCACATAATCCAGTAACTGGAGATGCACTTGGTACATATCCAATTTTTAGCGAGAGTGAAATCGCTGATGTAGTTAGCCGTGCACGCACCACAACTGCGAAATGGCAAAGGATTGGTTTCAATGGCCGCAAGCAGGTATTGCTCGCATGGAGTTCACTCATTATGAGACGCATAGAGCAGATCGCCGAGTTAATTAGCTGTGAAACTGGAAAGCCGATGAGCGATGCCAGGTTAGAAGTGAGTATCGCTGTAAACCATATTGAATGGGCGGCGCGACATGCCGAATCGATTATGCGCACCTCATTTCGTCGCCCCGGATTATTAATGGCCAACATGTCGGCAACTGTTGAGCGCTCTTCCTTTGGCGTAGTTGGCGTAATAGGACCATGGAACTACCCAATTTTTACACCGGTTGGTTCGATCTCGTACGCCTTAGCTGCGGGTAATACCGTTCTCTTTAAACCCAGCGAGTACACATCAGGTGTAGGAATGTGGCTGGAAGAGAGTTTTAATGAAGTTGCACCCTTCGCCGATATTTTCACGACGGTTACGGGCTTAGCGCAAACTGGTAGCGCTCTCTGTGTAAGTGGAATCGACAAGCTCTCATTTACTGGCTCTACTCGTACGGCGAGGTTGGTAGCAGCCCAGTGTGCATCGGTAATGGTTCCGGTGGTTCTTGAGTGCGGTGGCAAAGATCCCGTAATCGTCGCAGCCGATGCCGATATTAAACGTGCAGTTGATGCAACGATGTGGTCTGCTATGGCTAATGCTGGTCAATCATGTATCGGTGCAGAGCGCGTATATGTTGATGAAAAGGTTGCCGATGAGTTTATTGCTCGAGCAATTGAACTTGCTGCAACGATTCACGCAGGTGCACCAGGGGACGGCAACTACGGACCTGCAACGTTGCCTTCTCAAATAAAGGTTATAAGCTCCCACATCAAGGCGGCAATTGCAGATGGAGGTACTTGTGTTTATGGAGGACCACAATCGGTGAAAGCGCCATTCGTACAACCAGTTGTGCTAATAAATGTTCCAGAGAGTTCTATAGCGATACGTGAAGAGACATTTGGCCCGATTATTATTATTAATCGGGTTGCAACAATGCGCGAGGCAATAGATTATTCAAATGCATCTCGCTATGGCCTAGGTGCAAGTGTCTGGTCTAAACGACAAGGAAAGAAAATAGCATCTCAACTTCAGTGCGGAATGGTTGCAATTAACTCGACCTTTGCCTTTGCAACAATTGCTTCTGTGCCATTTGGGGGGGTAAAAGACAGTGGCTCTGGACGAGTTCATGGTCCTGAAGGTCTCTTGGAATATACCTTCGCACGTACAGTTGTGCGTACTCGCTTCAATTTGCCGCTGAAACTTTTAAGTTTTAAGCGCCGCCCACACGAAGATGCACTAGTAATAAAATTAACCAAACTACTCAAAGGACGCTTTAGCTGAATAGCAACCAGAATTAATATCTTGGGGCGTTGCGTGTACGTTCAGTATTCGGCCTACGTTGATCTTTTTTAGACCAACATGCACTGTGCCAATGTCGGCGACTCTCCTGATCATCTTCTAGCCAGGCAACAATGTGTGGCGTCGCAAGGGGAATCATCTGATCACAGCCTGGACAGCGATAAGGTTTATTTGATCCAGAACCAGTTAATTTGCGAACTGTATACAGACCTTCTTGGTGCTCTTCAAAGCTTTGATTCGATGTAACGCCATCACGATTATCTGACTTTGGCCGCCTATTTTTGGGATAGTTTCTGCGCGGACTCATGCCGATATTTTCTCACAGTAATGGCATAGTAGTATCGCCCCATGAATGCAATTGAAGTAACAGGCCTCCGAAAGAGTTATGGGCCTATTCATGCAGTCAGAGGGATCGACTTATCAATTTCATCGGGCGAGATCTTTGCTTTACTAGGACCAAATGGCGCAGGCAAGACAACTACGGTCGAAATACTGGAAGGTTTTCGAAGCCGTGATGGCGGTCAAGTCAGTGTCCTAGGTTTTGATCCCCTCAAGGAAGGGCGCGCTGCCCGTGAGTGGCGTAATCGGATCGGAATTGTTTTGCAGTCAACGTCGGATTCAGGTGATTTAACGGTTGTTGAAACTATCGATCACTTCAGTGGTTATTACTCAAATCCTCGAAGAGTTGATGAGGTGATACATGCTGTTGGCTTGGATGAAAAGGCTGGTTCGCTCATCCGAAAACTTTCGGGAGGTCAACGCAGGCGTCTAGATGTCGCGCTTGGCATAGTTGGCAATCCAGAGCTTCTTTTTCTGGATGAGCCTACGACCGGCTTTGACCCAGAGGCAAGGCGAGCATTTTGGACGCTAATTGAAAACTTGCGAGGAAATGGCACAACAATTCTTCTTACAACCCATTACTTGGATGAGGCAGAAGCGCTCGCAGATCGCGTTGCAGTCATAAATAATGGTCAAATTATAGAGATATCTACACCGACTGAGCTCGGTGGACGTAGTACTTCTCAAGCCCTTGTTACATGGCGCGAGGCGGGTCAGATTAAGACCGAAGCAACGGATAGTCCCACAGCTCTAGTTAACAAACTGAC
Source organism: uncultured Candidatus Planktophila sp. (assembly GCA_964358665.1). Classification (GTDB taxonomy): domain Bacteria; phylum Actinomycetota; class Actinomycetes; order Nanopelagicales; family Nanopelagicaceae; genus Planktophila. The sequence continues at coordinate 42,290 of CAYHOY010000005.1, read as the reverse complement.
TTCAATTTTTAACGGTGAAATTCCGGAACTCACTGTAACTCGCCCATCTTTGGAAGATATTTACCTTCGAATGATTGGTAAAACACATGAGTAAGATTCCTAGCGCTATTTCGCTCGGCATTCGACGCGGGGGTTTAGAGATTCGACAGTTTTCAAGGCAACGAGAGTCTGTTGTTTTTACACTTTTCTTTCCCGTAATTTTGCTGGCGATTTTTGGATCAGTCTTTAAAGACACCATCGCACCAGGAGTAACTTTTTCCCAGTACTTTGCTGCGGGAATGATTGCATCAGGTTTAGTTAATACCGGCTTTCAGGCACTTGCAATCACAATTCCATTAGAGCGCGACTTCGGAGCGCTTAAGCGGTTGCGCGGAACACCAATGCCGGCATCTAGCTATTTCATTGGAAAGGCCATTCTCGTCACAGTAAGCATGGTCATACAGATTTTCATGCTCCTTGGATTCGGCTTACTCTTCTTTGGTCTTGAAATGCCAACCGGCGCTGATAAATGGATTACTTTCGCCTGGTTGGTTTTACTGGGAAGTGCATGTTCGACCGCGCTCGGAATCGCATTTTCAATTATTCCAAAGAGTGGTCGAGGAGCATCGGCAGTTGTTTCGCCCATCGTAATTATTTTGCAGTTCTTTAGCGGCGTATTTTTCATTTTTACACAACTCCCTCCATGGATGCAACAAATCGCTGCAATTTTTCCACTTAAGTGGCTCACTCAAGGCATGCGATCAGTCTTTTTACCAGATTCCTTTGCAGTTCAAGAGATCGCAAAATCCTGGGAAAATGAGCGAACTTTTGCGGTATTACTAGTCTGGCTCATCATCGGAGTATTCTTTTCAGTACGTAAATTTAAGTGGGATCGTGATTAAGCGCGTATTAATACTCGTTATTGCGGCAACATTGATAACGCCAGTAGCGACAAGCGCTACTAATTCACCTACTCCAACCTCGAAGGCCACAGTAACCCAGAAAGCCACGCCAACTAAAAAGCCGACCGTAAAAAAGACTCCAGTAGTAAAAAAGAGAGTTGCTACAAAAAAGAGCAAAAAACGCCTCCCTCCATCACCGTCGCCAAAGTGGCCACCCGTTGCTTTCAAATCTAGCGGTGAAGTTTTTGCCAGAATTCCGAGCGCAAAAGAGTTAATAGGAACGGCATCGAGCGATAAAAAATTAGCTAGGGCGCTGGCTCAAAGAGTAGATGGAGTACCAGTTTGTGAGAAATTCTCATGTGGTGCTATTCAAATCGCATCCCTCAATGGCTGCACTTGGTGGGAGGTTAATGCCAAATTAACGGGTGAGACTTCGGCCGAAGATAAAACTAGGATTACTTTTGGAACTATACGTTCGCTAGTGAGGGCCACTGCGCCTAAAGAAATTGTTACTATTCTGCTTGTTAGCGAGGAACCGCTGGAGTTGCGTCACCGAGTATCAGGGATATCTGCAAACTGTCACCATGATGCTCCAAGTGAGAAAATTCCAAGTTCAACATATACAGCGGTAATAATTAGCGATTAGCTCCAGGGACCCACAGTTGATCACCGATATCTTTATTTACATGTCGTGCTAAAACAAAGAGCAGATCTGAGCAACGATTTAAATACTTTGCAGTTATTGGACTAACTCCTCCGCCAAATCCATGAATTGCAGCCCATGTACAACGTTCTGCACGGCGCACAACGGTGCGCGCAACATGAAGATGTGCAGCCGCTGGTGTGCCCGAAGGCAGAACAAATGAGCGCAATGGCTCTAATTCGCTGTTGTATTTATCGATTGCCTCTTCTAAAAATGTAACCTGGGATTCCAGAACACGAAGTGGCTCAAAGGCTGGTGCGTCAACCACAGGAGTGCATAAATCGGCGCCAACATCAAAGAGATCATTTTGAATTCGCACTAACAATGCGCGAACATCTTCACTTAAATTTCCTGCCGCAAGCACTACCCCGATCGAAGAGTTAGCTTCATCCACGGTGGCGTAGGCTTCAAGTCGCGGATCATTTTTTGAGGTTCGGCTCATGTCACCTAATGAAGTAGTTCCATCATCGCCGGTCTTGGTGTAAATACGCGTCAAATTAACCATGCCTATAGCCTATAAGTAGACTGCGGACATGGCATCTCTCGATCGTTTCCGCGTCACGGGAGGAGTAAGTCTGCGTGGAGAAGTTACTGTCACTGGAGCAAAGAACTCCGTTCTAAAACTAATGGCGGCATCGATTTTAGCCGCCGGTACGACCACAATCGAGAATGTGCCAGAGATTGCCGATGTCGACATCATGTCAGATCTCTTGACGCGCCTGGGCTGCACGGTAATCCATGAAAGAGATACCGTGACGATCGATGTTCCTGAAAAACTAGGATACCGAGCAGATTATGATCTCGTGCGAAAAATGCGTGCCTCTATAAATGTTTTAGGTCCGCTTGTCGCTCGAATTGGTAAAGCTGAGGTAGCACTACCTGGTGGGGATGCAATTGGATCGCGAGGCTTGGATTTTCACATCAAGGGTTTAGAAGCCTTGGGTGCGAGTGCGCATATTGAACACGGATATGTAATCGCCGAGGCAACACTTGGTTTAACCGGAGCGTATATAGAACTTGATTTTCCAAGTGTTGGCGCGACAGAGAATATTATGACGGCAGCTGTATTAGCTAAAGGTGTAACAACAATCGAAAACTCTGCACGAGAACCAGATTTAATCGATCTCGGCGAATTCTTAATATCTATGGGTGCAAAGATTCAAGGCCTCGGAACTCCACTAATCACAATTACTGGAGTGGAAAAACTCAACCCTACAACTCATGTAACAATTCCTGATCGCATCATTACTGGGACTTGGGCATTCGCCGCGGCAATGACGCGAGGTGACATTACAATACATGGAGCGCGTGCTAGCGATTTAGAGTTGCCCCTTGAAAAACTCGTAAGCGCTGGTGCAATCGTCACATCGACTTCCGATGGTATACGCGTACGAATGGATTCAAGGCCACACGCTATCGATGTGGTAACTCTTCCCTATCCAGGCTTTCCTACAGATTTGCTGCCCATGGTTATTGCCCTGAACTCGATTGCCGATGGACACTCTTTAGTGACAGAAAATGTATTTGAATCACGCTTTATGTTCGTCAACGAACTCATACGACTTGGAGCGCAAATATCGGTCGATGGCCACCATGCATCGATTAATGGAGTTCCGGAGCTATCCGGGGCACCAGTTGAGGCCACCGATATCCGTGCCGGTGCAGGTTTAGTTCTAGCAGCTCTCGTAAGTGAGGGTGAAACAACTATAGATGCCGCCTTCCATGTAGATCGTGGCTATCCTAACTTTACTGAGCAACTTGTCACCCTAGGAGCGAAAGTGAGCCGTGAATAATGCCTCCAATCCCAGATCGCAACTTAGCCCTCGAACTAATTCGCGTAACAGAAACCGCGGCGATTGCCGCAGCGCCGTGGGTAGGTCGTGGTGAGAAAAATTTAGCTGATAAAGCCGCAGTCGAAGCTATGCGCGAAATGATTAATACTGTTGATATGGCAGGTGTAGTAGTCATTGGTGAAGGTGAAAAAGATCACGCTCCAATGCTCCATAATGGAGAGAGCGTCGGAAATCAGCAAGGACCATCATGTGATGTTGCAGTCGATCCGATAGATGGGACCTCATTAACTGCAAATGGAATGAATGGGGCAATTTCAGTGATTGCCTTATCACCTCGCGGAACCATGTTTGACCCTAAGACTTCTTTTTATATGAACAAGATTGTTACTGGGCCGCAGGCCGCTCATGCCATTGACATACAGGCAACGACTGCCGAGAACATACATGCAGTTGCACAGGCAAAAAATTTGGCGATAAGTGATGTTACGGTTGTGGTACTAAATCGTCCACGACATGAGCGATTAATTGCAGAAATCCGTGCTGCAGGTGCGCGCATCCGCTTAATTCAAGATGGTGATGTTGCAGCCGCAATTGAAACTGCACGTCCCAACACTGGCATTGATTTATTGATGGGCATTGGTGGCACTCCAGAAGGTGTAATAGCTGCCGCTGCAATGATTTGTTTAGGTGGGGCAATTCAAAGTCAGTTATTTGAAGATGGTAAGTCAATTGGTTCAATTTTGTACACCAAGGATCTCGTGAACTCCGAAGATGTTTTCTTAGCGGCAACTGGAATTACCGATGGTGAGTTAATAAAGGGAATTCGCTATACAAGTTTTGGCGCTGTAAGTCAGTCAATCGTAATGCGTGGTCAGTCAAAGACGGTTCGCCTAATTGAAACTGAACATCACTTAAAGTAAGTTACTTGCTCACAGTTTCAGTAAGAATCGAAACCCTATTATTTGATACTGATAAGAAGCCACCACTAACAGTAAATTCAGTGGTGCTTCCATCAATACCTTTTATGCTCACTGCTCCATCGACAAGTACTCCAAAGAGCGGCGCGTGATCGCTCAAAATTCCGAGCTCCCCCTCAACGGTTCGGGCAGAGACAAATGAAGCCTTCCCCGACCAGACGCGCTCTGTTGGAGATACGAGCTCGACGTTTAGTGTCATGTTTCTATTACTTTCCAACGCTTGCTGATAGTTCAGCGGCACGACGTTCTACGTCATCTAGACCACCGCACATGAAGAAGGCCTGCTCTGGAACATGGTCATACTTTCCATCGGCGAGGGCCTCAAAAGCCGCGATAGTGTCGACTAGTGGAACGAAGGAGCCTTCAATGCCAGTAAAGACTTTGGCAACGAAAGTATTCTGAGACAAGAAGCGTTGAATACGACGTGCACGGCCAACGAGAACTCGGTCATCTTCAGATAGCTCATCGATTCCAAGAATCGCAATGATGTCTTGTAGATCCTTATAACGCTGCAAGATCTGCTTAATTCGGTTAGCGACACGGAAGTGGTGCTCACCGATGTAGCGTGGATCCAAGATGCGTGAAGTTGAGTCGAGTGGATCCACAGCTGGGTAGATACCAAGCTCAGAAATCGGACGGGACAAAACTGTTGTGGCATCTAAGTGCGCAAATGTTGTATGTGGAGCTGGGTCAGTAATGTCATCGGCAGGAACATAGATCGCCTGCATAGATGTAATTGAGTGACCACGCGTTGATGTGATGCGCTCCTGTAGCTGACCCATTTCATCGGCCAAAGTTGGCTGATATCCCACGGCAGATGGCATACGGCCAAGAAGCGTTGATACTTCAGAGCCAGCTTGAGTGAAGCGGAAAATATTGTCGATGAACAAAAGTACATCCTGCTTTTGCACATCACGGAAGTACTCGGCCATTGTGAGCGCTGAGAGTGCAACGCGAAGACGTGTGCCAGGTGGTTCATCCATCTGACCAAAGACTAAGGCGGTTTTATTGATAACACCTGTCTCGGTCATTTCCAAAAATAGGTCGTTACCTTCACGAGTACGCTCACCAACACCGGCGAACACAGATACTCCACCAAAGTTTTCAGCAACACGGTAAATCATCTCTTGAATCAAAACAGTTTTACCAACACCAGCACCACCGAAGAGACCAATCTTTCCACCCTTTACATATGGTGTTAAAAGATCGATAACTTTAATTCCAGTTTCAAACATCTCAGTCTTAGACTCTAGCTGATCAAATGCTGGAGCATTGCGGTGAATTGGCCAGCGCTCTTTGATATCCAGGGAAGATGTTGGAACATCCATGGATTCACCAAGAGTGTTGAATACGTGACCCTTTGTTACGTCACCAACTGGTACTGAGATAGCAGAGCCCGTGTCAGATACCTCTGTACCACGGACCATTCCATCGGTTGGTTGCATAGAAATTGCGCGCACGAGGTTGTCACCAATGTGCTGGGCGACCTCCATCGTCAAGGTACGTGTAGTACCTGACATGGTTACGTCTACGTGTAACGCGTTGAAGATCGATGGCATTGAATCGGCTGGAAATTCAATATCCACTACCGGTCCAATAACGCGAGCTACGCGACCTTTACCTGTTGATGCCGACATCATTCACTCCCTGCACTAGCTGAGGCCAACGCGTCTGCGCCGCCAACAATTTCACTGATCTCTTGGGTAATTTCAGCTTGACGGGCTGCATTCGCAAGTCGTGTGAGCGACTTGATTAAATCATCGGCATTGTCAGTCGCCGACTTCATTGCACGACGCCGCGCAGCATGCTCAGAGGCAGCCGATTGCAACATCGCGTTAAATACTCGAGCCTCAATATAACGAGGCAAGAGTGCATTAAGCACAACCTCGGAATTAGGTTCGAATTCATACATGGGTAGTAAACCAGTTGGAGCTGGCATTTCGCTTTCCACCACTTCAAGGGGAAGCATCCGCTTCGCCAATGCATTTTGCGTAAGCATTGATTTAAATTCAGTAAAGACTATGTGAATCTCATCGACACCTGCAGGATCGACCTGTGCATCGGCGATGAAAGCTTTAATGAGCGCGTCAGCAACTTGCTTAGCATCCTCATACGTTGGGTTATCTGAAAAACCAGTCCACTGGCCTGATATTTCGCGATTACGGAAACGATAGTAGTTAACTGCTTTGCGACCAACAAGATAGGACTTCGTCGCAAGGCCACGCTCTTTCAAAAGAGCGGCTAACTGTTCACCCTCTTTAATTGCATTATTTGAGTATGCCCCGGCCATTCCTCGATCTGCAGAGATAATCAAAATCGCAGCACGAATTGGATTCTCGCTAGCAGTGGTTAGAGGATGGTCAGTTGAAGAGAACGAAGCAACTGCAGATACCGCACGGGTCAACTCATTGGCATAAGGAGTCGAAGCACTGACTCGTTGCTGCGCTTTAACGATACGAGATGCCGAGATTAACTCCATGGCTTTCGTAATCTTTTTAGTCGCTTTAACGGATCGCATGCGTCTGCGATAAACGCGAAGTTGGGCACCCATGGGTTACTTCTTCACCGCCGGTGGAACATACTTTGTGATCTGCTCCGCACCTTCGCCATCGAGAGCTTCAGCTGGAGCGTCATTGACTATAGCCGCAGCAGAGCTTTTGAAGATCTTTTTGAAATCATCAACGGCGCTCTGCATCTTTGCAACGGTGTCATCTTCGAGCGTTTTCGTCTCTGCGATTACCGTGAATATATCTTTGCGTTCGCGACCAATGAACTCCAGGAGTTCGGCCTCAAAGCGACGGATATCTGCAACTGCTACAGAATCTAGAGCACCTGATGTACCGGCCCAGATTGAAACAATCTGATGTTCGAGAGAATATGGTGAGTACTGACCCTGCTTTAAGAGTTCAACCATGCGCGCTCCGCGTTCTAGTTGTGCCTTTGAGGCTGCATCTAGATCTGAACCAAATGCTGCGAAGGCTTCGAGCTCACGGAACTGTGCCAGGTCAAGGCGTAGACGACCAGCGATCTTCTTCATCGCCTTTGTCTGAGCAGAGCCACCCACGCGAGAAACAGAGATGCCCACGTTAATTGCTGGACGAACTCCTGCGTTAAATAGATCTGTTTCAAGGAAGCACTGTCCATCGGTAATTGAAATAACGTTTGTAGGAATAAAGGCAGAAACGTCATTTCCCTTAGTCTCAATAATTGGAAGACCAGTCATCGAACCGCCACCGAGTTCATCGGAGAGCTTTGCACAACGCTCTAATAAACGTGAGTGTAAATAGAAAACATCTCCAGGATATGCCTCGCGACCTGGTGGGCGGCGAAGAAGCAATGAGACTGAACGGTAAGCCTCGGCCTGCTTTGATAGATCATCAAAGACGATAAGTACATGTTCGCCGTTATACATCCAGTGCTGGCCAATTGAAGAGCCAGTGTATGGAGCTAAGTATTTAAAGCCAGCCGGGTCGGAGGCAGGAGATGCAACGATAGTTGTGTACTCCATCGCGCCGGCCTCTTCGAGTGCACCCTTAACTGCAGCGATCGTTGAACCTTTTTGCCCGATAGCAACATAAATACATTTAACTTGCTTCTTCTTATCTCCAGATTTCCAGTTTTCCTTCTGGTTAATAATTGTGTCTACCGCAACGGCAGTCTTACCGGTCTGGCGATCGCCAATAATTAACTGGCGCTGTCCGCGACCTATAGCTGTCATCGCGTCAATTGCTTTGATTCCAGTTGCGAGTGGCTCTTTTACAGGTTGGCGCTGAACTACAGAGGGAGCCTGAAGTTCAAGTGCTCGACGTGCATCGGCTTTGATCTCACCCTTGCCATCGATTGGACGACCTAGTGGATCTACAACGCGACCTAAGAAGGCATCGCCTACTGGTACTGAGAGAATTTCACCTGTGCGGCGAACTGATGTTCCCTCTTCGATTCCTTCGTAACCACCCAAGATAACTACGCCGATTTCACGTACGTCGAGGTTGAGTGCCAGGCCAAGTGTGCCATTTTCAAACTGCAACAACTCATTTGCCATCGTTGATGGCAGCCCTTCAACGCGGGCGATTCCATCGCCTGCTTGGCTAACGGTTCCGACTTCGTCGCGAGCTGCAACGCCTGGATCGTAAGACTTAACAAAGTTCGCTAAGGCTCCCTGGATTTCGGCCGGGTTGATCGTGAGGTCTGCCATGTATTTCTCCCTTTATTTGCTTCCGACTACGGCGCGTGCGGCCCCAGCCAAACGATTTGAAACTGTTCCATCTACTAACTCATCTGCAAACTTGACTGAAACTCCGCCGATTACTGTCGGTTCGATCTCAATATTGATACGTACTGGCTGACCTACTTGGTTATTAAGTGCAGTAGATAAGCGTTCTAGTTGGATCCCACTCAGTGGCGCGGCTACGCGGACCAGCGCAATCACGCGATTACGTCGTGCGGCAAGGGCATGGGCATAGTCATCAAAGGCTGATTCAATGCTTCGTCCACGCCAAGTATTTGCTAACTGCGAAACAAGTTTCACGGTCGAACCAGATGCACCCTTAAGAATCTCGCTAACGAGTGTTGCTTTAGCAAGCTTTGCATCCGATGTCAGTGCCTTGCGAAGTTCGGCTGAGCCGGCAATCGTACGTGAGGCGGTAAAGATTTCATCTTCTACGCGATCGAGTTCGCCTGCAATGTTGGCAGCCGATGCTTCTGCCTCAATTGCTAACTGCTCAATCACTAATACAAGATCCTTTGGAGCAGACCAACGCATAGCCGATATTTCAATTGCAATTCCAAGTGTCAGAGCGCCGATTTTTGAACCGAATAACTCTGAAAGAAATACCGACTTAGATTTATCATCACGAGAAGAGTCAGTTAATGCACGACGCACTGCGATATTTGTATCAAGTACATCTGCGACAAAGAAAAGTTCAGCGCTCAATGTAGATGCCTTTGATGCATCTACTCCTTTTACGGCAGCATCTAACGCTGCGCGAGCAGTCACGAGTGACTGACGGCTGCTGCCTCCGAGGTGAGCTCTCATCTTTTACTGCTTCCTTTTCGCTGTTTTTAACTAGTTGTTAGTTTTCTCAAGATCTTCTAAAAAGCGATCGACAACACGTGATTGGCGTGCTGCATCATCGAGTGACTCGCCCACAATCTTTGAAGCAAGCTCGACAGCTAGCGCACCAACTTCGGTACGAAGTGAAGTAATCGCTTGCTGACGTTCTGCCTCAATTGAGGCGTGTGCAGTTGCAGTAATTCGAGCGGCCTCTTCTTGTGCTTTGGTCCGAAGATCTTCAATAATGGCTGCTCCTTGAACGCGTGCATCTTCGCGCAAAACTTGAGCCTCTGCCTGGGCTTTAGCGAGCTGTTCGGTGTACTGAGCAAGTGCGCGTTGAGCCTCAAGTTGTGCTTTCTCAGCACGTTCAATACCACCTTGAATTGCATTAGTGCGCTCTGTAAATGCCTTTTCAAACATTGGCGTTACAAATTTACGTAGGGTTAAGTAGAGAAGGGTAAAAGCGATCGCACCCACAACAATCTCTGCAGTGTGTGGAATCAGCGGATTAATCTTCTCCTCCGCGGCTAAGTTGAGAAATTGCATCAGTTGTCCTTAAGTTTCAATTAGTAAAATCGAATATGTTTTAGAGAACGAATGCGAGAACGAGGCCGAAGAGTGCAAGGGCTTCAGCAAGTGCGAAGCCTAGGAATGCGATTGGCTGTAGGACGCTACGTGCCTCTGGCTGACGTGCGACGCCGTTTATATATGCGGCGAAGATAAGACCAGTTGCGATTCCGGGACCGATTGCTGCGAGGCCAAAACCAACGAGGTTAAGTGTGCCTTCCATTTTTTCTCCTTATTTCCTATTAGTGTTCGTCGGCAAGGGCGCCGGCGATATAGAGAGCTGCAAGCAGAGTAAAGATGTATGCCTGCAGCACTTGAACCATGAATTCAAAGAAGGTCAACACAATGCCGACAGCGAAGGCAAATGGGCTGATCAACTTTAAACCAATTACGCCTTGGAGGAGATGTTCTCCACCCAAGATAAACACGAGCAACAACAAGTGGCCCGCAAACATATTTGCAAATAGACGAAGTGCGAGAGTTAAAGGACGCACGACAAAAAAAGTAAGAATTTCCAGTGGAGTTATAAGAATGTATGCCGCTTTTGGAACGCCTGGCATAAACATGATCTCTTTAAAATATTTGAGTGCGCCCTGTTTCCGAATTCCAACATAATGAAAAACGAGGTAAACGGTCAGTGCTAATACATAAGGGAAAGATATGCGCGACATTGTCGGGAACTGCAGTAACGGAACAATTCCGAACACATTGTTAACTAAAATAAATGTGAAGAGTGTAAAGAGGTAGGGCACAAAACGCAGAAAGTCATGTCCAATTACGTCTCTAGCTAAATCATTTCGGACAAAACCGTAAACAGATTCGCCCGCGAACTGAAGCTTCGAAGGAACAACTGCAGCTTTTCGCGAAGCGAGAATGAAAAATGTTGAGATGAGAATTACTGAAAAGAAAACTAAAAATATTGGTTTAGTTGTATAAGCGTTTTCACCAAAGATTGGTGGGAGTTCGAAATCGGAGCTGCTCGGTGGGACAAAGCCACCACCTGTGCCAGAACGCAGTAACTCGCGCACGCATAACTCCTTCAGAGGTTGAAAATATTGACTACAACGGGAAAGACGAGGGAAGCCTATGGCAGAGGCGGCCAGGTTGAGAAATCCAACTGCCTACTAAAAAAGTGGGGCGGCTCACTCCCGCCCGAAGCGCAGCCATACGAGATAAATAGCGCCACTGATGCCCACTAAGAGGCCAAGCAGAGTGAAGTAGCCCTTATTGAGCCACTGATCTAGGCCATATCCAATTCCGCCCCAAAAGAGCAGACCAGAAAGGAGGTAGCCAAAGATCGACCACATTGCACTCTCTTCGCGCTTTACCATCCAGGGCTCCTTACGCTTTCGTATCCGGGAGGGGTAAATGTAGGCGAAGTTTCATGAAACTGGCAATCTCGCCCCAAAGCCAGGAGATTGTGAGTAAAACCGCCGTGGATCCAAAAGCGGTTCGGCTAATCGTAGCCCGGTCAGTGAACTTAGCGATTGCCCAGAGCAGTAGGCCAAGAGCAAAGAGCTTTGCAAAGTATGAAAAGAGCGCTAAAGCCATAGTGGAGATTGGATCTAAGTTTCGGACCATTCGCGAAACTGCGATATGAATAATAAAGAATATTACGACTACAAATTGGGCCAAGAGAGCCCCATAAAAACCACTGAGACCGCTCAGAATTGTAGCTACCGTTATTGCAACAACACTAACTGCAAGCGCTGGAAAGAATGCGCCTCTCAACAAACGCGATTCATTGCTGCTCATACAATTTCCTTTTTTCCTATTTTGGAAACCACTACCGTTACTAAGAAAAGAGATGCTGCAGTAATCAAAGCAACCCACCACGGTGCAAATGCTAAAACTGTAACTGGAAAGGCAATCATTGCCGTCCATAAATAGAGGATCGATGCCGTTTTTAATTGTGAGTTTCCGGCACTCAATAACCGGTGATGCAGGTGTTGATTATCAGGAGCAAATGGAGATTTACCAGCTTTAACTCGACGAAGCACTGCAAGTAATAAATCCACCAAGGGAATTGCAAGAACTGCAAAAGGCAACAAGAGTGGCAAGAGAGTTGGACCAGCAGACTCGGCCGCGATTGCATTTGGGTCGACTTGGCCCGTTAATGTGATGGCAGCTGTTGCTAATAGAAGTCCGAGCAACATCGAACCGCTATCACCCATGAAAATTCTTGCTGGGTGTGCATTATGCGGTAAGAAACCAATGCAGATTCCGACAAGAACTGCCGTTACCAAAGAAGGAGTACCTGCGCGACTAAAGCCGAATTCAACTGCAAGTAAGTATGCGAAAGCAAAAAATGCAACCCCAGAAATCGCTACTATTCCAGCGGCTAGACCATCCATTCCATCGATAAAATTAACTGCATTAATAATTATCACTACTACGAGGACAGTGAGTAACTGGCCAATGCTGGGCGGCAAAGTAATTACTCCGTTAATTGGGAGCCAAAGAATCTGAATTCCATACATAAGTAAAATACTTGCTGCAAAAACTTGGCCTGCAAGTTTAGTAAGGGCATCTAGTTGGAAGCGATCATCGGCCATGCCCAGTAAAACGATTACCGTGGAAGCCAAGAAAATACCTTGAGATTCATGGCCAAAGGATTTACCCACAAGCGGAAGATGATTCACAATCATGAAAGTCACCGCCATTGCCAACCACATGGCAACGCCGCCCCACCGGGCAGTTGGAACTCTGTGAATGTCACGCCCACGAATTTGCGCTACCGCTCCAAATCGAATCGCTTGAGTGCGTACCAGGGGAGTAATTGAGTAACACAGTGCTGCGCAAATAAAGAGTGTTACCAAGTACTCTCTCATGAGATCAATTACGCCTGATAAATGGGGAAGCGCGCAGTCAATGCATGGACTTCAGTTTTTATCTCAGCGTGCACACCGGGTTCATCACTTGCGATGGCACGTGAGATTAAAGTAGCAATCTGCTTCATCTCAGCGACGCCCATACCTTGAGTAGTTGTAGCTGGTGTACCAACACGTATTCCGCTTGTGATTCCAGGCTTCTCTGGATCATTTGGAATTGAGTTCTTATTCATGACGATACCAGCCAGCCCACATCGCTCATCGGCAACTTTGCCAGTAACGCCGGTGCTGCGAATATCCATCAGAGCTAAATGAGTCTGAGTTCCGCCTGAGACGGCACGCATACCCTCAGTCTCAAGAGCTGCAGCTAAGGCTTGTGCATTCACAATTACATCCTTGGCATATTTTTGATACCCAGGAGTTGCGCACTCAGCTAATGCAACGGCCTTGCCGGCAACTGCCGACATGATTGGCCCACCCTGTATTCCAGGAAAGACGGCCTTATCAAGTGCGGGGCCGTGTTCGGCCTTAGCTAAAATCATCCCCCCTCGAGGCCCACGCAAAACTTTGTGCGTAGTAAATGAAACTACGTCGGCGTATGGCACTGGAGATGGAATCGCTTTTCCGGCGACTAATCCAATAAAGTGCGCGGCATCTACCCACATGATTGCGCCGACTTCATCGCAAATAGCACGAATCTTTTCAAAATCAATGAGGGAAGGATATGCCGTTGCTCCTGAACAGATCATCTTTGGTTTAGTCGCAATCGCTTTTTCTCTCAGTTCATCATAATCAATAAGTTCATTATCGGCGCGAACACCATAAGACTCAACGTTAAACCACTTACCGGAAAAGTTAACCGCTGATCCATGTGTTAAGTGACCACCGTGAGGCAACGACATCGCCAGAATGGTGTCACCTGGCTTAGTAAATGCTTGATAGACCGCAATATTTGCACTTGCTCCTGAGTGCGGCTGGACATTTGCATGCTCAGCTCCAAATAAACTCTTTGCGCGCTCTATTGCAAGAGACTCTGCCTTGTCCACTTCTTCGCAGCCACCGTAATACCGTCTACCTGGATAACCCTCTGCATATTTATTGGATAGCGTCGATCCCATCGTCGCCAATACGGCTCGCGAAGTAAAGTTTTCTGACGCGATTAACTGAAGATTAGTTTGTTGACGCTTAAGCTCAGATAATAGAACTGCAGCAATCTCTGGATCTTGTGCAATGAGAGCTTCAAAATCTGGGCCATAGAATGTAGACATATTCCAATCTTATAGTGCGATTGCGCTAGGTACGATCTTTTGAATCTCCTCCAGTGAGATTGCCCCAACTCTCAGCACTCGTACACCCGTTTCATCGGCCTCAATGACCGTTGATAATGGACCCTTTCGCAGATTTCCATAATTAAACTGAAGCGCTAAATCTGCGTCTAATACAAAGATATCGCTCAATGCTTTTGGTCCGGGACGGCCAACGCGCCCACCGCTTGCAATTGCTAAAGGACCGCTAACTTCCAGTAACGCCTTTGCAAATTTACTTCTTGGTACGCGAATACTCACTCGATCTAATTGATTCGAATCTCCCAAATCCCAACTCAACCCAGTTTGCGGGCGAAGATTCATCGACAACATGCCGGGCCAAAACTTCTTCATGAGCGCGGCGATATCTGGAGTTATTTCGCGCACAACCCCTTGCGCAGTTTTTGCACTACCGACGCCAACTTGTGCGGCGGTAAATAAGCTGTCCCCACGCAACACATGCATTGCGCGTACTGCATCGTGCTTAAATGCATCACAGGCAAATGCATAACTATGTTCGAGTGGAATAGCAATGATGTATCCATCGGAAATTGCTTTTACAGCTTTTTTGACATGGCGAGAGATTTCACCGGATTTTAAATCTATCTCTTTACCCATATCTACTTCCTAACTGCACTTGTCCAACGTGGCCGTCCAACGAGGTCATCATGGAGTGTAATGCTCTCAAAATCTAGGGCTAATTCGTGTGCAACAGAGTTCGCTTGTGTTTCGGTATGTTCAATAACCAAGACCCCATCCGGTTTTAACAATCGAGCAGCTGCGGCAATAAATACTCTTGGTAGTTCCATTCCTGTAGGACCGCCAAATAATGCTGAGTGTGGCTCAAAGCCAGCTACATCGCGGGGCAATAGTTGTGCATCGGGAATATATGGAGGATTAGCGATAACTACATCGCATTTAATTCCTGGCAATACAGCGGCAACATCGCCTTCAACGACTCGAACGCTCTGCGCAATTACCGAGACATTTCGTTTGAGCCAAAAAATAGCTTCAGGCGAATTTTCAACTGCGATCACGCGTGTATCAGGTGCTTCAGTTGCGATAGCAAGGGCCAAGGCTCCAGAGCCTGCACCTAAATCGATAACACTCACAGGTGGAGGTAGGTTTTTAATGTGGGTCAAAACCGCATCAACGAGTAGTTCGGATTCAGGTCGTGGAACCAAGACGCCAGGACCAACTTCAAGCTCTAAATAGCGAAAAGCTGCCAGACCGGTTAAGTATTGAAGTGGTTCGTGATTGATCCGTCGATCTAATAGCGAAAAGAACTGCGCTTCAATGACCTCATCATCGTTGACTGCCTCTAAAGTTCTTTCAAGCAGGACAGAGTTATGCAGATCCATTCGTGAGATCCCGAGAACATGAGCCAATAAATGTTCGGCATCAACTTCTGAGATGCCGGATTCTGCTAACTCAGATTTGGCACCGCGCAGCAAAGCTTTTATGTCCATGAAGAATTACTTCGTATGTGCTAAACGAGCAGCTTTATCGGCATCAATCAAAGCTTGGATCATGTCATCGAGATCCCCATTTAAGACGGCATCTAAATTATTTGATTTGTAATTTACGCGGTGATCACTAATGCGGTTTTCAGGATAGTTGTACGTACGAATTCGCTCAGATCTATCGACTGTGCGAACCTGACTTTTGCGCTCGGCAGATGCCGCCGCTTCCTGTGCCTCTTGGGCCGCAGCTAATAGGCGAGCTCTTAGAATTCGAAGCGCCGACTCTTTGTTTTGCAACTGACTCTTTTCATTTTGGCAGGAAACCACGATCCCCGTTGGAACGTGAGTTAAGCGAACCGCCGAGTCAGTTGTATTAACCGACTGCCCGCCAGGGCCAGATGAGCGAAAAACATCAACGCGCACATCATTCATATTTAACTCAACATCGATATCTTCGGCCTCGGGCAAGATTAAAACGCCAGCGGCCGATGTATGAATTCTTCCCTGGCTCTCGGTCTCTGGAACGCGTTGAACGCGATGGACTCCGCCTTCAAATTTCAATCGTGCATATGGCGACTCTCCAGGGGCAGGAACACCCTTTGACTTAACTCCTACGGAGATATCTTTATAACCACCCATCTCACTTTCCGTGGCATCAATAATCTCAACTTTCCAATTATGGCGCTCGGCATATCGCATATACATCCGCAATAAATCGCCTGCAAAGATTGCAGATTCATCTCCACCAGCACCGGCCTTAACCTCCAAAATAACATCGCGATCATCGTTGGCATCTCGCGGAAGCAGTAACTCCTCTAGCTTCTCCCCTGCAATAACCGCCGTCACTTCAAGAGCAGGAATCTCTGTTGCAAAATCTGTATCTACTAACGCTAACTCCTTGGCCGCGGCCAAATCATCCTCTGCCGACTTCCACGCTTTAAAACCGGCGACCACTGGACCTAACTGGGCATATCGTCGCCCAAGTTTGCGCGCATTATCTTGATCATTATGAATACTGGGATCAGCCATTTTGGTTTCGAGTTCGGCGTATTCACGAACCATCTCATGTGCTGATGCAAAGCGATCGTTGCTCATGTGGCTTCTCCTTTTCTATTTATGGTGGTGAGTTTAGGCGTTAGTAAAATAAAAAAACCGCGGTCGCAACCGTTAAGGCTGCGATGCGGTCTCTTTAAAAAGCTACTTGGCGTCGGTTGAAATCGCAGCGTTTTCTTTGTTGGCGAGTTTTCCGAAGCGCTCTTCGAACTTAGCTACACGTCCACCAGTATCTAGGATGCGCTGCTTGCCGGTGTAGAACGGGTGACATACAGAACAAACTTCAACATAGATTGAACCGCTTGCAACGGTTGAGCGAGTAACAAACTTCTCACCACAACCACAGGTTACTTGGGTCTCTTTATACTCTGGGTGGATCTCTGGCTTCATATTTCTTCCCTTTTTTATGTTTGGATCTCGGCTAGCGAGTGAACCAAACGGATTGGTTAACGTGGATAAGAATAGGCCAAAGCCCAATTTTTATGAAATTTACGCCTATTTACTTACTATCATCAGGTCCAGAAGTTGTCTTCTGGATCTGCATCAAGAACTCAACGTTGGACTTAGTGCCCTTCATCTTCTCAAGGAGAAGTTCGAGCGCTGCCTGTGGTTCGAGTGCGTGAAGTACGCGACGTAGTTTCCAGACAATATTGAGCTCTTCAGAACCCATAAGAATTTCCTCCTTACGAGTACCAGATGCAACAACATTGACCGCTGGAAAAATGCGCTTATCAGCAAGGCGACGATCGAGAATTAACTCCATGTTTCCAGTGCCCTTGAACTCTTCGAAGATAACTTCATCCATACGAGAGCCAGTATCAACGAGTGCTGTAGCAAGAATTGTTAACGATCCGCCATCTTCAATATTACGAGCGGCACCGAAAAACTTCTTAGGGGGATATAGCGCAGCTGAATCAACACCACCAGAAAGAATTCGGCCAGATGCCGGTGCCGCGATGTTGTAGGCGCGTCCCAATCGAGTGATTGAGTCGAGCAAGACAACTACATCGTGACCGAGTTCGACCAGACGCTTTGCGCGCTCGATAGCAAGTTCAGCAATAGTTGTGTGATCATCGGCTGGGCGATCGAAAGTTGAAGCGATAACTTCACCTTTAACTGAGCGCTGCATATCGGTAACTTCTTCAGGGCGTTCATCAACTAGAACTACCATTAAATGACACTCTGGGTTATTAGTTGTGATGGCATTTGCAATCGCCTGTAACACCATTGTCTTACCAGCCTTTGGCGGTGAAACAATAAGTCCGCGTTGTCCTTTACCAATCGGTGCAATCAAATCGATGACACGAGTAGTTAAGACATTTGGTTCGGTCTCAAGACGCAGTCGCTCTTGCGGATACAGTGGAGTTAATTTGCCGAATTCAACGCGGTTTCGCGCCTCATCGGGGCTCATTCCATTAACGGTTTCAAGAGTAATAAGTGCATTGAACTTCTCTTTACGCTCACCTTCTCGAGGCTGACGTACTTGACCTGTAACGACATCACCTTTGCGCAGTCCGTTGCGGCGAACTTGCTGCAGAGTTACATACACATCGTTAGGTCCTGGTAGGTAACCAGAGGTGCGGATGAAGCCATAGCTATCGAGAATATCTAGCAGGCCACTTACCGGTACTAAGACATCGTCCTCACTCAGAACTGGCTCGCGCTCTTCGCGTGGCGCACGGTCGCGATTGTTGCGATCACGGTTGCGATCACGGCCACGACTTCTGTCATTGCGGTCGTTGCGGTTGCCTCGATCACTAGAACTAGATGGTGTCTCATCATCTGAACCATCATCAGAATCTTGATTGCTGTGAGCTGCCGGCTTGCTCTCTTTCTTGCGGCTGTTACGGGCCTCGCGGCGCGCTTCACGTTCGGCTTTAGCAGCTTCGCGATTCTTAGCCTGTAAATCCGCGATCGCTCCTACTAATGCATCCTTCTTCATCTTTGCTGCGCCTTCGACACCAAGTTGTGCTGCGACTGTCTTTAACTTTGGCAGGGTCATTGCGGCAAGCTCTGGACTTTGTGAACGTACTGGCTCTTCTGTTGTTGTCATCTGTTTCTTTTCGCTATTGGTTTACGGGCCGATTTCTATAACCCGTTGAACCGTGGATTGTTGTTAAAACGTATCTGATGTGTTTCTGGCCGATATAAAAGGCCTAACAGATGGTTAAATGTTAGCAGTGCCCGTGGCCAAGGGCAAAATCACCAATCAAACTATGGCCGCTCCCGCGCGCGATACCCCAAGCGCCATTGTGGTGAAACTATCGCCGGCGGCTCGGGTCAGTTCTTCAACCTCAATATCTCCTCCTGTATGAAGGACAAGAACACTGGGACCTGCGCCGGAGATAAAGGCTGCCACCCCTGCTCTTCGAAGCTTCATCAGGAGGTCAAAAGAGCTAGGCATAGCTTCAGCCCGATATGACTGATGAACAAAATCCTGCGTCGCTGTGAAGAGAAGATCTGGTCGCTCTTGCAGTGCATGGACCAACAGGGCTGCATGTGCCGAGTTTTTAACTGCGTCGGAGTGTGTAATTAACTCGGGCAGCATTTTGCGCGCCTTTGCAGTTGATACAGATGTCGAAGGAATAAATACCACGGCGCTTATTCGAGGATCTACCACCAACTGAACTGACAAAGCGACGTTATGTCCATGTTGATTATCCTGCCAAGCAATAGTTGCCCCTCCGTAAATTGCCGCAGCAACATTATCTGGATGACCTTCCAACTCATTTGCTAAGTTCAACAAATCATCGTTACTCATCCGCTCGTTGCCACCTAATACAAGTGCGCGCGCCAATGAAAGTCCACCGACGATGGCACTCGCTGAAGATCCGAGACCGCGGGTATGTGGAATAACATTTAAAGCTCGAAGTGCCACTCCTCTCGGCTTTCCACCTAAGAATTCAAAACCTTTATACATCGCCTTAACCACTAAATTTTTTTCATTGCGGGGTACGTCATCAGCACCTTCGCCAGTTACATCGATATCGATAATTGAATCATCGAGAACTTGTGCTATGTATCGATCGTGTATTGCAAGAGCTAATCCCAAACTATCAAAACCGGGACCTAAGTTGGCACTCGTTGCAGGTACTTGCACCTGCATCGCCTGAGCTTTGAAAGTTGGTTTCATTTTATTTAAGCCCTAGAGCCTTTGCAGCAGTCTTAACGTTGACCGGGACAATAACTGGGTTTTTGGCAGTTTCTAGTGCATGAGAAATATCCTTTAAACCATGCCCAGTAACCGTAATAACGATTGTCATATCTTTAGCTAACTTGCCGGCTTTTTTATACTTTATAAGTCCGGCTAATCCTGCAGCTGAAGATGGCTCAACAAAAATACCCTCTTTAGCGGCGATTAAACGGTAAGCAGCGAGGATTTCTCGATCGGTGACGCTATCGATAACGCCTCCTGAAGAGTCACGTGCATCTACTGCCTGCTCCCATGATGCTGGATTTCCAATTCGAATTGCCGTTGCAATTGTCTCTGGGTTCTTAATAATTTTGCCCTTTACGATCGGCGCAGAACCCGCCGCTTGGAATCCATACATTGCAGGTAGACGTGCCGCCATACCATCTTTGAAGTACTCCTTATAACCCTTCCAATAGGCGGTGATGTTTCCAGCATTGCCGACAGGGAGTGCGTGAATATCGGGAGCGTTGCCTAACATATCTACAACTTCAAAAGCTGCTGTTTTTTGACCTTCAATTCGAAATGGATTTACCGAATTTACGAGTGCCACTGGGTAATTTTCTGATAGTTCGCGGGCAATAGTTAAACAATCATCAAAGTTTCCATCTACTTGCAAGATAGTAGAACCATGAATTACAGCTTGTGCGAGTTTGCCCATTGCGATTTTACCCTGTGGGATGAGAACTGCTGGAACCATGCCAGCTTTAACCGCATATGCGGCGGCCGATGCCGATGTATTTCCGGTAGATGCGCAGATAACTGCTTTGGCACCATCTTCGGCCGCCTTTGAAATCGCCATTGTCATTCCACGATCTTTAAAGGATCCAGTTGGATTCAATCCCTCGTACTTAATCCAGACATTGTTATCTAATAACTCTGAAAGAAAAGCTGCATGGATGAGCGGTGTGCCGCCTTCGCGCAGAGAGATAATCGGAGTATTCCCACTCACTGGTAGGCGATGGCGATACTCCTCAATGACTCCGCGCCACTGATGTGCGCCTTTCCTATTTCCACCAAATATCACCATTTACGAAACCGCGCCTTCGACACGAATAGCAGATTCAACTTTTGTAACGATCTCCATTGATTCAAGTTTACTAAGACAGGATGTAAGTGCTGCTTCACTTGCACTATGAGTAACAACGATAAGTTCGGCATCTTTACCAATACCGGCCTGACGGACGGTTTGAATTGAAATACCTTCACTGGCAAAGGTTTGCGCGATTGAAGCTAAAACACCTGAAATATCGGCAACATGCAGACGCACAAAGAACTGGGATTTAACCTCGCTCATGGGTGCAATATCTAAATCTGCATAATCTGATTCACCGTAACCAACGGTTGAGTAAGCCCGATGGCGAGTAACTGCCACTAAATCGCCCAGGATTGCCGATGCCGTTGGTGCCCCACCTGCTCCGCGTCCGTAAAACATTAACTCACCTGCCGCCTCTGATTCAACATAGATGGCATTAAATGCATCCCGTACCGATGCCAAGGGATGCGAATGAGGAAGCATCACTGGATGCACGCGAACCGATATCTCGTCCTTAACCGTTATCTCTGCGATAGCTAAAAGTTTTATGACGGCATTCATCGCCTTGGCTGCGTTGATGTCCTCGATTGAAATCTTTGAAATTCCCTCGCAATAAACCTCATCAATTGTTACCGTGCTATGAAAAGCTAAACTTGCAAGAAGAGCGGCTTTTGCTGCAGCATCAAAGCCTTCAATGTCGGCAGTTGGATCGGCTTCGGCATAACCTAGAGTTTGTGCCTCTTTCAAAACATCGGCAAAATCTCGGCCTTCTTCGTGCATCTTCGTTAAAATATAATTTGTTGTTCCATTAACGATACCCATAACACGTGTAATTTGATCTCCAGCTAATGACTCACGCATCGAGCGGATAATAGGGATAGCGCCAGCAACGGCGGCTTCATAATACAAGTCAACTTTCGCAGCATCGGCTGCATTAAAGAGTTCATGTCCATGTGTTGCTAGTAAGGCTTTGTTCGCCGTTATAACTGATTTCTTATTTTTAATTGCTTCTAAGATCAATGTACGCGCCGGCTCGATTCCACCCATCACCTCAATAACAATATTAATTTCGGGATCAGTCACAATTGAATGCAAATCACTCGTGATCATTGATGCATCTATGCCTTCACGTGAGGTATTGCTGCGCACGCCAACTCTCTTTAAAACCAACAGCGCACCTGATCTATCCGAAAGTTCTTGACGATCAGATTGCAGCAGGCGGGCGACTTGACTGCCGACAACACCAGCGCCAAGCATGCCAATTGAGATAGTTTTTAAACCTGCGTCCATGCGGGTTATTCTTTCACAGATGAGAGTTACGGCGTTAAATATCCAATCCCAGTAGATCGGCCTCGTCCTCTCGGCGCACAATAATGCGTGCCTTTCCATTATTTACTGCAACAACAGGCGGCCTGGGAACATGATTGTAATTACTCGCCATACTGCGACCATATGCACCAGTTGCGGGGGTTGCCAGTAAGTCACCTGGTGAAATATCACTAGCTAAATCAATATCGCGAATCAGAATATCGCCAGTTTCGCAGTGTTTTCCAACTAATCGAGATGATGTTCGATCAGCACTGCTCGTGCGATTTGCCAGTACCGCAGTGTATTCAGCGCTATAGAGTGCCGGTCGAATATTTTCACTCATGCCACCATCGACCGATATGTATCGACGATTGTCGCCACTTTCAAGCTGTACATCTTTAATTGTTCCAACCTCATACAGCGTAAACATTGTCGGGCCAACAATGGCTCTACCAGGTTCAATTGAGATCTGAGGTATTTTTAATTTATACATTGCGCAATTTTTAATCACAGCAGTTGCGAGGGCTTTCATCACAACTGATGGCTCTAACTCTTCATCGCCCGGTAGATAATGAATTCCGTAGCCTCCGCCTAGATCTAGCTCGGCAAGTTCAACACCAAAGGCATCTCTATATGTACCTAGAAGTGCGATAAGTCGTTGGGCACTGATTTCAAATGAATCTGTATCTAAAATTTGAGAGCCTATGTGCGCGTGAAGACCTCTGAGCTCAATTGAGGGATATCTGCGGACCGCTTCAATCGCACTCCATGCCGCACCACTTGCAATTGAAAAGCCAAATTTCACATCCTCATGGGCGGTGGCAATAAATTCATGAGTGTGAGCCTCTATGCCTGGAGTTAAGCGAAGCAATACTTTCTGAATTTTCCCATGTTTGCCTGCTGCTGTGGCGACTCTTTCGATTTCAACCAGTGAGTCAACAACAATGCTTCCCACACCAATTGAAACTGCCTTATCGATTTCAGTTAAAGACTTGTTGTTACCATGAACTTGAATTACTGATGGGTCAATCGCCCCCGCTAATGCAACTGCAAGTTCTCCGCCAGTGCACACATCGATTCCGATTCCGATGTCTTTAATCCAACGTGCAACCTCCGTGCAGATAAATGCCTTGGCTGCGTAGTACACAGTGCCGGCATCGTTTCCAAAGGCCTTCTTTAATTCACGATCCCAATTTCTTGCACGCTGACGAAAATCGGCCTCATCCATAATAAATACTGGAGTACCAAACTGTTGTGCTAAATCAACTGCAGTGATGCCGGAGATTGAAAGCTCTTCGCCTAAAGAAATGCTGGAGGACCACATACCTACATCCTCTCCGGAGCGCTCACGCCCAACAGATCTAAACCATTGGCTATTACTATTTTCGTTGATGTACACAGCAGTAGCCGAGCCGTGTGAAGCGCAGTTGGATTTTCTTCACCCATCGGAAGTACCCGACAATCAGCGTAAAAACCATGATATGTACCGGCTAGATCCTCAAGGTAACGCGCGATGCGATGAGGCTGGCGTAGTTGTGCCGCAGCTGCCACTACGCGCGGAAACTCAGCGAGCTTGCCGAGTAGTTCATTTTCTCGATCATGGTTTAACTGCGATGAATCAAACTCCTCTAAATTTACAGTGATATTTAATTCGGCGGCATTACGTAACACCGCGGCGATTCGCGCATGTGCATACTGAACGTAGTAGACAGGATTCTCATTGGTATTACGTTTTAGGACATCGACATCCATGACCATAGGCGTGTCAACGGGATACCTAATCAATGTATACCTCGCTGCATCAACACCAACTTTTTCTACTAACTCTTCCAGAGTAATTATTGTGCCGGCGCGTTTCGAGAGTTTGACCTCTTGGCCACCTTCCATAATCTTTACTAACTGGCCAATCAAGACATGAATGTTGTATTCGGGATCATCACCAGCGCACGCGGCGATGGCTTTTAACCGTCCAATATAGCCATGGTGGTCAGCACCTAACATGTAAATACAAATATCAAAGCCTCGCTCGCGCTTATTTATATAGTAAGCGGTGTCGGAAGAAAAGTATGAAAACGAACCATCGGACTTTGTTAATACCCGATCCTTGTCATCGCCAAAGTCAGTTGTACGCAACCAAATAGCACCTTCTGCTTCAAAGACATGACCTTGGGCTCGAAGTTTTTCTATTCCATGTTCGACTGCGCCTTGGGCGTGAAGTGAGCGTTCCGAAAACCAAATATCAAAGTGCGTTCCGAAAGTATCCAGTACCCGCTGCTGATCTTTTAACTGAAGCTGATAAGCGGCTTCACGAAAGGCCTCTCGACGTTCACCTTCAGGAAGTGACATCAACGCAGGGTTATTGGCAACAACCACCTTAGCAAGATCGCCAATATATTCACCTTTATATCCATCCTCTGGAATTGGCTTACCGAGTGCGGCCGCTTCCACTGATGCACCAAATAGCTCCATCTGGTTTCCACGATCATTTATATAGAATTCGCGCGTGACATCGGCACCTGCCGCGCTAAGCACTCGGCCGAGTGCATCTCCCACTGCCGCCCACCGTGTGTGTCCTAAATGCAGCGGACCCGTTGGGTTGGCGCTTATAAACTCAAGATTTATGCGTATTCCGGCAAGTTCATCGCCATGCCCAAAGCTTGAGCCGGCAGTGATAATCGTGGAGACGAGTTCAGCTTGATTGGCACGATTAAGTGTGATGTTAATGAAACCTGGCCCAGCAATTTCTAGTCCGGAAATTCCATCGGCGCCTTTGAGTTGCTCGCAAATAATCTGGGCAATTTCACGTGGATTCTTATCGGCGGCTTTAGATAGTTGAAGGGCGATTGAAGTGGCGTAATCGCCATGATCGCGGTTCTTGGGCCGCTCTAACACAATAGATGAAGGCGCCTCACAGGAGATTTCTCCCGAGGCGATTGCTCGATTAATGGCCGATTGGATCGCCGATTCGAGCGCTTGCACCTGTGATGACATCTGCCAAGGTTACCGTCAGAGAGTTAATTCACGTTACTTAATTATTAGGTTAGCTGTGAAATTTCATGGATTTCCCTAGTGACCTTTCTGGTGATTTCTACTACCGTGAGCCAACAGATTCATCCTCCTCATCTGGGCAGAATTCCTTTGCCCTGGGGTGGATCTCCTTTCGAAAGGTGTTTCATATATGACAAAGCGCCGCCTCGCGATTACTGCAGCTTTTGCCGCAGTTGCTATCGCACTTACAGGTTGCTCAAGTGCTGACGAAGCTACAGAAAGCTTCGTCGGAGTAATCCTTCCAGATGCAGCATCATCAAACCGTTGGGAAACTGCTGACCGCGGATTCCTACAGGCAGCATTTGATGCAGCTGGAGTTACGGTTGATATTCAGAATGCAAACGGCGACGTAGCTGCATTCGCAACTATTGCAGACCAGATGCTTACAGCTGGTGCAAAGGTTCTTATTCTTGTAAATCTAGATTCAGATTCAGCTAAAGCTGTTCAGGATAAGGCCGCTGCACAAGGTGTTAAGACGATTGACTATGACCGTCTAACACTTAATGGTTCAGCCTCATACTACGTTTCATTTGATAACGAAGCAGTTGGTCGTTTACAAGGTGAAGGAATCAAGGCATGTCTAGATGCAGCTGGAAAAATGAAGGCAAATATCGTCTACTTAAACGGTTCACCAACCGATAACAACGCAACTCTTTTCAAGGCTGGTTATGACTCAGTGCTACGTCCTTTGATCGATTCAAAGGCTTACACACTCGTTGATGACACAGCAGTCCCAGATTGGGATAACGCAAAGGGTGGAGTTATTTTCGAACAGCAGCTATCTAAGGCTGGCGGAAAGCTCGATGCAGTTGTATCAGCTAACGAAGGTCTAGGACTTGCAGCAATTGCAGTTCTTAAGAAGAACAAGCTCAATGGCAAGGTCTGTGTATCTGGACAAGATGCAACTGTTGATGGATTGCGTGCAATCCTTTCAGGAGACATGTCAAACACTGTATACAAGGCAGTCAAGCAGGAGGCCGAAGCTGCAGCAGCACTTGCTATCGCTCTGCTTAATGGCGAAGAGGCAACAACAGCTACTGGCTCTGTAAATAATGGAACCGTAGATGTGCCTTCAGTCCTCTTGGTACCAGTTGGAATCACAAAGGCTAACGTTAGTGCGGTCATCGCAGATGGCTTCCAGACACGTGAGGCCGTCTGTGCCGATATCGAGGAGCTCTGCGTAGCTAACGGACTTTAATATCCGAAACGCTTAAGCAGTAAAGAACAATGGTTGCGGCTTGGGGTTAATACCCTGAGCCGCAACTTTCTTAATAGGATGTTTCTACTTAGCTAGATTAAGGCCACTAGAGAAAAGTAGGTATGTTAATGAGCACTCCGATTCTCTCCCTCCGAGGAGTTAATAAATCCTTTGGTCCGGTCCACGTTCTTCGCGACGTCGACTTTGATATTGCCGCGGGCAAAGTGACCGCCCTTGTTGGAGACAACGGGGCTGGAAAAAGCACGCTTATTAAATGTATCGCCGGAATTTATATCCCTGACCACGGAGACTTTCTCTTTGAAGGAAATAAAGTTCATATTTCAGGTCCACGTGATGCCACCGCCCTAGGGATTGAGATCGTTTATCAAGATTTAGCGCTCTGTGACAATTTAGACATTGTCCACAATATGTTTTTAGGGCGTGAAAAAAAGCGCGGCCCGGTTTTAGATGAGACTGCGATGGAATCGCTTGCCCGCAAAACTTTAGATGGTTTGAGCGTGCGCACTGTTAAATCAATTCGACAGACAGTCTCTTCATTATCTGGAGGACAACGACAGACCGTGGCGATTGCCCGAGCAGTATTGTGGAATAGCAAGGTCGTGATTTTAGATGAACCAACGGCCGCACTGGGTGTGGCTCAAACCGAGCAAGTTTTAAATCTTGTGCGCCGTTTAGCCGATAATGGTTTAGCGGTTGTATTAATTAGCCACAATTTAAACGATGTGTTTGAAGTCGCCGATAATATCGCCGCACTCTATTTAGGTCAGATGGCGGCGCAGGTCGATAAGAATGAAGTAATACCAAGGCAGGTCATTGAATTAATTACTACTGGAAAGTCTGCTGGTGTAGAGAGTGCAGGTGCTAAGAAATGAGTTCTTCAACAACTGTCGAGACTTCAACTGACAATGCAACGCTAAAAGGTGCGATGCAGGATTATTGGGCCAGAATAAAAGCCGGAGATATTGGTTCATTACCGGCGGTGCTTGGCTTAGTGGCTCTATGCATCGTATTCGGATCAATGTCGAACGTTTTCTTAACTCCTGGAAACTTTGCAAATTTATTAACGCAGGCAGCGGCAGTAATTGTTATTGCCATGGGACTGGTTTTTGTACTTCTCCTTGGAGAAATAGATCTTTCGGCTGGGTACACGGCCGGTGTAACGGGTGCGGTTCTGGTCATTCTGATTACTAATCATGATGTGCCATGGTACTTAGCGCTCTTAGCTGCAATCTTTGTTGGCGTGGTTTTAGGTTTTGGTCTTGGCACTTTAGTTGCCCGACTTGGAATTCCATCCTTCGTTGTGACCTTGGCGGCCTTCCTAGCTTTCCAAGGAATTTTACTTTTATTAGCCGGTGAAGGTGGAACGATCCGTGTTGAAGATAAAACTATCTTGGCCGTTGAAAACTCCAATCTCACACCAACGTTGAGTTGGGTTTTCTTCATCTCCGTCTCAGCTATTTATGTCCTAACTGGTCTTAACCGAATGAACACTCGTCGCAAAGCTGGTTTGAAATCTGAGCTGAAAAAACTTTGGATATTAAAGACCGCTGGGCTCTTAATCATTACTGGAATTGCAGTCTTTGCGCTCACTGTTGAGCGCAGCAATAACCCTGACTTAGTAAGCCTCAAAGGCATTCCATATGTTGTTCCAGTAATTCTATTAATTTTAGTTATCGGAACTTTTGTGCTTGGTCGCACCGCCTTTGGCCGACATATTTACGCAGTTGGTGGAAATGCCGAAGCTGCACGTCGCGCCGGCATTAACGTTAAGCGAGTTCGAATCGCAGCTTTCATGATCTGCTCGGGTCTCTCTGCAATCGCCGGAATGATCTTTGCATCTCGCCAAAACTCGGTATCTCCAACAACGGGCGGAAGTTCAACGCTTCTTTACGCAGTTGGTGCGGCAGTCATCGGAGGCACCTCGTTGTTCGGCGGAAAAGGAAAGATGCGCGATGCAATCCTTGGTGGTCTCGTCGTTGCCGTTATTGATAATGGCATGGGTCTTTTGGGATATGCCGCGGGAATCAAGTTCATTGTTACCGGTCTGGTCCTCTTAGTCTCTGCAGGAGTTGATGCGATTTCACGAAGAGGCGCGAGCGTTTAGTTAAGGCTAAACGCAAAAAACTAGTTAGCTCTGAACGCCCATTAAGTGCTCGAGTGCTAGCTGGTCAATGGCCTCATATCCATATCCACGTGTGCCTGCCGCTTCAACGTCGAATGAATCGTCGGCGAGATCTCTCCATGTTTGGCCGTTGCCAAGAGTTGGCTCGTTCAGCCCTGGAATATTTGATTCGGCCATGGCCGCAATAACTCGTGGATCGGCACGGAAAGCGAGCGCGCGCTCTTTGAGCGCTAAGTACGTCCGCATATTTGCCGTTGCTGATTCCCACACACCTTTATCGCTTTCAGTGCGGGCAGGCTTATAGTCAAAGTGCTTCGGTCCGTCGTATTTATATCGCTCAAGCAAATCAACTAAGAAGAATGCAGATTTTAAATCACCATGTCCAAAGACTAAATCTTGATCAAACTTTGGACCATGTTGGCCATTTAAATCTATGTGGAAGAGTTTTTTCTGCCACAGCGCTTGCGCAATTCCATGCACGAAGTTAAGTCCTGCCATTTGTTCGTGACCAACTTCGGGATTTAAACCAACGAGCTCTGGTCGATCCAAGGTATAAATAAATGCGAGCGCGTGGCCAATAGTTGGCAAGAAAATGTCTCCACGGGGTTCATTTGGTTTAGGTTCAATTGCAAATTTAATGTCATAACCATTGTCGGTTACGAACTCACCTAAAGTATTAAAGGCTTCGCGAAAACGATCGAGTGCGACATAGGCATCCTTTGCGCCATCGGATTCAGCGCCTTCGCGTCCGCCCCAGCAGACATATGTTTTGGCACCAACTTCGACGGCAAGTTCAATATTTTTCATTACTTTACGCAGTGCAAAGCGGCGAATATCTTTATCATTTGAAGTAAATGCGCCATCCTTAAAAACTGGATGAGTAAAGAGATTGGTGGTAGCCATCGGTACTTTCATACCGGTTTCATCTAGCGCCTTTTTGAAACGATCGATATGGATACGTCGTGCGCCCTCATCACTTCCAAATGGAATCAAATCATCATCATGAAAAGTCACTCCATGCGCCCCTCTCGCCGCTAACTCATTAACGGTACGAACTGGATCCAAAGGGCCGCGGGTTGCATCACCAAAAGGGTCTCGCGCCTGCCAACCAACGGTCCAGAGCCCGAAAGTGAATTTATCTGCAGGTGTGGGTGTTAGTGACATCGATTCGTGCCTTTCGATTTCGCGCGCAATGGCTGCGTTTGATACATCGCTAACTTACCTCTAATCTTGGGACCTATCCATTCAAGGGCACTAGTGGCTTTTGTGTGGGTTTAGCGGGAGTGGTGAAATGGCAGACACGCAGGTCTTAGGAACCTGTGTCTTCGGACGTGAGGGTTCAAGTCCCTTCTCCCGCACACATATTCTTAAATTGCATACTAGGCTGAAATCTATGGCTAAACAATCAGTAGCAAAAACTAAAAAAATGGCCGCCGAGGCCAAGCGATCTGGTGCTGCGCGTCGAGCTGAGAAGAAATTGCGAGATGAATTAAGCACAACAAAAAATGATCCTGCAATAGAGAGATACGAAGCGGTAGATGGAGATTGGCGCGAAATAGGTTTAGCGGCGCCTGCCAGACGTGCACTTATCGATGATGGTTTATTTACGTTGAGTGATCTTCGCAAAACCTCTCTCGCCGCCCTTAAAGAGCTTCATGGCATGGGACCCAATGCGATCAGAGTTTTAGTTGCGGAGATGAAAAAGGCCGATCTCTCCTTCAGGAATTAATCTTCTAACCACTCTTAACTGAGTCGGGCGATCATCGCCTTCATCTGCTTGATTTCTGCACTTTGGCCATCGCGAATAGCGGTTGCCAATGTGAGGAGCGCAGCATCCTTGGATACCGTTAGCGCTAACTCCTGAGCCTCAAGCCGCCGATCGCACGAAAATCAGCGTGGCCGCCGACGCAACTGGAGTCGAATATCCAATTCGCGTGACGGAGGCTCTCACCCGCATAACACCCGGATAAGTGGATGGGCAACTCGTGGGATCCCATTGGGGTACCAGTGTCACACCCCGCGGGTCTTTCATTGGCGCCGGTGTTACTTGCAAGAACGTAGTTATATCCTGACAACTTGGTTCGGTAGAAGCTGGCGAGCGTACGGCTCGCGCAACTTCGATCTGCTCATTGACAATCTGTGTTGCGGTCGCAATCGTGGTATTCATACCATTGACCTTAACTGGGCTAATCGTCAGTGCAATGTAGGAGATAAGCAGCACTCCAAGAAGAAACATCGAAACCACAATCTGGATTACACCAAACCAACGCTTGGAAATACGCACTTCTCCGCTGGCTGGTTTTAATTGGTTGGCCTTCATCTCTTCACCTGCCCTACTTATTCGCTACTGCTTGATGAACCGCTCCCATTGTGAAGTTACTGTCGATGTATCTTACAGTTAAACTTTACAACTTGTAAAGAGATTTTGTAAAGAAATTTTCTGGTAACAGTAAATGAACTCATGCCGACCTACAGGTAAATTACTTAATGAGCCTTGAAATTGCGAATATCAGAGCTTAGATCCCAGAATTGTGTTCGATTATCAGAGCTTAGATCCCAGAATTGTGTTCGATTCTGCCTTGGATGCTACTGCGG
>CAYHOY010000005.1:0-11047 GCA_964358665.1 uncultured Candidatus Planktophila sp. | reverse complement strand
TATCAGAGCTTAGATCCCAGAATTGTGTTCGATTCTGCCTTGGATGCTACTGCGGCAGCAGAGAGAGCTTGCTCGTAAGCGTCAATTGCCCGCTCCTGCAAACCCATCTCCACAAAAACCCTGGCAACCTCTCCCCAATATATGGCCACTTCCTTCGAAGGTTCCATATCAACTGCCTGTTGTAGTGCGCGTTCTAATTGAATTTGCGACTCTTCAACCATGCCTAACTTAAAGAGGACCTTTGCCTCAAGGCAGAGCAACCTAGCCCTTGGACCAGGAACATCTTCTGGTAACTCAGTTAAGCCTTTCCGAACAAACATCAAGGCAGTGGAGGGATCGTCTCGGAGTAGTTCTACCTCAGAAAGAGTTAGACAGGCATAGGCTGCAGGGACAGGATTATTCTGTGCGGCTAAATCAAGGTAGGCGACTTCGGCGAGATTGCGAATCCGAACCAAATCCGGATTAGGCAGTTCTAGTAGAATCCTTGCAGCGATGTTATTTAGTTTCGGCGACACGTCATTGAGTTCGGCCAACTTGGACCAATGCAACGCATTTGTGATGTGGTTAAGGGCCAGAGTTAAGTCACCGTGGCTCTCTGCCAGCATGGATGCTTGCCACTGTGACTGAACAATCGCCTTAGGCGATTTGCATTTCTCGGCCAGTTCCAGAGCCTGTTTAACTAATTCAGATGCTCGCTGAGTGTCGCCGCGGTGGTAGTGACAACTTGCTACGCGGCAGAGCAGTTCAACGACCTCTGTTTCAGGCCAAGCGGTTGCAAACTCCCGCAGTATTTCCTCACCTCTCTGAGCCCCTATCCCGAGATTTCCAGATCGAAAGCAGAATCCAACAATTTCATTTCCGATACGGACGCGGAGATCCGGAGCCGCTTGGGGATGATCATCAAAGAGGCGTTCAAGTTCATCCAGAACGCCCTCAACTTCACCTTGTCGAATCCGCACCTGGAGGAGCACCACCGAGGCGGCCAGTCTGGCGCCATTATCGTCTCTACTCGATTCAATAGTTCGTCTGGCGTAATCTTCGGCATCATCCAGATTGCCAGAACTCAGGGCTACTTGAGCCACATTTAAAGTCCAGCCAACCTCTTGATCTCCCTGATCAATGATCAACTCTCCGACCGAGACACCCAAACGAGAAGCAAGCTGGCCGACCAATTCCGGCTTTGGCTTTCTCTTTCCAGCTTCTAAGAGTGAAATATAACTGGCCGCTGAAATACCATCGGCTAACTCAGCTTGGGTTCGACCAGTCGCCTCGCGCAGATTTCTTAACCTAGTGCCAAAATCCATTGGGCTTCCTTTTCTCTTTGGTTTGGTATATCTTACAACCAAACTTTACAAATTGTGAAGTCTATTAGGGAGAATGAATTGTGAAGAAGATAATTGCCGTAATCCTGACCGTTTCGTTCTTGGCCGTAATGCCTGCACAGGCAGCTAACCCAGATCGCAAAGTTGTGACAACTAATTCCCCTGGTGGCGGACAGTGGTGCTGCGACGCTATTCCGGCCTGAGCATTTCACCGCGCAACTATTTTTGAAGGGGAAGGCTCTACATGTTGATAGGTGGGTCGTTCATTGGGCAAGAAACCTTTGTCGCGCGCAGCAAAGGTTTCTTGCCTGCAAATTCACCCACGCCTTGGTTCTTAACTAAAGGTCTCATAACAACTTCTAATCCAATGTTGAGCCCCGTACTGAGTAAATCATCACTCAGATGGACCCGTGGAATCATGTCAAATTGCCCGCCTAGACCTAGTCGAAGAATCAATTGATAATGCCCGCGTAGCCGGTTGAGTTTTTGCTCCTTGCTTTTTGGTCAGCAGGCGCTGCTGCTACCAGATTTCATTGAGTAGCTCCAGTCCACCTGCGCTGTCCTTCCCCTCTCGAAAGGTGTTTCATATATGGCAAAGCGCCGCCTCGCGATTACTGCAGTTTTTGCTGCAGTTGCACTGGTACTTGCAGGTTGCTCAAAAGCCGATAAAACTGCAGAAGATTTCGTCGGGGTTATTCTTCCCGATGCAGAATCATCACCGCGTTGGGAAACTGCCGATCGCAAATTCCTCCAGGCAGCATTTGATGCAGCTGGAGTTAAAGCAGATATTCAAAATGCAAATGGCGACAGAGTCGCCTTTGCAACGATTGCAGATCAGATGATGGCAGCTGGTGCAAAAGTTCTAATCTTGGTAAACCTAGATTCAGAATCAGCTAAGGCGGTGCAGGACAAAGCTGCAGTACAGGGTGTGAAGACAATCGATTATGACCGGCTAACCCTTAATGGTTCTGCTTC
This sequence comes from uncultured Candidatus Planktophila sp., assembly GCA_964358665.1. Lineage (GTDB taxonomy): Bacteria > Actinomycetota > Actinomycetes > Nanopelagicales > Nanopelagicaceae > Planktophila. The sequence continues at coordinate 8,750 of CAYHOY010000005.1, read as the reverse complement.
ATACTACGTTTCATTTGATAGCCAAGTAGCTGGACGTCTGCAGGGTGAGGGCATCAAAGCCTGTCTAGATGCTGCAGGAAAGACACAGGCGCGTATTGTTTTCTTGAACGGTGCACCAACTGATAATAATGCAACACTCTTCAAGACTGGCTATGAATCAGTATTACGTCCTTTGATTGATTCACAGAGATACACACTTGTCGATGACCAGGCTGTCCCAGATTGGGATAGAGTTAAGGCTGGAGCTATTTTTGAAGAGCAGTTATTAAAGGCGGGCGGAAAGCTCGATGCAGTTGTTGCAGCTAATGAAGGTCTTGGACTTGCCGCAGTTGAAGTTCTTAAGAAGAACAAGTTAAATGGCACAGTCTGTGTATCTGGACAAGGTGCAACTATTGATGGATTGCGTGCAATCCTTAGAGGTGATCTTACCGGCACTGTTTATAAGGCAATTAAGGCAGAAGCAGAGGCAGCAGCAGCTTTATCAGTCGCACTGCTAAAGGGCTCGGTGCCGACCAATATTACAGGTTCTGTATATAACGGAACAATAAATGTGCCTTCAGTTCTCTTGGTGCCAGTGGCAATCACAAAGGCAAACGTCAAGGACGTCATCGCAGATGGTTTCCAGACCCGCGAAGCGGTGTGTGTCGGCATTGGATATCTATGCACAGCTTACGGAATTTAATTCTTACCAAATCATCCAACCTCTTTGGCAAGACGTACGAGATCTTCCTGGATCGTGACATCGCATTAAATCGCAGATATCTTTGGATTGGTCTTAGAAATTTCTTCCACGACTTCATTAAGAAGTTCTATGCGCCGACTAGAGATAATGACTTCTGCTCCAGCATCAAGTAAGGCATCGGTAAACTGACGACCTAAGCCATCGCCGCACCCGCACGACGTGCGCTGATCGATGATGGCTTATTTACGGTGAGCGATCTTCGCAAAACTTCACTGGCCGCACTAAAAGAGCTCCACGGCATAGGACCAAATGCAATTAGAGTTTTAGTTGCGGAGATGAAAAAAGCCGATCTCTCCTTTAGAAAATGAGACTAGCAAATCGGCTCAATTATTAACTTAATCTTCCTAATTTGTACCGCAAGCACATTCGTTTTTAGCTTCCGACTTATTTTCGTCGCTTGAACAGCATTGGCCACCATCAGCAGAACATGCACATGTGCTTTCAATTACTTCAATCTTTACGTCAGTCATTCTCTTCTCCTCATGAGTGGCTTTCGGTGAATTTATTAGGTTCAGGATACTCCAATTGATTGGAGAGGCCAATTAAAGGCGATATTTGAGATGAGCCTCACATGCGGAATGAGTGCCTGCGGCGTGAAATGAATCACGAGAGATCGAAAGTAAAGACAGCTCCCGCACATAAATATGAGGAATTAAATTCCGTTAGCTCTGCAGAGCTCCTCTATGCCGGCACAGACATCTTCTCTCTTTTGATAGCCATCTGCGATGACATCCTTAACATTGACCTTTGTAATTGCAACTGGTACTAAGAGAACTGAAGGCACATTAATTCTTCCGTTATTTACAGAACCTGTAACTTTGGTTGGAGTCGCTCCCATAAGTAGTGCCATTGCTAAATCTGCTGCCGCCTCTGCCTCTTCCCTGACCGCCTTGTAAACAGTGTTGGAAAAATCACCTTTAAGAATTCCCCGCAATCCTTCAATTCTTGCACCTTGCCCTGATACACAGACTGTGCCATTGAGCTTGTTCTTCTTAAGTACTTCAATTGCGGCAAGTCCAAGACCTTCGGCGGCTGCGACTACCGCATCGAGTTTTCCGCCGGCCTTAGATAGTTGTTGTTCGAAAATAGCTCCAGCTTTAACCGGATCCCAATTTGGAACATCTGCGGAATCAACGAGCGTGTAGTTCCCTGCATCGATCAAAGGACGTAGCACTGAGTCATAACCAGCCTTGAAAAGCGTTGCTTTGTAATCAGTTGGTGAACCGTTCAAATACACGATACGAGCAGTTGTCTTTCCTGCAGCATCTAGACAGGCCTTAATACCCTCACCCTGCAATTCGCCAACCCTTAGGTTATCAAATGAAACGTAGTATGAAGCTGAGCCATTGAGAGTTAGACGGTCATAGTCAATCGTCTTAACGCCTTGGACAGCTGCCTTATCCTGAACAGCCTTAGCGGATTCTGATTCTAAGTTTGCAAGGATCAGAACAGTTGCACCCGCTGCCATCATCTGGTCTGCAATGGTTGCGAATGCAGTTACGTCGCCGTTTGCATTCTGAATATCGACTTTGACTCCAGCTGCATCAAATGCTGCCTGTAGGAATCTGCGATCAGCTGTTTCCCAACGCGGCAATATTGTGTCGGGAAGAATCACTCCGACTAAGCCCTCTGTGTGCTCTCCGATATTCAACATTCCTGCCGTCTTGTCAAGAGTTGAGCAACCTGATAGTGCAATTGCAACTGCAGCAAAAGCTGCAGTAATCACAAGGCGGCGCTTTGTCATCTGTGGAAAACCTTTCGATAGGGGAAGTGCACCCCATCGGCAAGATTTTCCTGCTTAGATAAGGAAACATTCGATATCAAAGGGTAGTAGAGATGGCGCGATTAAATCCGCTAATTATTAAATTGCCTTGATTGGAGAGATATTTTGAGTGCTGCTACTGTGGTGACACTCACTGAAAACAACTTTGCAAGAATTTCTCCTACATATCAATGCGTCCTCTTCGCTAAAAATTTCCCAATCTCTGCAAGAGTCAACACCTGCGCGCTGGGCACCGCTTCCAGTGCAGCTAGAGGCATGCTTGGTGCAACCGCGTCATGCGGGGTCTGCACCACTGCCGCCCCACCATGGCGATGGATTGCCGCCAATCCACGCGCCCCATCCCGCAACATGCCAGTCAGCACAATGCCAGTTACATTCGCACCGTATGTCTCTGCCGCGCTTTCAAAGAGCACATTAATTGACGGGCGAGCATTATCTTCCGGAGCATCTAATGAGAAGGCGAAATGATCACCTTCCACCAACAAGTGGTAATTAGGCGGGGCCACATATACACGGCCAGCCAGGATGGGTTCTTTGTCAACTGGAAACTCAATGGGTAGTACGCAATTAGTATCAAGTAGTGGCAGTAATTTTCCACTCTCCTCCTTGTCGCGGTGGAGAACGATAATCAGGGCTGAGGAAAAATCCTCAAGTAATCCAGGTAACAACACACGTAGCGCCTCAAGAGCGCCCAACGATGCGCCCATCACAACCAGATGTAGTGACATTAGATCATCCGCTGGAAAATTTTTTCTCGACCATCCAGAGTTTCATAATGTGATTCATGCGGTGTGAGTCGCATGGTTTCCTGCCTCCCTAAAACCAATACTCCACCTTCCGCCAGACTTTGATAAAACAGGCGATGGACGCGCTCCTGCAAACGGGCGTTAAAGTAAATCAACACGTTACGGCAGAGAATCAAGTCGAACTCATTAAATGAGGCATCGGTAACAAGGTTGTGTCGGGCCCAGACAATATTCTTCGAGAGATCCTTGCGCATCACCACGTGGCCATGACCAGCGTGGTAATAATCTGAGAAAGTCGCCTTTCCACCTGCGGCTTGGTAGTTCTCGGTGTATTCCTTCATGAGACCCAACCTATAGATGCCCCCCTTGGCTCTATCAAGGGCCGCCTGATCAAGGTCAGTGGCATAAATGCGCGTCCGATCAAGCAAGCCCTCTTCGTGTAATAAAATTGCCATGGAGTACACCTCTTCGCCGCTGGCACAACCAGCGTGCCAAATTCGAAGCGAAGATCGCTCTTTCAACAGCGACACGACCACCCTGCGAAATGCTAAGTAAAATCCCGGATCGCGAAATATTGAAGTGACACTTACCACCAAATTGGCGAGAAAACGCTGCATGCAGGCCGAGTCACGTAGTACCAGCTCTTGCAAAGCAGATATCGATGATAACTCTTCAAACTCAACAATGCGTCGGATGCGCCGTTTCAATGATGCAGGATTATAGTCGCGGAAGTCATAACCCCAACGCTGATAAATAACATCGACCAGCATCTGAACTTCAATGTCCTCTATTTCGATAGCCACACCTGCATCAGCGAAGTGAGTTGCTCAATATTGACAGGTTTGCTCAGGTAATCCGAGGCACCTGCTTCGAGACATTTCTCACGATCACCAACCATGGCCTTTGCGGTCAGAGCTATGATTGGCAAATTCTTAAACATTTCCAACTTACGAATTTCGCGCATAGTTTCGTACCCATCCATAATCGGCATCATAATATCCATCAGCACCAGTTCAATGTCAGGCGATTCACTTAATAAATTAATAGCGACACGACCATTTTCCGCAGATGACACAATGACGCCTCTGTGTTCTAGTGCGGTTGTGAGTGCGAAGATATTTCGTTTGTCATCATCGACAATCAATACCTTTTTGCCTCTGAGAATATTCGATGATTGTTGATAGTGCTCGAGCAATTTGCGCTTCTCTTCCGGCAGGCGCGATACCACCCGGTGCAAGAAGAGGGAGGTCTGGTCGAGTAAATGGTCGAGCGAGTCGGCGCATCGGACCACGCTAACAGTGCCAAGCTTTTCAATCTCGTCTCGATCCGCATCAGTAATAGATGTGCCATTAAAAACCACCGGTATCTCTATGGACGATTTATCCTTACGCACGTCAGTAATGAATTCACCACCACTCATGTCTCCGAGATTTTTTCCGACCAGTACGCAATCAAAGGATTTCTCAGCAATGGCGGTCAATCCCGCCTTCCCGCTGGCAGCATGCGAAATAGTGATGTCACCGTCTCCGAGCAGGTCTGTGATTTGATTCTGCTCGTCCTTATCGGAGGTGACCAGCAGTAGGTTTTTCACAGGCCGATCGAGGAAGGTGCGTGTTGCATCCATTGTCGTAGCAAGTTGAAGGGGGCTTACAGGCTTGGTGAGATACCTAAAAGCTCCCTGCGAGAGAGAGTGCAATGGATAATCGTCAGAGGTGATGACATCTACCGGGATATGGCGCAGTTCAGGATCGTGCTTAAGTGCGTCCAAAATTGTCCAACCATCTATGTCTGGCATATGAATGTCGAGAGTAATAGCATCGGGTTTGTGGCTGCGCGCTAGTTCCAACGCCTGCAATCCGCTCGTAGCGACAATGCCTTTAAAGCCCTTTTCACCCGCCAGATCAAGAATAATTTTGGCGAATTTCGGATCGTTCTCGATGATTAGCAGAACGCGCTCATCTTCCATGAGGTCGCTATCAGCTGCAATGACCGACCCGGGCGCTGCACTCAAGACCTGATCTGGAGTACCCGTGCCGCCTGAGTCGGGCTGATGCTCCTCATTTGATTTCTGCTCGCTCGCCGAACTTGCCTCCCCAACTCCACTTTCATCTCTCATCTGAGGCAAGTAAAGCGCAAAGGTGCTGCCTTGTTGCGGAGTGCTGCCTACTAATTTGAGTTCGCCACCCAGCAGCCACGCAATCTCACGGCTGATCGAAAGCCCCAAACCAGTACCACCATATTTACGGGCAGTTCCACCGTCGCCCTGCTGGAACGCCTCAAAAATAATCCGCTGCTTGTCGGCCGAGATACCGATTCCACTGTCCGTCACGGTTAAGACAAATACCTCATCCGCCTCATTTAAGCTCGCATTCTCCACGCTCCAACCAGAGAGAGCACGATTCACACGGACGGATACTTTTCCCTTCTCGGTAAATTTGAAAGCGTTGGATAGTAAGTTCTTCATCACTTGCAGAAGTCGCATCTCATCGGTGACGATGACTGAGGGTAAATCGTTGGCAAAGGTCACTTCGAAATCGAGTTTTTTATTTATCGCTACATAGCGAAAAACGCTCTCAATCTGGTCGTGCACCACAGCAAAAGGTACCGCCGAAAGATTCAACGAGACCGTTCCAGATTCGATCTTGGACAGATCAAGTATGTCATTGATTAGCGAGAGCAGATCATTTCCAGAGACATGAATCAACTTCGCAAATTCCACCTCTTTCGCATCTAGATGGCTCTTAGAATTGGCAGCTAGATGCTCTGCCAGAATGAGCAAACTATTGAGCGGCGTGCGCAACTCATGCGACATATTGGAAAGGAACTCGGATTTATATTTGGAAGTAAGTTCCAGCTGTGACGCCTTCTCTTCGACTGCAGCCTTAGCCTGCTCGACTTCGAGATTCTTTACTTCGACCTCAAGTTTCTGTTCTTCCAGCAACTGCGACTTTTCTTCCAAATCTTGATTAGTCTCACGCAGTTCTTCCTGTTGGCTTTGAAGTTCTTCAGTAAGAGTCTGAGACCGCTTGAGCAGCTCTTCAGTCTGCAAGTTAATTTTGATGGTATTGATCACGGTCCCGATGGACTCAGCGAGTTGATCTAGGAAAGCTATCTGGGTTGAAGAGAATTGTGTGAAGGATGCCAATTCGATGACGGCATTGACTTTACTCTCGAAGATAATCGGCAGCACTAGGATGTTAAGTGGTTTAGCCTCGCCCAGCCCAGAAGTAATCTGAATGTAGTCATCAGGTACGTTGGTGAGCAGGATGCGCTTTTTCTCCACAACACACTGCCCGACGAGGCCCTCGCCTATCTTCCATTCAGTGGCGATATTTATCCGTTCCTTATAGGCATATGAGGAAAGCATCGTGAGCTGAGCCTCACCGTTCGTCGATTCGTTCAAAACATAAAACACGCCATGCTGGAAATTCAGCAGTGATGCAAGTTCAGAGAGCACAGTCTTCGATACAATCGTGAGGTCCCGCTGACCTTGTAACATCAATGCTAACTTGGTTAAGTTTGAATTGAATTCATTTTTCTCATTATCTACATTTTTTAATTCAGTGAGAACAACCCGAGTTCTCTCCAATTCCTCTTTATTAGCCTCGAGTTCATCCATTTGATTCTTAATAGAACCTTGGATGGACTTGGACTGAGCTGAAAAAGTAACACCCACCCATACAATTAAAATAACTAGCATAAGTATAAAGAGATAAAGAATCCATAAGTCTTGTGTGAGGGTTTTTTGACGTTCCAATCTGGCCAATTGAAGTTGATTTTCAACGCCTTTCAGAAATGCAATTCGAAATTCTGAAGCAAGATTTGCGATAATTTTTAAACTCGGATTGATTGCAGTATAGGTGGTTACCTGCAATTGGGGAGGAAGCAGACCTTGAGGCGATTTTTGAATCACTGCATCTGCACTCTTTAATGCTTGAAGAGATGATGGCTCCGCAAGGTTGCGAATGGATCTGCCGCTTACATTATTAAAAGCATCCAAGCGTTTAGCGAGTAAGGCCCTAGCACTCTCCACTTGGCTTTTGGGTACCCTGCCGTATATCCATTGTTTGACTACTTCTACATAACCGAACGTTTCTCGTGAGACGAAAGTGATTGACGGCGATGAGGCAGTCGCCGCGGCCAAGATCTCTTTATATTTCGGGGATGCCCGAGAGGCAGCAAATGTAGAAATCGACATCACTACAAACATGATTAAAGTCAGTAGCGCAAGAATCTTCTGTCCGCGTTTGAGAGCTATCATGGCTTTATTTCCCATGTGATTGTGCAATACATCAAAGTGGTTTTAATATCCTGCAGTTGGAATTTCACTGTAATTATCACCACAAGAGCCTCTCTCGGATCGTGCTCCTTGACATTTTTCACCTCTTAAAATTAATTCGAGATTGTGAACACCGCTGGCGCGTTCTGCGACAAAACAAGATGCGTGGCAATGTTTATTTATTTCGTAACTACGATGTTCGCCACATCAACCCCAAACGAGACTCATCTAATGTGCTCGTGAAATAAAGTACATCTCGTCGCAAGATTGATGTAACTCAGTGAGTTTAAGGATACTCTTCTGTCATGAAAGCGGAAGACTTGGCAAATCCAATAGATTCAGATGAGTCGCCCATCCGCGTCCTTGTTGTGGATGATTACCCAATTTTTAGACTTGGTGTTTGCGAGCGGATTAAGGCGATTGGCGGGCGCGTGGTACTAGTCGGGGAGGCAAGTGATGGTTTTGCAGCCCATTCATCGGCTGCTGCGCTGCGGCCCAATGTAATTTTGATGGATCTGATTTTGCCAGGGATATCGGGAGTTGAGACCACTCGAAATATCAAGGCGGATTTTCCTGAGATCCACATAATTATCCTCTCCGCTGATAACAGAATGGAGGATATTAAGTCAGCGCTCAATGCAGGTGCAAGCGGATATTTACTCAAATCAGTCACCGGACCTGAATTGCAAGAGGCTATCTTCAAGGTCGTCCAGGGCATTCCTATTCTCTCCTTAACAGTGACCCGGGATTTATTAACTACTCTGAGCCAACCCCCTGCTACTGCCAGCGTTCTTTCTAGGCGCGAGATAGAAATTCTAATGATGGCCTCCATCGGAGCCAGCGACAAAGAAATCGCTAAGGCGCTCTCTATTGGTAAGCGCGACGTTGAGTCAGATATACGTACGATCTCCCAAAAGTTGGGAACCTCCACACGCGCCGAAGCAATCACTCAAGCTATTCGAGATAAAATAATTAAAAGCCCTAAAAATTATTGATTAACGTATGCTCTTAGAGATTTGGAATATCTGCGGTGTCTACGGAAATGTACGATAACGTTCAATAAAACAACGGCGAGCCCAACGAAAAATTGCACATAGAACGAATCAAGTAATGTTTTCGCAGCGCCTAACGTCGGAACAGATTTAACAACTTTATAGACTTCTGAATCTCCATTTAGAGAATAAGAAAGACTGAGAGTCT